>JBEVHG010000127.1:0-6858 GCA_040511335.1 Mycobacterium sp. | reverse complement strand
ACGAGGTTCAGAATGTGGTACCAATGCGGTACCGCTTTCGAGACAGGTCGCATGCCTCTCCGACGGCGAGCCGAGCAAGCTAGGCACCTTCGAACGGAATCCGCAGCACCTGCCCGACCAAGATCAGATCCGGGTCGTTGATGGTGTCACGGTTGGCGATGAACAGCCGCGGCCACAGGTTGGCGTCGCCGTAATTGTCCTGCGCCATACCGGACAGGGTGTCGCCGGCGACCACCTTGTGCGCCCGGAACCCGGCATACGACGCGCCGAGTAGCGCTCGCCCGAAGGTCAGCGGCACCGTGACGCGGAAGTCGTTCTCCGGCAATCCACTTGGATTGTCGGCGTCAACAGTCAGCACGCCTTCCGGGATCAGAGGTGCGCCCACGGCCACGGGGAAGTCGAACAGCGTGAAGAGGAATCCACTCTGCGGCACGAACATTGGCGACACCTCGGCCAGCACGTTGCCGTTCTTGTCCTTCAGGGTGGCGGTGCCGACCACCCCCTCGTTGGCCTGTCCGAGGCCGCACAGCACGAAATGGTCGCCGACGATGTCGAACGGTCGTGGACTCCGTACCGCCACGCGCGGCGGGAGAGCTGCCATGGTCCGCTCCTTTCTGAAGCGATTGATGTCACGTCAATCGTGAGGTGCGGCCGCCGGCCGGTCGCGAGTGATCACTTACTCGAATTCGGCGCGGGCCCATACGCAGATCGCGGCGCCACTTCGGGGCACTGCCAGCCGCCAGGACGGTTCGACGCATCCCAGTTGGCGGCGCCGGTACGGGCAATGCCCTGGAGTCGGGTGACCGAGATCCGGCTCGAGGAATCGTCGGTCACTATGACCGCGTATCCGTATTGGGGCGTCCATTTCGCGGGGACCAGGACCCACTGGTCCTTATGAACCGCCAGCGAACGGAAGCACTTGTACCGATACGTGACCGCCTCTGACGCATCGGTCTGCGGCGACGCGTCACCCACACCGGATGTCAGGGGCGTTTCCACAATGAGGTTGGCGGGCAGGTTGAGCCGGTCGGTGGTGTCCACGACAACGCCGGTCTCCCTGGCCCACAGCTTGGCCGCCGTCGACTTGGCTTCGTGCTCGCCATACAGGGTGGCGAAGATGTTCGTCAGCCAGAACAGCGCCATTAACATCATGGCGGCGGCGACGAACAAACTGGCCCGTTCGGCTGCAGCGAATGGTCGCGGCGCCGATTCCGTTCGCGAGGTGGCCAACAGCCAGCAGCCGATGACGACCAACAGGGTGCCCAGGCCAAGCGCCAGCGGGGTCAGCAACGGGCTACGGATCAGCGCGAATTTGGGGAGAAGCACGCCGACAACCCCTCTCAGCACGCCCAACCCCCCAACGACGATCGCGGTCCAACCCAAACCACGAATGAGGCCGGTCTGCTGTCCGGCCTTGGCCAACCGGCGTACATACTCACCCGCCCACAGCAGCGCCGCCCACCCGATCATTAGCACCAGAATCGGAGCGAAGAGCACGCTGATGCTCTTCATCACGTGGTCGCTGGTAGTGAATCCTATTGCGTTGGAGTCGATCCCGAAGTAGGAGTAGAACTTGCGGGTGGACACCAATCCGAAGTACACGCACACCGAAGTGATGATGGTGGTCGGCGCGATAAACAGGCCGACGATGCCGATCCACCGGTGAAATTGCGGGGTCGAACCACCGCCGTTGTCACCCACCGTCGGAACCTGCCGTCGGGAATGGTGTCGGCAAGGGCCAGGTCGGTTCCGGCTCCGGCGAAGGGGGAGGCGGTTCGGTCGGCGTCATGGTCAGTGTCGTTGGCACGACGACCGGCGCATCGGGCTCTGTCGGTTGCGGTCCCGGGACGAATTCGGGCGGTGTCTCGGCCGGAGCCGAGATCTCCCCTCCGGGCTGTCCGGGCGGCATGGGTGCCGAGGGGGCCGAAATGGTCGGCGGCACTGAGAAGGCCGGCAGCGGACCATCGCCACCACACGCCACTGCCACCGGCGTCGCGGCGATGAGAACGCCGCGGGCCAAATGAGCTCCCCAGGTGGATCTCATTGTGGCGGCGCAAGTTCACGCGTCGGCACCGGAGCCGTCGTCGTCTCCGATGACGTGGTGGTCGTTGGCGGTGGAGAAAACTCCGCCGGCGGATGCGGGCCCTCGACAAACGTTGGCGGAGGCTGCGGCCGCGGTCCGGGTCCCTCCACGGGTCCCCCGCCCGGATTCACCGACGGCGGGTCCGGCGGCAGCGGCGTCTGACCGCTACACGACACCGCCCATGGCGTCGCCGCCACAAGAACGCCGACGACCACATGCAACCCCCGTACTGCGATCGTTTGTGCAATTGTGTCCGTCATGATCTGGACCTCCAAGAAAATGGTCCCACCGACGCCGCCTGGTTTTCGCGAGTAGTGCAAATACTCGACCGGGCTTATTGAAAGTCCTGCGATAGCGGAAAGAGGCCGTTACCGGGTGGCCGGGGCAGGCCGGGGTTGATAGCGGTGAACTCCGCCGAGTCGGCGGCATCGGAGAACAGTTGTGCGCTGATCTGCTGCGCATCGGGGTCGCTGCTGAAGGTCATCTTCGCGCACTGGCGCAGCCACAGCCCCATCTGGTTGTAGGTCGCCTCGTGACCGCGGGCCAGAATGGCGCCGATATAGCCGTTGTCCTGGAAGTAGAACTCGCGGTCGCTCTCCGCGAAGTAGAAATGGGCGGCCTCCGACAATGCGACCGGCTCGAGAAATTGCGCGGCGAACGGGTCGCCGGCGAGCTCCCGGTCGATGATCCAGTCGACGTGGCGTGCGTTCATCTCGTGCGCAAACTGCGCGAAGACCCGCGCGGTCTGACGACCCGATGCGTTGGTCATGGTCGCGGCCAGATTGGGATCGAGGAAGGTGTCGGTATCGAAATCCGGCGTGTTGTCCAGCCCCAGGCCGGAGTTGCGGATGTGGGTCAACTCGTGGCACAGCGTGCTACGCAGATCGATCTTCACCTTGCGCAGGGTCGGACGGTGCACGAGGAACCGTCGGCCGCGGATGGTCAGGTCGTCGATGACCATCACGATGTGCTCGGCACCGTCGGTGCCGACGAAGGTGGTGACTTGGCCCGATGCGGGCCCGAGGTTGGCAAGTTCTGCCTTGACATCGGCGGGAATCCGGGGGTCCTGCAGATCATTTGCCCGACTGCCCGCCACCATGCCCAGGCAGTGGCCGGAGCCAAGCGCGTTCAGCATCGACCGTCCCACGTTGTGGCGCATGGAGTTAAGCGGCGAACTGATCAGCGGAGCGAGCGCGAAACCCATGAACGGCTCGACCACGTGTGCGGCGACGAAGCCGGCGACCTCGCCGAAGTCGGGATCCAGATGCGGTGGGTTGTGCAGCAGCAAGCTGTCGAGCTTGCCCGAGGTACCCACCCCCACAACCGGATCCGATGGTGACAGGCCGTGCGCCTCCTTGAAGCTGCTCACCGCCGCGCCGGTCGCAGCCCCGAAGATCCCGTCCAGCCCACCGGGGTCGAAGTCGAGCCGGCGCAGCGCCTCCTGGACCCGCATCACCGACAGGTTCTCCTCCGGCGCGAACATCCGGTGACTGCCCGCCAGGCACCGCCCTAGAACCGGGTCGCCCGAGAACCGGGCACTCTGTAACGCCATTTCTCACTCCTTGTCCGGCGCCGTGTCGCTTCAGTCGATCGGCACCGGACGAGGTACTGACCCGCGCAGACCCAGCGCGCGCCAGGTCACCTGGTCGACCACACCCGTGGCCGGCAGCCCGCGCTTGGTCTGGAATGCGCGCACCGCGTCCGCGGTGTTGCCGCTGAACACGCCGGCACGGTCGGCAGCGACGAAACCATGCCGCCCGAGCGCCTGCTGCACATCGGCGACGGCCTTGCCCTGGGAACCAGCTTGAAGTGACATGTTGAACTCCATTCCTTGTGTTGTTACAGCGAGAAGTGATCGGCGTAGACCAATCGCTCTGTGGTAGTGGGATTCTGCTCGCCGGGGGCGGGATCGGCGGCCAACACCTCGTACTCCTCGACCTGCACGCGCAGGTCATCCGAAGTGCCGGGCGTCAGCAGCTGTTGCGCCGGGTCCACCGGCAGCGCCGCGGTCCAGGTCGCCTCGAAGGTGTCGGCGTCCACGCCGGCCAGCTCGCAGGTCGCCTGCTTGACGTCGACCCAGTCGATGTCGGAGCCGGACTGGGCGTTTCGCGCCTGCAGGGTTGCCAGCACCCGTCGCGACTTGGGCAGCAGTTCGCGCAGTTTCGCCCGGTCCAACGGGCCCTGGACGCCGGCGGCATTGGTCAGGGCGGTCACGCCGGTCACCGTGACGCGCACCTCGCCCGAGTCCGGCCGGCTCAGCGTGCCGATGCGTTCCGGCGGCAGCTGCACGAAATCCGTCGCCACCACCTCCGAGAACGCCATGTTAGGTATCGAGTTGGGCTGATACCGCGCGACCGACAGCCGCAGGAACGGCCAGATCGCGTTGGCCGAGTCGAAGATCGCGTCGACGAACCAACGCTTGCGTTCGCGATGGAACTCCGGCCGGAACACGTAGGCGTTGACGACGTTGTCCTTGTCCTCCGGTTTGTCCGACTTGCGTTCCTTGACGACGTGAAACAGCGGGCGGCCGGGCTCGTCGAGCGGGCTGAGCGTCAACTGCACCGCCCGCTGCAGCCAGGCCGAAAGCACCGGCACCTGATAGGAGTTCGCCATCTTCGGCCCGGCCAGGATGGGGTCGCGGGCCCACAGGCTGACCGTTTCGTCCTTGTCCTTGACGAGTGCGGGGTCTCCGGTGGTCAGGATCGCGAGCATCTCGCCCTCGCCGCTGGAGAACCACGGCCGGTCCAGCCAGATGCGGACACCGCTGCGCCGGATGCGCCGGATCGCGAACGGGTGCTCGGGCTCGGTGGTCTGCTCCCACATGAACATCGGGATCACGTCGCGCACCACCGGTGGCGCCGGGGCCGCCGAACTCGGGATCTTCACCGCTACCTCGTTGCCTGCCGACGCCTCGTCGTCGGGACCCGGCAGCTCGTGGGGCAGGAAGAACTCGCGGAACCGCGACGAACCGTGTAAACGGTAGAACACGTTGCGCGCCTTGGTGTCCGGCAGGTTGTGGATGGCGGTGCGGATGGGTACCTCGGACATGCGGTCGCCGACGACCTCGGCCTGCTGTTGCAGCGTCAGCAACGAGAAGCGTTCGTGTGCCTCGATCCGGTGGTCCACCACGATCTCCTTGGTGCCGCGGACCACGGGGCCGTCGGTGTCGGGGTCGTCGATGATGTCGTCCCAGTGCGCCCGCAGCTCGACCTTTTCGGTGCTGGCGCCGTGCACGTCGATGACACCGTCGAGGTTGGCGGTCACGACGTTCGGGTTGCGGGGCTCGGCGATCAGCCGGGTGATTCCCGGCGCGATCGCGGGCCGCGCGGTGGCGTGCACCAACCGCAGGTCCTCGTCGGGGGTCAGCCACCACAGCCAGCCGTCGCGGGCCGCACGCGCGAGGGTTCGCCGGTCCGCCTCGGGCACATTGGGGTCGTGCACCGGATGGAACCGCCACAGCGCCATCTTCTCCAGGTGTTCGGCGTCCAGCGTGCTGGAGAAGGCGACCGCGACCTGCTCGCCGGGCGGCAGGCCGACGTGAATGACGTTGCCCACCTGGCGGGCGTCCAGCCGCGGCGCGTGGTGGACCACCAGCCGAAGCGGCTGCAGCTCGGGCCACTGGCCGGCGAACTTCACCACGACGGACTGCAGCACCCGCGGATTGGCGAGCCGGTGATCGGCGCCGGCTTCGTAGAACACCAGCGCGACACCGTCGGCGAACGGATCGGGCAGATACGGCAGCACCAGGTTGTCCACGTCGTGGACGATGTACTGGCCCTCGGCCGGCTGCACCTCCGGGTCCTGAATCGCCTCGAGCGTCTTCAGGCCGGTGGCGTTCGGCGCGGCCAGCAGCGAGATGCCCGGTTGCGCAATGGTTCCGGTCGGCGAGTTCAGATCCTGAATCCGGGTGTGGAACAGGTTGCCGCGCTCCTTGAGCGCGGTCGCGTAGGCGCGGACGCGGTTGCCGATGCGCATCAGGGCGTCGAACCGGCCGTCCTGCTCGGCCTCGAGCTGGCTGCCCTTGGGCGGCACGATGTGGCGCTGGCACAGCCCGGGTGCGCCGGTCAGGCCGGTGCGGATCACCATGCGCTGCAACGACTCACCGGGTGTGTAGCCGACCCGGGGCACCAGGGTCGGGGCCGGGATCGGGTCCCACCGCAGAAGCGGGCGCGGCGAACTCACCGTGTTCGGGTCACCCGAATCGGTGAACAGGGCGGCCAGTTGCTTGGGGTCGATATCCCACTGCGGGTGCATCCGCAGTGATGTCGCGTTCTCGACCACCGATGCCGTCGCGCGCTCGATCTCGCCGCGCATCCCGTCGCCGTCCAGCTCGCGCGGCCCCAGCCCCTTGGCCTTCAGCGCCGCCAGCAAGCCTGCCTGATAGCGTTGCGCGGCCTCTGCGCGCAACGCGTCGAGATGTGCCGACGCGTCGGCGACGGCCGCGGGCTGCGGATCCGCGGTGGGCAGCGGATCCATCGGCACGCTATTGCCGGCCAGGTCGACACCGGCAACCCGGAAGGAGTAGCGGCGGCCGTACCGCAACGCGGGCAGCGACTTCGGCTCCGCGGTGGACTGCACCCGCAGTCCGGCGTCCCGCACCTCCGGCTTGTCGGTCAGAGGCTCGCTGCCCGCGTCGCCGTGCCGCCCGTCGTCGTGAATCACCATCCGGCCCGGCCGCGGCGCGGACAGGCTCCACCCGTCCCAGCCCGCCAGCACCTCGTGGACGTAATACGGGTGCGTATTGTTGCCGGGGGTGCGGCTCAGCGGCGGATTCT
>JBEVHG010000126.1:0-18201 GCA_040511335.1 Mycobacterium sp. | reverse complement strand
TCGCCCGGAATTGGCCCTTGATGTGACCGTCGTCACGGAGTACAAAGGCACCACGGAGCCGGGTGAGGCCAAGGTCGACTCGGACGAGAAGGAGCGATCTCCCGAAGCCGGGCTACCCCGCACGGATCCCGGCACCCACGCGGAGCACATGCCGCGATAAAGGCAGAAGTGTTGCGGGCCTGCGTAATTGCGAAGAGCGGACGGCTGCGACGGCCCTTTGGGTAGGGCCAAAAGCCGAAGCGCATCACAAACGCCGAGGCCACCCACGCAACCCACCAATGCACGCTTGGTAACCGGAGTCCGTGCTAGCGGGCGACGAGCCGAATCAGTTCGGAACGTCGCCCGCTTTGCGTTGCTGGTCGGACTTACGCGCCGCCGCCGCGATGGACAGCGCCTCGCGGGCGCCGGCGTGCAGCGCGCGCGAACTCATCACCAACCACGCGGCCAGACCGTCGGGTGTGCCCGAGGCGAAACCGCGCGCTGCGGCGCGGTAGTCACCGGAGCGTCGCATCCAGAACACCTCGGGAACGCCGAGGCCGTGCGGATCCAGACCGCTGGCGATCGTCACCAACCGCGAAACCGCACGGGCCACCACGCCGTCGGCGGTGCCGAACGGCGCCAGCGTCAGCAGCTCGCCGTGGGCGACGGCGGCCAGCACCGGCGCCGGCACCCGCGTTCCACCGGTGACGATGTCGGCCAGCAGTTCCAGCCGCCGCCCCACATCGACGTCGCGGCGTGGGCGCCCGAGCTGGTCGTCGTCGGCCAGGTCGGCGGCCGCCAACGCGTGCAACCTTGCCAGCGCCTGAAGCGGGGCCCGCTCCCAGACCGCGACCAGCGCCGTCGCTCCCCCTTCGAGCGCCTGCGACACGCGCAGCGCACCCGCCAGCACCGGGTCGGGCTCGCCGCTTTCCGGCAGCACCAACGAGCCGCCGTCCAGCACCGCCGACGCCCGCGCCGCCCGTAGCGACGCCTCTGCTGCCGTGGTGGGCCATCCGCGCAGGTTGGTGCGGTGCCGGTGGGCCCGTCCCAACGCCTCGCGGGCTTCGGATCCGGCCTCGGCCACGCCGGGCAGCTCGGTCAGCGGGGCCAGCGGGTCGGTCACGGCTGCCTACGCTAGCGCGACCCCGGGATGGCCTCCAGCAGCCGCCGGGTGTACTCGTGGCGCGGCCCGGATGAAGACCTTTTCGGTGGCCGCCCGCTCCACGACCTTGCCGCGGTACGCGAAGGCAACGACCGCGACAGTGACGCGCATCCGACGCCCAGCAAGCCGACGACCTCCTCGACCGTTGGGCCCCGCTTCCCGTTGCCAACGTCGATGCAACGTTAGGTGACTACGCTCACAGATATGTCCGACACGCGCACCGAAGTTACGACAGGCTATCCGCCCCCCGACGAGTTCGCCGCGCAGGCCAACGCGACCGCTGACCTGTACCGCGAGGCCGAGAAGGACTTGCCGGCGTTCTGGGCATCCCAGGCCGACCGGCTGTCCTGGGACACTCCGTTCACCGAGGTGCTGGACTGGTCGGAGGCGCCGTTCGCCAAGTGGTTCGTCGGCGGCAAGCTCAATGTGGCGTACAACTGCGTCGACCGCCACGTCGATGCCGGAAACGGCGACCGGGTGGCGATACGCTGGGAGGGCGAACCGGTCGGCGACAGCCGCACCCTGACCTACGCCGACCTGTTGGCCGAGGTCTGCAAGGCCGCCAACGCATTGACCGACCTCGGTGTGGTGGCCGGTGACCGGGTGGCTATCTATATGCCGATGGTGCCCGAGGCCATCGTGGCGATGCTGGCCTGCGCGCGGCTGGGCGTCATGCACAGCGTCGTCTTCGCGGGTTTCTCGGCGTCGGCGCTGAAAGCCCGCATCGAGGACGCCGAGGCCAAGCTGGTCATCACCACCGACGGGCAGTTCCGGCGTGGCAAGGCGGTGTCACTGAAGGAGTCGGTCGACGAGGCCGTCACCGAACAGAAGTCCGTCGAGCATGTGCTGGTGGTCCGGCGCACCGGCATGGACACGCCGTGGACCGACGGGCGCGACCTGTGGTGGCACGACACCGTCGACAACGCGTCGCCCGAGCACACCCCGGAGGCGTTCGACGCCGAGCATCCGCTGTTCTTGCTCTACACCTCGGGCACCACCGGCAAGCCCAAGGGCATCATGCACACGTCCGGCGGATTCCTGACCCAGGCGTCCTACACGCACTACAACGTGTTCGACGTCAAACCCGAGACCGATGTGTTCTGGTGCACCGCCGATATCGGCTGGGTGACCGGGCACACCTACATCGTGTACGGCCCGCTGTCCAACGGCGTCACCCAGGTCGTCTACGAGGGCACGCCGGCCTCGCCGAACGAGCACCGGCATTTCGAGGTGATCGAAAAGTACGGCGTCACAATCTATTACACGGCTCCGACGCTGATCCGGACGTTCATGAAATGGGGCCGCGAGATCCCCGATGCGCACGACCTGTCCAGCCTGCGGCTGTTGGGTTCGGTGGGCGAGCCGATCAACCCGGAGGCCTGGCGATGGTATCGGGATGTGTTCGGCGGCAACCGAACCCCAGTCGTGGACACGTGGTGGCAGACCGAGACAGGCGCGATCATGATCTCGCCACTGCCCGGTGTCACCGCGGCGAAGCCGGGCTCGGCGATGAAGCCGCTGCCCGGCATCTCGGCCAAGATCGTCGACGAGGACGGAAACGAGTTGGTGCCCGGCGCCGACGAGGCGGAGCACGTCACCGGAAACCTCGTGCTGGATCGGCCGTGGCCGTCGATGCTGCGCGGCATCTGGGGCGATCCGGAGCGGTACAAGGAGACCTATTGGACCCGCTACGCCGAACAGGGCTGGTACTTCGCCGGCGACGGCGCCCGCGTCGACTCCGACGGCAACATCTGGATGCTGGGCCGCGTCGACGACGTGATGAACGTGTCCGGCCACCGGATCTCCACCACCGAGGTCGAGTCCGCGCTGGTCGGCCATTCCGGCGTGGCGGAAGCGGCCGTGGTGGGCGCCACCGACGAGCACACCGGGCAGGGCATCTGCGCGTTCGTCATCCTCGAATCGCACGCCGCCGACAACGACAACATGGTCGACGAACTGCGCGACCAAGTGGCCAAGGAGATCGGAAAGATCGCGCGTCCGCGGGAGATCCACGTCGTACCCGAGCTGCCCAAGACCCGCAGCGGCAAGATCATGCGCCGCCTGCTGCGTGACGTCGCCGAGGGCCGTGAGCTTGGCGATACGTCTACCCTGTTGGACCCCAGCGTGTTCGAGGCGATCCGCGCCAGCAAGTAGCGTTACGCGCCCACCGGGACGAAGCCAGATCCCGGCCGGTTCTTGGCGGTGATGTCGCCGAGCACCGCGTTGATCGACATCGTCACCGCCGGCGTGTGCAGCGGGATGTACTTGATGATGCAGGTCGGCAGCTCCTCGGTGAAGGCGCCGTGGAGCATGCCGACCAGCTGGTTGTTGACGGTGACGGGCGCCCCGGAGTCGCCCGGCCGGCCACACACCTGGTTGACGATGGTGCCGGGCTCTTCGCCCGGACCCCATGTGACGCCGCATGAATACCCCGTGGTGCGGCCCAGCTTGCAGGCGATTTCGCCGAACGCCGGGTCCGGGCCGATGCCGTTGATCTGAAAACCCCGGATGGTGTTGACGGGTCTGACCTTGGCCGGGTCGAACTGAATCACCGCGTAGTCGAGTCCGTCATTGCCGGCGACCATGGTGCCCAGCACCCCGCCGGCCTCGGCCCCCTCGGCGCTCACCACCGCACCGGGTCCGCCGCAGTGCGCCGATGTGAAGCCAATCATGTTGCCGCGGTTGTCATTACCGATCGTCGTCAGCGTGCATAACGTTTCGCCATTGACGACGATGCCCGAACCACCGCCCAAAATGACGGGTTCATCGGCGTGGGCCACCGCCACGTTCGGCGCCAAGAGCGCAACCAGGGCCACCATCGCCGCCGCAGTGAACAGATGCCAGCGGCCGCCGGTCCTCAATACCATCCCCCATCGACGTGCCCCGACCCGCCTAACCAGAGATCCCGTCAGTCTATCGTCGGCCGGGATCGTTTAGCCCGACGCCACGTGGCAACATCTATCTCAGCGAAATCGAAGCGGGAGGAAACCGTCTGTGAGCATTGGCGATCGCAGGAATGGCGTGCCGACCACCGTGACCTCGATACCGCTGGTCGATCCGCACGCCGTGAAACCCGACCCGTCCATCGGCGACCTGGTCAAGGACGCGACGACGCAGGTGTCCACACTGGTGCGCGCCGAGGTCGAGCTGGCCCGGGCGGAGATCACCCGCGACGTCAAGAAGGGCCTCACCGGCAGCATCTACTTCATCCTGGCGCTGGTCGTGCTGTTCTACTCCACGTTCTTTTTCTTCTTCTTCGTCGCCGAGCTGCTCGACACCTGGCTGTGGCGGTGGGTGGCGTTCCTCATCGTTTTCGGGATCATGGTCCTGGTCACCGCGGTGCTCGCGTTGTTCGGCTACCTCAAGGTGCGGCGCATCCGGGGACCGCGGCAGACCATCGAGTCGGTCAAGGAGACCCGCGAGGCGCTGACACCCGGCCACAAGACCGCCGACAAGGCACTCCCCTCGCCCAACGGCGAGGTGGCCAAACCCGCGACCGCCGATCCGTCGGGCTGGTAGTGGCACGGAGCCGCGCGGCTGGCGACATCAGACATCCGCCCGACCCGTCGGTGACCCGCATCGACGGTCCGTGGCGCCATCTCGAGGTTCATGCCAACGGCATCCGGTTCCACGTCGTGGAAGCTGAATCAGAGGCGACCGCTGCGGCTCCGCCTGCCGATCGGCCGCTGGTCATCCTGCTGCACGGCTTCGGCTCGTTCTGGTGGTCCTGGCGACACCAGCTGCGGGGACTGACCGGGGCCCGGGTCGTCGCGGTGGATCTGCGCGGCTACGGCGGCAGCGACAAACCGCCCCGGGGCTACGACGGCTGGACGCTGGCCGGCGATACCGCCGGCTTGGTCCGTGCGTTGGGGCATTCGTCGGCGACGCTGGTGGGTCACGCCGACGGGGGTCTGGTCTGCTGGGCGACATCGGTGCTGCACCCTCGGGCGGTCCGCGCGATCGCCGTGGTCAGCTCGCCGCATCCCATCGCGCTGCGCGCCTCGGCGCTGACCAGACGCGATCAGGGCCTGGCGCTGCTGCCCTGGATGCTGCGCTACCAGCTGCCGATCTGGCCGGAGCGGGCGCTGACCCGCCACGACGCCGAGGAGCTCGAGCGGCTGGTGCGAAGCCGGGCCAGCGGGAAATGGCAAGCCTGCGAGGACTTTTCCGAAACCATCGGGCACATGCGGCGAGCCATTCAGATTCCGTCGGCGGCGCATTCGGCGTTGGAGTACCAGCGGTGGGCGGTCCGCAGCCAGCTGCGCGGTGAGGGCCGCCGGTTCATGCGGTCGATGAAGCGCCCGCTCGCCGTGCCGGTGCTGCACCTGCGCGGCGACGCAGACCCTTACGTGCTGGCCGACCCGGTGTACCGGACCCAGCGTTATGCGCCGCATGGCCGCTACGTATCCATCGCCGGCGCAGGGCATTTCGCTCACGAGGAAGCCCCGGTCGAGGTCAACGAACAGCTGTCCCGCTTTCTCGCGCAGGTAAACGGGCCCCCGACGGTCAGGTAATGCAGGCGCCGGTGGCGACCCGCTGCGTGTTACCGATCTTGGCCAGCTGACGGGATACCTCGTCGCCGGTCAGCACGAACCCGGTGTCGACGTCGTCGACGGCGGCCCCGAACACCACGCCCAGCACCTTACCGCTGCGATTGATCATGGGACCGCCCGAATTTCCCTGCCGCACAGTCCCCCTGATCGTGTACACCTCGCGGGTGACGGTCGTGGTGCGGTAGATATCGGGCCCGTTAAGCTCGATGATCTCGCGCACCCGGGCCGGGGTGGCGACGAAGTCGCCGCCCCCGGGATATCCCAGCACCACGGCGTCGGCGCCCGTCGGGGCCGGCGTCTCGGCGAAGGCGAGCGGCGGCGCCGACAGGTCGGGCACGTCGAGGATGGAGATGTCGGCGTTGGGGTCGTATGAAACCACGCCCGCATCGTAGGTTTCGCCGTCCACCTCGACGGTGACGCTGTCGGATCCGGCCACCACGTGTGCATTGGACATCACCCGATTCGGCGAAACCACGAAACCGCTACCCTCCAAGACCTTTTGGCACCCGGGCGCAACACCTCGAATCTTGACCACGCTGGGCCTGGTAACAGCCACCACAGCATCACCGGCCAGCCCGGCATCCGGGGCGTCGACGGCCACGATCGGAGTGCGGCCGAACGGCTTCAGCACGTCGGGCAGGCCGGAGGTGTCCCACAGCGCCGACTTCAGCCGCGTCGGCACCGACCTCAGCCAGCTCGGCGCCACCTCGTCGACCTGGGCCAGCACCGTGGAGCCCCGGACGGCCGCGGCCAGCTTCGGCAGATCGGACGACCCCAGCAGGGTGCCGAGCAACCAGGCGACCACCAGCACCGCGACCACCAGCAGCCCCACGCCGATCACCGAGTCGAAGAATCGCAGCGCGGGGTTGCGGATGGCGCCGCGCACCGCGCGGCCCAGCACCACGCCGGCGATCTCGCCGATCACCACCAGCGCGAGGATCAGAAACAGCGTGACGAACAGCTTGGTGCGCGAACCGGTGATGTGGCTGACCACATGCGGGGCCAGTAGCACGCCCGCCACCGCACCAAGCACCACGCCGACGAACGCCAGCAGCGAGCCCAGCGCCCCGGAGAGCCAACCGGAGATGGCGGCGACGAGGGCGACGGCGACGACGGCGAGATCAAACCACTGCGACGATGTCATGGTTGGGCCTCACCGTAGCTGTCCTCGTGGCCTACGAGGGCCATTGCGTCATCGAGTTCGCGGACGTCGTCGGTGTTCCACGGCAGCGCCCAGCCGGCAACGTCGAGGATCGCACTGATCACCTGCCCGGTGAAACCCCACACCAGCATCTCGTTGAGCAGAAACGCCGGGCCGGCGAACCGTCGGTTGAATGTCTTGCGGTACACCATGATCCGGTTCTCCGGATTGATGAACGCACGCACCGGCACCCGCGCCACGATCGCGGTTTCGGTCTCGTCGACGACGGCCACCCGGCCGGGATCCGGCGAGTAGGCGAGCACCGGGATGACGTGGAAGCGTGACGGGGCGATGAACATCTCCTCCAGCGTGGCCAGCGGATGCAGCCGTGCGGCGTCGATGCCGGTCTCTTCGCGGGCCTCCCGCAGCGCCGTGAACACCGGACCGGCGTCATCGGGATCGGTCGCGCCGCCGGGGAAGGCGGCCTGGCCGGCGTGGTGGCGCAGCGTGGACGCTCGCACGGTCACCAGCAGGTCGGCGTCGTCAGGCACCCCGTCGGACGGCGACTCCTGCGGGCCGGAGAACAGCACCAGCACGGCGGCGTCGCGGCCGGCGCCGGTCAGTCTCGACTTGGCGTGGTGCGCTGTCACCACGGCCAGGACATCGGCGGGCAGTCGCCGCCGGGCGGCGCGGGGCACGTGGTGGGCATTGTCGACCAGCGGCTTGAGCCACGCCGGGGCAGCCTCGGGGGTCAGCAGGCCCCGTTCGCCGCCCGAGCTCACCCAGGCCCTCCTATCTGTGGGTCGACCGCCGCGGCGATCTCGTCGGCGCTGGCGAACGACCGTGGCAGGATCTCAGCAACGCTACCGTCCGGGCGCAGTACCACCGTGGCGGGCATCACGTTGGGCACCTTCAGCGCGGCGGCGATCAGCCGCCGACCGTCCTGCACCGTCGGCAACCGCACCCCCAGCTCGGCCAGCCGCAGCAACGCGGCGGTCTCGTTCTCGTCCTGATGCACGGTCAGCACAGTCACGTCGGACCCGGCCCGCTTCTGGTACTCGGCCATCGCGGGCAGTTCGTCGGCGCACGGCGCGCACCAGTACGCCCACAGGTTCAGCACGACGGCGCGACCGCCCGCCGCCCTGGCGACATCGACGGCCGAACCGTCGCCCGCGCACTCGAGCGTGATGCCGCGCAGCGTCTCCGGACCCGGATCGGCGCCCGCGGGTGGGCACGGTTCGAGGTCGGCGCGGGCCCGCGGTCCGGCCAGCGCCTCGGCGGTGTCGACGTCGCGGCGGTCGCGGCTCGACGCCGGCCCGCCCGTCCCGGTGCGCGTGGCGTCGTCGTCCCCCAACTGGGTGAACAGCGCGACCACCAGCGCCGCCACGACGAACAGCACCGCAACGGTCCAACGGGTCGACGTGCTCATCGAACGTGACTACAGCCCGGCCAGCGCGAGCAGGTGCTCGGTCTCGGGTCCCTTGACGAGGGCGGCCGCGGTGGGCGGGTCGGTTGGCCCGGCGCCGAACGACGGGCAGTCCTTGGCCAGCACACAGACCCCGCACGCCGGGCGCCTGGCATGGCACACCCGGCGTCCGTGGAAGATCACCCGGTGGCTCAGCAGCGTCCACTCGCTGCGCTCGATCAGCTCACCGACCGCATGCTCGACCTTGACCGGATCCTCCTCGGCGGTCCAGCGCCAGCGCCGCACCAGGCGGCCGAAGTGGGTGTCGACGGTGATGCCGGGAATGTCGAATGCGTTTCCGAGGATGACATTGGCGGTCTTGCGGCCGACGCCGGGCAGCGTCACCAGTTCCTCCATCGTGGCGGGCACTTGACCGTCGAAGCGCTCCACGAGTTCCCGGCCCAACCCGATCAGCGAGTTGGCCTTGTTACGGTAGAACCCGGTCGGCCGGATCAGCTCTTCGAGTTCGGCACGATCGGCCTGCGCGTAGTCCAGCGCGGTGCGGTAGCGCTTGAACAACGCCGGGGTGGTCAGGTTGACCCGCTTGTCGGTGCTCTGCGCCGACAGGATGGTCGCCACGGTCAACTCCAACGGAGTGGTGAAGTCCAGCTCGCAGTACACATGCGGAAATGCTTGTGCCAGCGCGCGATTCATTCGTCGCGCCCGCCGAACCAGGCCGAGGCGGGTCTCGTCATCCCATTTCCCGGCGACCGCACGCCGGGCGGGCTTTGGGCCAGTCGGCTTTTGGGCCGGGGACTCACGCACAGGCACGGATGCCAGCGTACTGACGGGCTCCGACTACCTAGGAGCGGACCGGTGACAATTCGTGATCCCGATGAGACCTTCGCCGTGTTTACTTCATCCTTGTGTCGTGGTTGCTCGTGGCCTTCATTCCTGGGTTGCTGATGCTGGCAACATTTGGGCTCGAGCGACTCGAATCGGGGCTCAACCGCGACACCGTCTCGGCCACCGACGTGGCTGAGTTTCTTCAGCAGGCCGAGGCCGACGATGTGAACACGCTGGCGCGAGACGGCATGACGCAGGCCCTAGAGAGCCTGCATCGCCGGCACCACGACCGCGATGCCACCAGCGCAGCGGCCACCGCCAGCACCGATATGCCGGGTTTGCCAACGCGGGTATACGTCCATCACCGGTCCAATCCGCAGTTTCAGCCGACTCAACATGCCAATCGTGTGTAGCGTGGGCTGGTCACGAAGGGCGTAGCTCTAGACTGATCTCGCTACCCAGTAAGAGGTCGGCTTGCGCATGTCCTATCACCCAACAGCTTAAGAGGGGCAACGTGGACGAGATCCTGGCGAGGGCCGGAATCTTCCAGGGAGTCGAGCCCAGCGCCGTATCCGCGCTGACCAAGCAATTGCAGCCCGTCGACTTCCCACGCGGGCACACGGTGTTCGCCGAGGGAGAGCCCGGCGACCGGCTGTACATCATCATGTCGGGCAAGGTCAAGATCGGCCGACGCTCGCCGGACGGCCGCGAGAATCTGCTCACCATCATGGGCCCGTCTGACATGTTCGGTGAATTGTCGATCTTCGATCCCGGCCCGCGGACGTCGAGCGCCACGACGATCACCGAGGTGCGGGCCGTGTCGATGGACCGCGACGCGCTGCGCGCATGGATCGCGGATCGACCCGAAATCGCCGAGCAACTGCTGCGAGTACTGGCCCGCCGGCTACGTCGCACCAACAACAACCTGGCCGACCTGATCTTCACGGACGTGCCGGGTCGGGTGGCCAAACAGCTGCTGCAGCTGGCGCAGCGCTTCGGCACCCAGGAGGGTGGCGCGCTGCGGGTGACGCACGATCTGACGCAGGAGGAGATCGCCCAGCTGGTGGGGGCGTCACGCGAGACTGTCAACAAGGCGCTCGCCGATTTCGCCCACCGCGGCTGGATTCGGTTGGAGGGCAAGAGCGTGCTGATCTCCGACTCCGAGCGGCTGGCCCGCCGCGCGCGCTAGTCCGCGTCGAGATCGACGTAATGGCGGCTTCTACTCGCACTTTCTCGCCCAAACGTGAGTTTGGGCGTCTGATACTCGCATTTTGTCGCCCAAACGTGAGTTTGGGCGTCTGAGTCAAGCGCGTAGGTAGTCCAGCTGGGCCTGCACCGACCATTCCGCTGCGTCCCAAAGCTTTTCGTCGACGTCGGTGTAGACGTGTTCGACGATCTGCCGCGTGGTGGCGTCGTCGCCCAGCGCGCGCAGCGCGTCGCGCACCTGATCGAGCCGCTCCTGCCGGTGCGCCAGATACATGGCCGTCACTGCCTCGAGGTCGTCGAGGTCGGGACCGTGCCCAGGCAGCACCGTGCGGCGGCCCAGGCCGTGCAGCCGCTGCAACGAGTCCAGATAGTCGCCGAGGCTGCCGTCTTCGTTGTCGATGACCGTCGTGCCGCGGCCCAGCACCGTATCGGCGGTCAACACGGCGTCATCGAGCACGAACGACAACGAGTCGGCGGTGTGCCCCGGGGTGGCCATCACGGTGATGCGCAGGCCCGCCGCGTCGATCACCTCACCGTCGGTCAGCGGACCGCCCAGACCACGCAGGAACCCGCTGCCCACCGCCCGCACCGGCGCCCCGGTCAGCTCGACGATCTTGTCGATGCCGCCGGTGTGGTCCTCGTGCTTATGGCTGATCAGGACCAGCGCCACAGTGCCGAGTTCGGCAATGCGTGCAATGTGCTCGTCGTCGTCGGGCCCGGGGTCGACGATCACCATCTCATCGCTGCCCGGCCCGCGCAGCACCCAGGTGTTGGTGCCGTCCAGCGTCATCAGCCCCGGGTTGTCGGCGAGCAGCACCGACGCGGATTCCGTCACCGGGCGCAGCATCCCGTAAGCCGGATGGCTGAGGGTGCCCGTCACTTCACCTCGACGATCAGCTCGACCTCGACGGGCGCGTCCAGCGGCAGTTCGGACACTCCGACCGCGGAACGGGCGTGCGAGCCGGCCTGGCCGAACACCTCGCCGAACAACTCGGAGGCGCCGTTGACGACGCCGGGCTGGCCGTGGAATCCCGGCGCGGACGCCACGAACCCGACGACCTTGACGACGCGGGTGACGTTGTCGATACCGACGAGCGAATGCACGGCGGCCAACGCGTTGAGCGCGCACACCCGGGCCATGGCCTTGCCCACCTCCGGGGTCACCTCGGCGCCGACCTTGCCGGTGACGGGAAGCTCGCCGGCCACCATCGGCAGCTGACCCGCGGTGTAGACGAGGTTGCCGGTGCGCGCCGCGGGCACATAGGCCGCCAGCGGTGCGACGACCTTGGGCAGCTCGATGCCCAGCTCGGCGAGCCGCGTCAGCCAGAAGGAGGCGGTACTCATTTCGGGCGCTTGAGATAGGCCACGTGCTGCTCGCCGGTCGGCCCGGGAAGAACCGACACCAGTTCCCAACCGTCTTCCCCCCACTGGTCGAGGATCTGTTTGGTCGCGTGTGTCAGCAGCGGGACGGTCGAGTACTCCCAGCGGGTCGGTTCGCTCATGGACTCACCTTATCGGTGACGCCACGCCCCTTGGTTAGCATGCAGTGGTGCCTTCCACACCGAGCGGCCCCAAACCTGTCGGCTGGCCGTCCCGGCTGACCAAGGCGCGTCTGCACTTCGTCACCGGCAAGGGCGGTACCGGGAAGTCGACGATCGCCGCTTCGCTGGCGCTGGCACTGGCCGCCGGTGGCCGCAGGGTGTTGCTGGTCGAAGTCGAAGGCCGCCAGGGCATCGCGCAGCTGTTCGATGTGCCGCCGCTGCCCTACCAGGAAGTGAAGATCGCCACCGCAGATGGCGGCGGTCAGGTCAACGCGCTGGCCATCGAGATCGAAGCGGCGTTCCTGGAGTACCTCGCAATGTTCTACAACCTGGGCCTGGCCGGGCGGGCGATGCGGCGCATCGGTGCCGTCGAGTTCGCGACCACGATCGCGCCGGGCCTGCGCGACGTGCTGCTCACCGGCAAGATCAAGGAAATCGTCGTGCGCGCCGAGAAGGGCAAGCAGAACAGTTACGACGCGGTGGTGGTGGACTCGCCGCCGACGGGGCGCATCGCCAGGTTCCTCGACGTCACCCAGGCCGTGTCGGAGCTTGCCAAGGGCGGGCCGGTGCATTCACAGGCCGAGGGTGTGGTGAAGCTGCTGCACTCCGATCAGACCGCCATCCACCTGGTGACCCTGCTGGAGGCGCTGCCGATGCAGGAAACGCTCGAGGCGATCGACGAGCTGACCGAACTGGGTCTGCCGATCGGCAGCGTGATCATCAACCGCAACATCCCGGCGTATCTGGGTCCTGACGATATGGCCAAGGCCGCCGAGGGTGACATCGATGCCGACGCCGTGCGGGCCGGGCTGGCAGAAGCCGGAATCAAGTTGTCCGACACCGACTTTGCCGGATTGCTCACCGAGGCGATTCAGCATGCGACCCGGATCGCCGCACGGGCGGAGAGCGCCGAGGAGCTCGACGAGATCGAGGTGCCCCGGCTGGAACTGCCGGCCCTGCCCGACGGCGTTGACCTCGGCAGCCTTTACGAGCTCGCCGAAGCGCTTGAACGACAAGGGGTCCGATGAGCTCCACACCGCCGGCCCTGGACATGGGCTCGATCCTGGAGGACACCTCCAACCGCGTCGTGGTGTGCTGCGGCGCCGGCGGTGTCGGCAAGACCACCACCGCCGCGGCAATGGCGTTGCGCGCCGCGGAATACGGCCGCACCGTCGTCGTGCTGACCATCGACCCCGCCCGTCGGCTCGCCCAGGCGCTGGGCGTCCAGGATCTCGGCAACTCGCCGCAGCGGGTCCCGCTGGCGCCCGAGGTCTCCGGCGAACTTCACGCGATGATGCTCGACATGCGCCGGACATTCGACGAGATGGTGGTCCAATACTCCGGACCCGAACGCGCGCAAGCGATTCTGGACAACCAGTTCTATCAGACGGTTGCCACCTCGCTGGCGGGCACGCAAGAGTACATGGCGATGGAGAAGCTGGGTCAGCTTCTGGCGCAAGACAAGTGGGATCTGGTCGTCGTCGACACCCCGCCATCACGCAACGCGCTGGACTTCCTGGACGCCCCAAAACGGTTGGGCAGCTTCATGGACAGCAGGTTGTGGAAGCTGCTGCTTGGCCCGGGTCGCGGGATCGGGCGGCTGGTCACCGGCGCAGTCGGGTTGGCCATGAAGGCGCTGTCCACGGTGCTGGGGTCGCAAATGCTTTCCGACGCTGCAGCTTTCGTACAGTCTCTGGATGCCACCTTCGGCGGGTTCCGGGAGAAGGCCGACCGCACATATGAACTGCTCAAACGGCGGGGCACCCAGTTCGTGGTGGTGTCGGTTGCCGAACCCGATGCGCTGCGCGAGGCGTCGTTCTTCATCGACCGGCTTTCCCAGGAGCACATGCCGCTGGCCGGACTGATCCTGAACCGCACCCACCCGACGCTGTGCGACCTGCACGCCGAGAAGGCCGACGACGCTGCCGAGGTACTCGAGGAAAACGACCCCGAGTCGCTGGCGGCGGCGGTGCTGCGGATTCATGCCGACCGCGCGATGACGGCCAAGCGGGAGATTCGGCTGCTGTCGCGGTTCACCGGCGCCAATCCTCACGTGGCGATCGTCGGGGTGCCCTCACTGCCGTTCGACGTGTCCGACCTCGAAGCGCTGCGGGCGATCGCCGATCAGATCACCGGGGTCGAAGAAGCGGCCTAACGCCGGTCTAGACGGCGCTGCGGTGTTTGCGCTGGGCGGCGAAGAACTCGGCCCACGACACCACTTCGGGATGCTGTTTGAGCAAGGCGCGGCGCTGCCGTTCGGTCATGCCGCCCCACACCCCGAACTCGACCCGGTTGTCCAGGGCATCGGCACCGCATTCGAGGATCACCGGACAGTGGCGACAGATTACCGCGGCTTTGCGCTGCGCGGCGCCCCGCACGAACAATTCGTCGGGATCGGCCTGCCGGCAGCGCGCCTGCGCTACCCATGCGATGCGCTGCTCGGCCTCGGCGCCGTGGACCAAGCTGTGAGCTGGGGAATTCGGGCTTGTCCTGCGCGCGGCGGGCCGTGTACCAGACACCAGCGATCCCTTCGTTCCAGCCGTCTCACGACGACGTAGTCCTCCGGTGTAGAGCGCTGATGCGATCTACGCCACACTGCGCCAGCTTGTGTTACCTGAATCGCACTGTGTTCTCAAGCTAGGTGGTCAGGGGCCTTTTGCGCAACAGTTTGGACTCACTTTTTTGGGACGGCCGTGCCGTCAAATCATGATCGCGGACGACGGGGCGCTCCGCACGGCGGCGGAGGCCGCCAATCGAGCCCGCCCGGGGATGTCGACCGGCGATATCGCTACTCTGTCCCCATGCCCGAACGCCCCACGACCACGGCCACGGTCATCAAGCTCGCCTGGTGCTGCTTGCTGGCCAGCGTGGTCGCCGCGGCGCTGATGTTCCCCGTGGTCGGCGGGTTCGGCCTGATGTCCAACCGGGCCTCCGATGTGGTTGCTAACGGCTCCGCAGCACTGGTAGAGGGCGAGGTGCCGGCGGTGTCGACGATGGTCGACGCCAGGGGCGACGTCATCGCGTGGCTGTACTCACAGCGGCGGTTCGAGGTACCCAGCGACCAGATCGCCAACACCATGAAGCTGGCGATCGTCTCGATCGAGGACAAGCGGTTTGCCGAGCACAACGGCGTGGACTGGCAGGGCACGCTGACCGGCCTGGCCGGCTACATGCGCGGCGACCTCGACACCCGCGGTGGTTCCACCATCGAGCAGCAGTACGTGAAGAACTACCAACTGCTGGTGATCGCGCAGACCGACGCGGAGAAGCGCGCGGCGATCGAGACCACCCCGGCCCGCAAGCTGCGCGAGATCCGGATGGCTCTCACGTTGGACAAGACCTTCGCCAAGCCGGAGATCCTCACCCGCTATCTGAACCTGGTGTCGTTCGGCAACAACGCGTTCGGAGTCCAGGACGCGGCCCAGACCTACTTCGGTATCAACGCCTCCGAGCTGAACTGGGAGCAGGCCGCGCTGCTGGCCGGCCTGGTCCAGTCGACCAGCTCGCTCAACCCCTACACCAACCCCGAGGGTGCGCTGGCGCGTCGAAACGTGGTGCTGGACACGATGATCGAGAATCTGCCCGGCGAAGCCGCGGCGCTGCGGGCGGCCAAGCAGCACCCGCTGGGCATCCTGCCGCAGCCGCAGGAGCTGCCGCGCGGGTGCATCGCCGCCGGGGACCGCGCGTTCTTCTGCGACTACGCGCTGGAATACCTGGCGCGCGCGGGCGTCAGCAAGGAGCAGGTCGCCAAGGGCGGCTACCTGATCAGGACCACGCTCGATCCCGACGTGCAGGCTCCGGTGAAATCGGCGATCGACAGCATCGCAAGCCCGGACCTCGACGGCATCGCCAGCGTGATGAGCGTGGTCAGGCCCGGTAAGGAGTCACATCCGGTGCTCGCGATGGCCAGCAATCGGACCTACGGGCTCAACACCGACACCGGCGAAACCATGCAACCGCAGCCGTTCTCACTGGTCGGCGACGGCGCAGGCTCGATCTTCAAGGTGTTCACGGTGGCCGCGGCGTTGGACATGGGCATGGGCATCGACGCCCAGCTGGACGCCCCGAGCCGCTTCCAGGCCAAGGGCCTGGGCAGCAGCGACACCCCTGGCTGTCCCAGGGAAACCTGGTGCGTGCAGAACGCCGGCAACTACCGCGGGTCGATGAACATCACCGACGCGCTGGCCACCTCCCCGAACACCGCCTTCGCCAAGCTGATCTCCCAGATCGGGGTGCCACGCGCCGTCGACATGGCGGTCCGGCTCGGCCTGCGGTCCTACGCGCTTCCGGGAACCGCACGCGACTACGACCCGGAAAGCAACGAGAGCCTGGCCGACTTCATCAAACGCCAGAACATCGGCTCGTTCACGCTGGGCCCGTTCGAGTTGAATGCGTTGGAATTGTCCAACGTCGCCGCGACGCTGGCGTCGGGCGGCATGTGGTGCCCACCCAATCCGATCGACAAGGTCTTCGACCGCACCGGCACCGAGGTGGCCGTGACTACCGAAACCTGTGACCAGGCGGTGCCCGAGGGGCTGGCGAACACCCTGGCCAATGCATTGAGCAAGGACGACACGGGTGCCGGGACGGCCGCGGGTGCCGCCGGCTCGGTGGGCTGGGACCTGCCGATGTCGGGTAAGACCGGCACCACCGAGGCCCACCGCTCGTCGGGCTTCCTCGGCTTCACCAACAACTTGGCCGCGGCCAGCTACATCTACGACGACTCGACGACACCCGGCGAATTGTGCTCCTTCCCGCTGCGCCAGTGTTATGACGGCAACCTGTTCGGCGGAAACGAGCCGGCCCGGACCTGGTTCAACGCCATGAAGCCGATAGCCAACAACTTCGGCGAGGTCAGGCTGCCGCCGACCGATCCGCGCTTCGTCGACGGAGCCCCCGGCTCGCGGGTGCCCGGCGTGTCGGGGCTGGATGAGGACGGCGCCCGGCAGCGCCTGCGCGACGCCGGCTTCCAGGTCGCCGAGCACGTCAGCATGGTCAACAGCGGATCCCGGTACGGCACTGTGGTCGGGACGTCGCCGAGCGGCCAAACGATTCCCGGCTCGATCGTCACCATCCTGATCAGCAACGGCGTCGCGCCGGCCCCGCCACCGCCTCCTCCGGTGCGGATTCCCGCTCCGCCTCCTCTGGGTGTCCCGCCGCTGCCGCCGCCAATCGGCCAGACTGTCGTCGAGATCCCCG
Source organism: Mycobacterium sp. (assembly GCA_040511335.1). GTDB lineage: Bacteria > Actinomycetota > Actinomycetes > Mycobacteriales > Mycobacteriaceae > Mycobacterium. The sequence goes on along the minus strand of JBEVHG010000126.1, from coordinate 1,169 downwards.
GCCTGCCGCCGATCACGGTGCCGGTGCTGGGTCCGCCCCCGCCGCCACCGCCCCCGCCGCCACCACCCCCGCCGCCACCGTGATGTCGAGGTGTGCGGTTGTAGACGCGGACCGGGTGAGAGGCGGTATGCGCCGGCAACTGGCAGTAGGCTGCCTGGCATGCCCGCCCCTTCGACAATCCTGAAGAACTCCGCTGCTGCGACCGTCGGCTCGGTCGTGGCCGGGGTCGGCTACGCGTCGCTAATCGAACGCAACGCTTTCGTCGTGCGCGAGGTGACCATGCCGGTGCTGGCTCCGGGATCGTCGCCGCTGCGGGTGCTGCACATCAGCGACATCCACATGCGGCCCAAGCAACGGCGCAAGAAGGCATGGCTGCGCGAGCTGGCACGCTGGGAGCCCGACCTGATAGTGAACACCGGCGACAACCTGGCGCACCCGAAGGCGGTGCCCGCCGTCGTGCAGACGTTGGGCGATCTGCTGTCGCTGCCGGGGCTGTTCGTGTTCGGCAGCAACGACTACTTCGGCCCGCGGCTGAAGAACCCGGCGAATTACCTGACCGATCCCGGGCATCGCGTGCGCGGGCGGCCGCTGCCGTGGCAGGACCTGCGGGCGGCGTTCACCGAGCGGGGCTGGCTGGACATGACGCACAACCGGCGCGAAATCGAGGTGGCGGGGCTGCGCATCGCGGTGGCTGGCGTGGACGACCCGCACCTGTCCCGGGACCGCTACGAAACGATTGCGGGCCCGGCCAGTCCCACCGCGGATCTGCGCCTGGGGCTGGCGCACTCGCCGGAGCCGCGGGTGCTGGATCGCTTCGCGGCCGACGGTTATCAGCTGGTGATGGCCGGCCATACCCACGGCGGACAGCTCTGCCTGCCGTATTACGGCGCGATCGTCACCAACTGCGGCCTGGACCGGTCGCGGGCCAAGGGCGCGTCACGCTGGGGGGCGAACATGGCGCTGCACGTCTCGGCCGGTATCGGCACGTCGCCGTTCGCCCCGGTGCGGTTCTGCTGCCGGCCCGAGGCCACGCTGTTGACGCTGGTGGCGGCCCCGACCGGAGGCCGCGACGCCGGGGCGCGGCAGGGCCAGTCCCACCCGACCGTATCGGCACGGTGACCGACCGCGGCTCGATTGCCGTTCGCAGCCAACCACGCCAGTGGGTGGAC
>JBEVHG010000125.1:0-31971 GCA_040511335.1 Mycobacterium sp. | reverse complement strand
GCGACGGATTGCGGGTCGAAGAATCCGTATGGCTTGAGCCAGAACGACACCACGTCGACGGGCATCACGGGCCAGTCCTCCGGCCTGGTGATGTGGTGGATGCCGACACGTACCAGAGCACCACATCGGTGTTCTCGATCGGTCGGTCGGCCTTGGTCCACTCCGCCAGGCCGGTGTCGCGGACCGATTGGTTGACGAATTCGCCTGCGGGCCAACGCTCATCGGGATGGTTGGGGGTGACCCACAGCGTGTGACCGATGACGGTGGCGCGCTGGAAGATCGGCGACTCCGGGTCGAACATCGCCGGGAACGCGCCGCCGGGAACCAGCTTGTACGACGGATGGGTGCCCAGCCCGTTGACGGCGTTGGTATTCACCACCTTGCACGTCCTCTGGGTGCCGTAGTTCATGTCCTGCTTGCCTTCGCTCTCGGTTTGCAGGGCCACGTTGCGCGTCACCAGCGACAGACCGTACGGGTTCTCCGGCCCCATCGGTTTCGGCATACGACTCGGTCATGTACACGGTGTTGTCGCTGCCGTCGATGTCGAGGTCCAGCCGCGCCACCAGGAAATGCTGGTGGAACGGCGCGTAGGTGCGCTCGTCGATCAGGTGCCGTTGGGGTGTGGCTGCCCCGCCGCGACCGGTGTCGTCACCATGATGCCGGTGGCCCGGATCTCGCACTCGATGTTGCCGTCCTGGTAGAAGCGCCAGTACACCAGTTGCTCGTAGTTGGCGACGGTGACATGGCTCGACACCGTCAGCCGTCGCATGCGGCGCACCTCGGCGCCGACGTCGTGGTCGACGTGCTTCCACAGCACGGCGTTGTCCTCTTCGTGAATGCAGACGGCGTTGGTGATGGTGTAGGGCTCACCCTTGCTGTTGTGCAGCACCGCGTCGAGATAACGGATCTCGCCCAGGCAGTCGCATCCCAGCGCCAGCGACGTCGTCATGAAGCCCAGGCCCCACTCGCCGATGTCGAATGCCGTTCGCCGGTAATGATCCTCAGACGAGTCGCGGTACGGCACCACCATCTCCGCGAACGACATCCGGTGTGCCACAGAGCGATCCCGGTCGCCGTCGCGGTAGCGCACGGTGTGCAGCGTCATCCCCTCGCGATAGTTGAAGCCGACACGCAGCGACCAGTTCTGCCATCGCAGCAGGTTGCCCTCGAGCGTGAACGTCGGCCCGTCGGGCTGCTCGAGCGCCAGTGCCTTGGAGCGGCTCGCGCCGAGACGCCGACCGGATGTGATCAGGAATGTGCTTGGGCACGTACTCGCCCATCACATTCGGCGGCTCCACCCCGCCGTTGTCCTCGGTCCGCAGCAGCTCCATGGAGTTGATGTCGACGACGCAGTGCAGTCCACTCACGGGATGGGCGTACGGGTTCGCGCCGGGCGCGGCCTTCACCCAGGTGTCCGACCAACCGAGCCGGCGGTCGCGGTACTCCGGTGGTGCCACCGCTTCGCCGTAGGTCCAGGTGTCCATGAAGACGAGGTCGATATCGGTGATTCCGCGCTTGGCCAGCGCCGCCTGCACGTCGGGGTGGGCGCGCAACATCTCGTCACACTCGAGGAATTCGTCGACGGTGAAGTTGGCCTGCACGCCCGGGATGTGTTCGAACGACTCGACACTGTCATCGGTCAGGGACACGACGCCCTTGTAGGTGGCGTTGTTGGCGCACTGCAAGCAGGTCACCGCGGCGCGGCGAGGCGGCATCGGCCCGCCGTCGTCGAACGCCGCGAGCTCGGCCTTGCCCGGTTCGATCATTTCGACCGAGGCGATGCGCCAGCCATCCCCCACCTGGTGCTCGCGGCTGAGGATGGCTGCCACCCTCGTGAACTCCTCGCTCGACAGCGGATCCAATGGGTAATCAACGGTTTGAGTGACGGATTGGCTCATAGCAGGCGTCCTCGGTCGATGCATTCAGTGGACACTGATTACGCAATCACATCCGCCGACGGCGCGCAGGGACTTCGGCGCAGGCGGTCAGCGTGACGCCAGCGTGAAACCTTCCCAGGCCTGACGGCGGTCGGCGTGCGGGTCGTATTCGACGTGTGGGTTGGTGTCCAACACCATCACAGCGCGATCGGCGCTGGTGTAGGCGGGCCAATCCGCGTCCGGCACCCCGGTGCGGCTGAAGGCCCGCCAGCGCGCCTGCACGTCGTCGCTGACCTTCAGCGCCGAGCGCCGGTCAGCGGCCGCGGCGAGCAACCGGCCGAACCGGGTGCGATACACGTCGAACACGGCGAACAACTCGGTGGCGTGGGTGGCGCCCAGACCCGACCAGCGCAGCGTGCGCGGCGCGTAGTCGTAGCGGTACAGGTAGGTCGGCGCATGTTGGGAGTGCGCCTCGGCGATCTGCCATGTCGCCGATCCGAATGCGAAGTCACCGCTGAGCTGGAGGCAGGCGGCAGGACTCGGGTAGCCGGGGTACGCGGCGGTGATGCGTTCTCTCGCGTCGGCGTCGGCCAACAACCTCGTGATCATCGGCTCGTTCATCGGCAACAGCGGTAGGAACCGGGTGAAGAGCCGCGCCTCTTCGGCGTTGTTCCCGACGATCAGCGGGACCCGATGCGCCTTGCCCCGCCGCATGGCATCCACTGGATCCATGGGCAGGTAGTCGGTGCCGAACGCGGGTCCGGCCGCAAACGCGCCCGGCATGTCTTTCATGCCGCGGGCGATGAGATGGTCCAGGGCGTTGACCAGGTCGGCCGGTCGGGCCGCCATCAGTGCGGCGGCGCCGTCGTCGGGGCGTGCGCCGAGCAGGCCGGCGAAATGGACGGCGAACTTTTCGGCGGCTTCGGGGGAACGAACCATCCCGCTGGCCGTGCTTTCCGAAATGGCCCGGGCAAACAGGCCTTTGGCCTGCGGAACCGCCAGCAGTGTGGCGACGGCGTGGGCGCCCGCGCTTTCGCCGAAGATGGTCACGTTGTCGGCGTCACCACCGAAAACCGCGATGTTGTCGCGGACCCAGCCCAACGCCATGACCAGATCCCGCAGGTAGAGGTTTCCATCGATCGGGTGGTCGGGAGTAGACAGCGAGGACAGGTCCATGCAGCCCAGCGCGCCGAGGCGGTAGTTCACCGAGACGTACACACAGCCCTTGCGCACCAGGGATGCGCCGTCGTAGATCGGCGTCGCCGAGCTGCCCAGGATGTAGCCGCCGCCGTGAATGAACACCATGACCGGCAACGGACGATCTGCCGGTGATTCGGGTGCGGTGACGTTCAACGTGAGGCAGTCCTCGCTCATCGGCTGGTACTTGCCGACACTGAGCATCGTGTACTTGCGCTGCTGCGGCGCGCAGTTGCCGAAGCCGTGGCAGTAACGCACACCCGGCCACGGCTGCACCGGCTGCGGAGCCCGGAAGCGCAACCGGCCCACCGGCGGACGGGCGTATGGGATCGAACGCCACCGGTTGACGCCGTCGCGGGTGAACCCTTCCACGGTGCCGGAGTCGACGGTTGCGCGGACTGTGCGTTCGTGCATGACCCGACCGTAGCGAACACCACCCCGTCGCGCCTTGCCGGTGATTGCGTGTCGGCCCGCTAGCCTTGGCGGTTATGCGGATTGCTGTGCTGATCGCGGCGTCTGTGCTGGTTTCGGGGTGTTCACAATCGGTAGGCGGCGATGCCCAGTCGGCGCCGTCGAGCACGACGCGCTCCACCCCTCCTGCGACGTCGACGACCTCGGCAGTTCCTGCGGCAGTGCCCGCGCCCGGCGCCCCGATCGCCGACGTCATCCGCTGGATCGAGGCCGGCACACGTGCCGACCCTGGCGCCTACCACTCGGCGACGCGGGAGGGCGCGACGACACAGCTGGGCGACGATATCGCCTTCACCACACCGTCGGGAAAGACCAACTGCATGACCGACTCCCGGTTCGGTGGCGCGCTGGCCTGCCTGGTCGACCTGGCGAACCCACCGCCCCAACCGGCCGATGTCTACGGGCAGTGGAAGGGCGGCTGGGTGGACTTCGCCGGCCCCACCCTCGAAATCGGTTCGGTGCACGGTGATCCTGGCCGCTTCTCCAACGGCACCGGTCCACAACTGCCGTACGGCCAGGCACTGGCGTTCGGCGACTACCGCTGCCGTGCCGACCCGGCCGGCGTGTTCTGTGTGAACTACGCCCACCGGTCCGCGGCCCGGTTCAGCGATTCCGGAATCGTGCAGTTCGGATGCCTGCAGAAAGTGGCGCCACCGGCCGAGATCGGTGAGAAGTTCAGCTGCTGAGCGTGGTTTCGTGGCCGGGATAGGCGTGCACCACCACCGAACCCAGCTTCGGAATGACATGGGCGAGTTCATGTTCGGCACGGTGCGCCACGTCGTGGGCGTCCGAGAGGCTCAGTCCCGGATCGACGTCCAGCTCCGCGTCGGCTTCGAGTCGATGCCCCACCCAGCGCATCCTCACCCGCCGCACGGCGAGCACTCGCGGTTGGCCGCCCAGCACATCATGTGCGGAGTCCACCAGTGTCGGGTCGACCCGGTCGAGCAGCCTGCCGAACACGTCGCGCGCCGCGATCACCAGCACGACGCCGATAGCACCGGCGATAAGCAGGCCGACGATCGGGTCGGCCGCGGGAAATCCCAGCGCCGTACCCGCCGCACCCGCCACCACCGCCAGAGACGTCAAACCGTCTGTGCGGGCGTGCAATCCGTCGGCGCGAAGCGCCGCGGACCCGATGCGTCTGCCGACCCGGATGCGATACACCGCGACCACTTCGTTGCCGATGAACCCGACGACGCCGGCGACCGCGACCCAGCTCAGGTGCGACAGCGGCACCGGGTCGATGAGCCGGCGGACCGCCTCGACGGCGGCGACCAGCGCGGAGATTGCGATGACGGCCACGACGAATAGCCCGGCCAGGTCCTCGACCCGGCCAAATCCGTAGGTATAGCGACGCGTTGCCGACCGCCGGCTCACCGCGAACGCGATCCACAGCGGCACGGCCGTCAGCGCGTCGGAGAAGTTGTGCACGGTATCGGCGAACAGTGCCACCGAGCCCGACAGCGCGACGACCACGAGCTGCGCGACCGCCGTAAGGCCGAGCACCACCAGGCTGATCTTCACCGCTCGGATGCCGGCGGCGCTGTCGCGCAGGGCGTCGTCAACTTTGTCGGTGTGGTCGTGGCCGTGTCCATGCGAGTGTCCGAGGCCCATCAGCCGACCTCTTCGCGCAGCGCGCGGACGGCCTCGCCACGGTGATGCGCGGGCACCCCGCCCGCGGCGTGCTCGGCGTTGTACACCGCGTCGGTGACGAGCTGGCCGACATGTTCGTTTTCGAGGCGGTAGAACACCTGGGTGCCGTCGCGGCGGGTGCGCACCAGCCGGGCCATCCGCAGCTTGGCCAGGTGCTGGGACACCGATGGCGCGGGTTTGCCGACGCGGGCGGCCAGGTCGTTGACCGGCAACTCGCCGCCGATCAGGGCCCACAACAGCTGCACCCGGGTCGCGTCGGCGAGCATCCTGAAGACCTCAACGACCAGGCCCGCGTGGTCGTCGGCCAGCGGCGTCGTACCAACCTGGTTATCTGCATTCATACGCAGGTAATAGCGCTTGCTCAGAGGCCTCAACCCGGAGATCACCGCGCGGCCCTATGCCGCTGATCAGACGCAGACTCGCACGATTCGGTATCCGAATGTGCGAGTCTGCGTCTGATCGCCGAAGGGTTCGGCGGAGTCGTCAGAGCCGGAAGTTGCCGTTGACGACGACCAACACCACCCTCTTGCCGTTGATGGTGGATTCGAAGCCGTTGTTCTGCAGCCGAGCGATCTGCTGGGCCTGCTGAAGAATCCGCTTGTTGCGCACCGAAGCGCGGAACTGCTCGTCCTTTAGCTGCTGCAGTTCGGCCTGCTCAAAATCGCGGCCGCTAACGCCGCCGTTGAACTGCACACCGATGGCGGAGCCGTCGGGACGAACCACCCATGACGCCCGTACGCCATCGGCCTCGGCGGTGTACATGCCCGCCGGTGCGGGCACCGCCGGCGCGGTGAACTCGTACGAGACGCCGTTCATCATCAGGTCGCCCTCCACATCGGTGCCATCGAACTCGGCGGAGAGGGTGTCGCGGAACCTCGACTTGATGTCGATCTTGCCGTCGGTCTGGTTGCCGAAGAACCAGGCCTCGTCGTCAGTGCCATTGCAGGCGTAGGCGGCAACCTCGGTGCCGTCGACGGCGATGCCGATGGTCATCGTCTTGCCGTCGGCCGCCTTCATGTCGGCGATGTACTTCGCGGATTGCGGGAAGGGTGCCGCGGTGGCGCTGACGGGCGTCGTCGCGGTCGCCTCCGACGTGGTGGTCGCTTCGGTGGACGTGCCGCCGGAGCAAGCCGACAGGGTGCCGAGGGCGAACATCGCGCTGACACCAATGAGCAGGGTACGGGTGTGCTTTTTCATGTGACCCAGCATGTATGGCCGAACGACCGAGCACATGAAGAATGTATGGAGAATGCGTGGAGAACAGATGCGATCTGGGGCTACCTGGGTCGGTCAGGTCGCCAGGAAAGCGTCGAGTTCGTCGCGAAACACCTGCCACGCGGGCTCGCTAGCGGTCAGCAGGTGGTTGTTGCTGCTGAGCGCCACCAGGTCGGCATTCGGAATCAGCGTCGCGAGCTCCTCGCCGAAACGCATCGGGACGCGGTGGTCGTCGCGCGAGTGCATGATCAGCGTCGGGCAGGACACCTTGCGGGCCTCCTGGCGCACGTCGATTCGGGCGAACTCCTCCAGGAAGTGCACGGCGTTTTCCGGTGAGGTCGTTCGCCGCTGCAGTTGGTCGAACGCGGCCCAGTCGGCACGGGTGCCGTCCGGCAGAAACTGGGCGGCGAAAACCTCGCGGAACACCGGATCGTCGCGCCCCCAGCCCACCCGGGCCAAATCGAGATCCAGTGCCGCAGCGCGCTTTTCCTCTTCGCTGACGGCGCGCACCGCCCGGCCCCGGGCATATGCGCTACACAGCACCAGTCGGCTGACGCGCTCCGGATGGCGGGCGGCGTAGGCCACCGCGACGGCACCACCCTGCGACACCCCCAGCAGCGGAAAGCGCTCCAGCGCGAGCGCCTCGACCACGGATTCGAGATCGGCGACCCAGTCGTCGAAGTTGAAATCCGTTGCATCCCAATCGGATAGGCCGCAGCCACGCTCGTCGTAGCGGATGAACGTGTATTTCAGCGATAGATCTCTGACCCAGTGTCTCCATACCGGGCTTTCGATGTCGTAACCGAGGTGCGTCATCCAATTGGCCGCTCGTACCAGCGGCGGCCCCTCCCCCACGACTGCATATGCCAGCCGAACCCCGTCGGCCGCCTGGCAGAACGCGATGTGCTGTCGCAGCGGTGCGGGCTCTGGGGGTGGCGGTGCTGGCTGCGCGGGCGTGTCGGCGATGGTGCCGACGAACTGGTACCCGCGGCCGCGGACGGTCCTGATGTATCGCTGCGATTCGCCGTCGTCGCCCAGCGCCCGACGAGCCGCCTTGATGCGGCTCGTCAACGCCGCCTCACCGACAAACCGTCCGCCCCACACCGAGTCGAACAGCTCCTCCTTGGTGACGAAACGATGGCGATTGCTGACGAGCTGGGTCAGGACGTCGAAAACCTGCGGCTCGATGTGGACAACGTCGCCGTCACGGCGCAGTTCGTAGCGCTGGGTGTCAAGGACAAAACCGTCGAACCGCCACACGTCGGTGGCGGGCGTCGATTCTGGAGGAGGCAACGACACTGGGTTCCCATCTCGGGGTGTGCTGGTGGCCATCGTAAAGCCGCCTGCATCCAGACCGACGCTTTGCCGGTCAGCGCCAGCCGTCGGCCGCCTTGGCGGCGCGCATCAGGGCGTCGCACAGTTCCCGCAGCTCGGTGGACTCGGCGCCTTCGTCGACCGCGGTCACGACGTCTTCGGCGGCGCATCTGACCTGGTAAACGCGGTCCGAGAGCTCGGAGGCCTCGTCGGCGGTCAACACCACCGAATCCGGCGACAGTGACGTGCCCCTGACCATCGCGCGCTGTTCATAGGCGCGTTGGCGACACGACTGCCGGCAGTACTGTCGGCGCCGGCCCAGCCCCGCCTCAGCGACTTCACGACCGCACCAGCGACAGGGTTGGGGACGGTTGCGACGTGCCACGGATCCCGACTGTAGACGGCCGGGGGCGCCTTTCCCGGTATGATCATCGGCTGAGTCGGGAACTGCGCGCCGCGTTGCTGCGTTGAGTATCCGGACAAATTTGCGTTTATTGAGGAGTGTTGACGATGGCTGATCGTGTCTTGAGAGGCAGTCGCCTCGGAGCCGTGAGCTACGAGACGGACCGCAACCACGACTTGGCGCCGCGTCAGGTCGCCCGGTACCGCACCGACAACGGCGAGGAGTTCGACGTCCCGTTCGCCGACGACGCCGAGATCCCCGGCACCTGGCTGTGCCGCAACGGCATGGAAGGCACCCTGATCGAGGGCGACCTGCCGGAGCCCAAGAAGGTCAAGCCGCCGCGGACGCACTGGGACATGCTGCTGGAGCGCCGCTCGGTCGAGGAGCTCGACGAGCTGCTCAAGGAACGCCTCGACATCATCAAGACCCGCCGCCGCGGCAGCTGACGCGCTCTCGTCTCACCGCGAGCGTCCCCTTTTGCACGGGGTTTAGCGGCGTGTCGCCGGACAGACACGGTCGCTCGCGGGAGAAGCGGGAGAAGGGGGCTAGCGGACGACGCCGCGGGCGCGATCCAGTCGCCCGCGGATGCCCCAATCCGCGACCTTGAACAGCGCTTCGCGGATGTTGGATCCACTGATCTTGGACACGCCCAGCTCGCGCTCGGTGAAGGTGATCGGGACCTCGACGACGGTAAAGCCGTTGTTGATGGCGCGCCAGGTCAGGTCGATCTGGAAGCAGTAGCCCTTGGATTCCACCGCGGTCAGGTCGATCTTCTCCAGCACCTCACGCCGGTAGGCCCGATAGCCCGCGGTGATGTCGTGCACGTCGACACCGAGCAGCAGCCGGGAGTAGGTGTTGGCGGTCTTCGACAGCGCCAGGCGGCGCCACGGCCAGTTGCGAACGGTTCCCCCGGCGACATACCGCGACCCGATGGCCAGATCCGCGCCGGCGTCGACGGCGTCGAGGAGCCGGTGCAGCTGCTCGGGCGCGTGGCTGCCGTCGGCGTCCATCTCGACGAGCACTGAGTACTCGCGATTCAGGCCCCAGGCGAAAGCGGCCAGGTAGGCCGCCCCGAGACCGTTCTTGGACGTGCGGTGCATCACGTGCACCCGGTCCGGATCGGCCAGAGCCATCTCGTCGGCCAGTTCGCCGGTGCCGTCGGGACTGCCGTCGTCGACGATCAGGACATGCACGTCGGGAAGTGCTTGGTGAACCCGGCCCACGATCAGCGGCAGGTTGTCCCGCTCGTTGTAGGTCGGGACGATGACCAGAGTGCGCTGACTCGGGCGTTCACCGCTCTCGCTTCCCGGTTGACCGGCGGTCATGTGGCTCCTTTGTCGTTGCTGTGTGCGCTGCGACGCACGAACCCTCCATTGTGCATGATCGCGGCGATAACGGCCGCAACGCCGATTCCGACCAGCACCCAAACGACGATCGGGCCCCACCGCGTAGCCGGGGTGAACTGCGTCTTCAGCCGGACCTGGGCGTCGAGGTAGGCCGGTTCGAAGAAGGCCGTACGGGCCAGCACCTGCCCGTCGGGCGCGATGACGGCGCTGATCCCGGTGGTGCCCGCTACCACGACGTAGCGGTCGTGCTCGACCGCCCGCAGCCTGCCGAACGCGAGCTGTTGCTCGCTCATGGCCTCGCCGAACAGGGCGTTGTTGGTCGGCACCGCGAGCAACTGGGCGCCGTTGAGAACCGGTTCGCGCGCCGCGCGGTCGAAGATCACCTCCCAGCACGTGGTGATCCCGATCGGCACTCCGGCGGCGTTCACCACGCCCGTCCCGTTGCCGGGCACGAAGTAGCCGGCCCGTTCGGCGTAGGGCGAAAAGTGACTGAAGAAGCCGCGCCACGGCAGGTACTCGCCGAACGGCTGCACGATCTGCTTGTCGTGACGGTCGCCGGGGCCGGTAGCGGGATCCCACACGATCACCGAGTTGGTGGACACCGGGTTGTCGCTGCTGTAGCCCGGCCCGGCGAGCACGCCGCCGACCAGGATCGGCGCGTTGATGGCGCGCGCCGCGACCGAGATCTGGTCGGCGGCGTCCTGGTTGGCCAGTGGGTCGATATCCGACGAGTTCTCCGGCCAGATGACGAACATCGGCTGCGCGGCGCGTCCGGCGCGCACGTCGTCGGCGAGCCGGACGGTTTCGCGGACGTGGTAGTCGAGCACGGCGCGGCGCTGGGCGTTGAACTCCAGCCCGAGCCGCGGCACGTTGCCCTGCACGGCGGCCACGGTGACCGACTGGTCGTCGTCGGCGCCCGCACCGGACTGGCGAACCTGCGGCCAGGTCAACGCGGTGGTCAAGAGAACGACGCTGATACACACGCCGGGCAGCACTACGGCCGGTGGTCGGGCGTGGTCAGCGCGCTGCCACCATCCCACGATTTCCAGAGCGATTGCCGCCAGGCTGAATCCGGTCAGCACGACGGCGAAGGACAGCAGCGGAGCCCCGCCGATGTGCGCGATGGGCAGCAGTGGGCCGCTGGTCTGACTGAATCCGACGACGCCCCAGGGAAATCCGCCGAACGGCACAGTCGACTTGGCCCACTCCTGGGCCACCCACAGCGCGGCGAACCAAAGCGGCCAGCCGGGCAGTCGCCGCACCGCGACAGCCAGCACACCGAAGAGCCCCGGGAACACCGCCTCGACGACCGAAAGCGCCAACCAGGGAACCATTCCCACCAATTCGCCGGTCCACGGCAGCAGTGGGATGTAGAACGCCAGCCCGAAAAGCAATCCGTACCCGAAACCGCCGACCAGTTTGGTGGATTCGCGGGTCAGCACCCAGGCCAGCAGGGCGAACGCCAGGATGGCGGCATACCACCAACCGAACGGCGGAAAGCTCAGGCACAGCAGCAGTCCGCCGGCGATCGCCACAGCCATGCGGGGCAACCGGGAAACCACCGCCTCACCGAACCGCTTGGCACGAGAAGGGATTTCGGCTTCGGCGACGTCAGCCATGGATGACGACACCTCGATGGACGGTCTGCCGGCACCGCGGCAACCGATCATTGGACCCGAGCCGCGGCAGCGCGGGCACCCGCGATCGCGGGTCGGTCGACCAGCGTTGCACCGCGTCAGCCGGCGCGCTGACCTCGAAGTCGTCGGCGTCCCATACCGCATACGATGCGGGCGCACCGGGCACAAGGGTGCCGGTGACGCCGTCGCGCACGCCGCCGGCGCGCCACCCGCCGCGGGTCGCCGCCGCGAACGCCGCGCGCATCGAGACCGCGCTGCCGGGCGTCTGGTGTCGAGTCGCCGCGCGCACCGTCGACCACGGATTCATGCTGGTGACCGGGGTGTCGGAGCCGAACGCGAGGGGCACGCCTTGGGATGCTAACAGCGCCAGCGGGTTGAGCCGCATGCCGCGGTCGACGCCAAGGCGCTGCGCATACATGCCGTCGCTGCCGCCCCACAAGGCGTCGAAATTGGGTTGCACGCTGGCGACCACTCCCCACTGCCCGAGCCGGCCGGCCTGCTCGGCCGTCACCATCTCCAGGTGTTCCAGCCGGTGCCCGCAGCGGGCGACGGCCGGCGCCCCGAAACGGTCGACGACCCGCTCTAGGGCGTCGACCACCGAACTGACCGCCGCGTCGCCGATGACGTGGAAACCCGCCGGGATGCGCGCTTCGGTGCAGGCCATCAGGTGAGCGGTGATGGCCTCGGGATCCAGGTAGCGGTTGCCAGCCCATTCGGGTGAGCAATCGGGCGCGTCGGTGTAGTGCTCGTGCAGCCACGCGGTGCGCGAACCGAGGGCGCCGTCGACGAACAGGTCGCCGGCCAGCCCGTGCGCGCCGGTGGTATCCATCAGCTGACTCGCCTGCTTCACGCTGGCCACCGGTTCACCCCAGTAACCGACGACTTGCACGCCGTGGTCGATGGCGCGCAGGTCGCGCCAGTCGTCGAGGCCGCCGATGTCGGGGCCGGCGCATTCATGGACCGCGACGATGCCGGAGGCGGCCGCGAAATCAAGCGCGGCGATGCGGGCCCGACGCCGCTGCTCGGGTGTCAACCGGTCGCGGGCGGCGGCCCGCACGAGATGATGCGCGTCGCTGATCAGCGGGCGCTGGGCGTCGAACCCGGCCGCCTCGGTCAGGACAGGGGCGAGGCGGCGCAGCGCCGTGGAGGCGGCCGCTGAATGGACGTCGACGCGGGCCAGGTAGGCCGGCCGGTCACCCAGCACCCCGTCGAGGTCGTCGGTGCTGGGCGCGCTGTGCTCGGGCCAACCGGACTCGTCCCAGCCGTGTCCCCAGATCGGGCCGTCGGGGTGCGCGTGCGCGTACTCGCCGAGCAGCGCAAGGCAGTGCCGCAGCGAGGTGGCGGCGCGAAGGTCGAGGCCGGCGAGGGAGAGGCCGGTCGCGGTGAGATGGACGTGGCTGTCGACGAATCCGGGCGCGACGAAGCCGCCCTCGAGGTCGACGATCTGGGCCTCGGGGAACTGGGTCCGGCCGACGTCGTCGCTGCCGAGCCATGCGACGGTCCCGTCGCGCACGGCCATCGCGGTCGCGTCCGGCATGGCCGGACTGTGCACCCGGCCGCCGAGCAGCAGCGTGGTCAAGCTGAGTCGGGATGCCGCGGCAGGTGCTGCGGTTCGTCGTCGACGACGACGTCGATGACCTCGCCGTCGATGTAGTCGCCTCGCCTTTTCGCATAGCCTTGGGCGCCGGCCGAGGCGACGGTGATCAGCGGAACCCGCCGGGCGGCCATCGCGGTCAGCACCGGGCGGGCTGCGGCGCGTGTCGGCGGCAACAGCAGCAGCGCGCCGAGCAACGAGCTGGCCAGGCCGGGAATCACCACGAGCACGGTGCCCAACGCCACCAATGCGCTGTCGGTGAGCGCCCCCTGCGCCGTGCGCGCGTTCAGGCCGGACTGCAGCCGACGGATATGGCGCCTGACCTGTGACCCCGCCAGCGCGACACCCACAACGAAGGTGGCCAGCAGCAGCAATACCGTCCAGCTGAAGCCGATCGTCGACGCGAGCGCTACCACAACCGCCAACTCGACGAGGGCATAGATCAGGAAGAGCCGCATAGCCATGTTCTGCCAACGCATCGGACCGCCGCTGGGTTCCTGATGTCCCGTCTTACGGGGATTGGTCCCGCGCCCGGAAACCCACGCTGCTCAGCTGCGACGGGTGGCCGGGGCGAGGCGGGCCATCCCGCGCAGGATCCACGGCGTCCGCCGGGCCATCACCGCCACGGCGTGGTCCGAGCGGCGCATCGCGGTGCGGGCGCCGGGGGTGGGCATTGACGCCAGTTCCGCCTCGGCCGACCCCGCCCCCGCGCGATGAACCGCCAGCAATTGCCAGGTGCCGGGTACCCCGCGCAACTCGACGCTGCCGCGGTCCTCGAAGCTGGTGCCCGAGCCGACGACGAGGTCACGAACGGTGCGGGAGACGAGGATTTCGCCGGCGCCGGCCTGGCCGAGGATCCGCGCCGCGATGTGTACGGCGATCCCCCCCAATGTCGGTGCCCAGCAGTTCGCACTCGCCGGTATGGATACCAATTCGGATCTCGATGCCCAGTGTTTCGACGTCAGCGCGCAACGCCTCGGCGCAGCGGATGGCCTGCGTCGGGCCGTCGAACGTGGTGAGGTGGCCGTCGCCGGTGCTCTGCACCACCGTGCCGCCGAATCGTTCGGTGAGGTCGGCGGTGATCTCACCAAAGCGCTGCAGCACCGCCCGCCACCGCTCATCGCCGGTCGCCGCCGCGTGTCGCGTCGACGCGACCATGTCGGTGAACAACACGGTGCGCGGGGCGCGGTGTGTCTGCGCCGGTGCGGCATGGCTGCCGGTGAGGAACTCCTCGATCCCGGTCAGGATCCTGTCGGGCTCGGTGAACCAGGGTGCGTGGTCGGCGCCGTCGACCTCGAGGTACCGCGCGCCGGGGATGTGGTCGGCGAGGTAGCGGCCGAACTGCACCGGGCCGGTGTCGTCGCGGGCATGGACGACCAGAGTCGGCGCGGTGATCGTCGGCAGGATCGGCCGCACGTCGATCCGGAACGTCGATTCGGCTGTCGCCCGCACCATCCCGGGGCTCGCGCTCATGCGCTCGAACATGGCGAGCTGGCGTATCGACCGGATCGACGGGAAATAAACCTTCGCTGTTGCACCGCTGCCCCACGCCGAGCGGACGGCGCGGCCGATTTCCTGGAGGCGGGCGAGCTGCTCCGTCGACGGGGTGTAGCCATCACCCAGCTCGGGTAGGAGATGCGCCCGCAGCTCGGCGGGGTCGCGATCGATGTCGTCCCATGTGCCTCCCAAGAACGCGTACGAGCCGTAGAGGATCAACGCCCGCGTCCGTTCCGGTCGTTGTGCCGCGAACACGATGGCGGCCGGGCCGCCCTCACTCATACCGAAGAGGACGGCCTTTCCGAAGCCGACGGTGTCCATGACGGCCTCGATCTCGGCCGCTCGATCATCCAGCGTGCGGACTTTCGGGACCGGATCCGACAGCCCGACCCCGGCCTTGTCGAACATCACCACGCGACAGAATGTGGCGAGCTGCTCAAAGAAGGCCTTGAATTCGGGCAGGGTCCAGAACAGCTCGACGTGGCTGACCATCGGCCCGACGAAGACGAGCTCGACCGGCCCGTCGCCGAACACCTGATACGCCAGGCTGAGATCGCCGCACGATGCGTACGACGTTTCCGCCACGGCATTGAGCGTACTGACGCCGGGCGCTAGGACTTCCGACTTTGGCGCAGTTGTAGTGCCGCCTTCTCGACGAGTCCTCCTCGGTGATCGTCGGCGAAGGTGGGAGCCATGATCATGCCGCCTTCAGTTCGAGGCCCACGTTGTTCCGCATGCTGCCGCGCAACTTGCTGAACAGGTTGAACGTCCTGCCGAGCAACCCATAGCGCTTCCCGATCGCGTCGTACACAACGCCCGTCCGCGACTTGTCGAGGATGGCTGCGCTGGCCTCGACGGCTTCGCTCTTCGGGTTGCCCCGCGCATCGCAGGCCGCGATGGTCACCCGCGGGGTGTTGCGGATCCGCTTGACCTTCCACGACTTCTCCTGGGTGATGACGAGCAGTCGGTCGCCATGCGGTGCAGCCCAGATCGGTGTCGACTTGGGGCGGCCGTCTTTGGTGAATGTGGTTAGGAGAACGTAGTCAGACTTCGCGACGTCGGCGAAGGTGGGAGCCATGGCTTCAACGTAGTGGCTTTCAGCCTTCGAGGTCGCCCTCGGTCTCCAGCAGCACCTGCCGCAGCCCATCGAGCGTGGCGGCCTCGGGTTGTTCCCACATGCCACGGTCGGCGGCCTCGAGCAGCCGCTCGGCCATCCCGTGCAGCGCCCACGGGTTGGACTCCTCCATGAACTTGCGGTTCTCGCCGTCGAGCACGTACTCCTGGGTCAGGCGCTCATACATCCAGTCGGCCATCACGCCTGCCGTCGCGTCGTAGCCGAACAGGTAGTCGACGGTGGCGGCCATCTCGAAGGCGCCCTTGTAGCCGTGGCGGTGCATCGCGGTGATCCAGCGGGGGTTGACGACGCGGGCGCGGAAGACGCGGGCGGTCTCCTCCGACAGGGTGCGGGTGCGCACGGCGTCGGGTCGGGTGTTGTCGCCGATGTAGGCGGCCGGCGCCTGCCCGGTCAGCGCCCGCACGGTGGCGATCATGCCGCCGTGGTACTGGAAGTAGTCGTCGGAGTCGGCGATGTCGTGCTCGCGGGTGTCGGTGTTCTTGGCGGCCACCGCGATCCGGCGGTACTGGCGGTTCATGTCGTCGGCGGCGGGCGCACCGTCGAGGTCGCGCCCGTAGGCGAACCCGCCCCACGCGGTGTAGACCTGTGCGAGGTCGGCATCGTCGCGCCAGTTGCGGCTGTCGATCAGCTGCAGCAGGCCAGCACCGTAGGTGCCCGGCTTGGAACCGAAAATTCTTGTGGTGCTTCGCCGTTCGTCACCGTGCTCGGCGAGGTCGGCTTGGCCGTGGGCACGCACGTAGTTGTCGTCGGCGGCCTCGTCGAGGTTCGCGACGAGTCGCACGGCGTCGTCGAGCATGGTGACCACGTGCGGGAAGGCGTCGCGGAAGAAGCCGGAGATCCGCACCGTGACGTCGATGCGCGGTCGGCCGAGCTCGGCCAGCGGACTCGGCTCGAGGCTCACCACCCGCCGTGACGCGTCGTCCCACACGGGCCGAACACCCAGCAGCGCAAGGACTTCGGCGATGTCGTCGCCGGCGGTGCGCATGGCCGACGTGCCCCACGCCGAAAGCCCCACCGATCGCGGCCACCGTCCGTAGTCGTCGCGGTAGCGGTTCAGCAGCGACTCCGCCATGGCCACACCGGTTTCCCACGCCAGCCGGGACGGCACCGCCTTGGGGTCGACGGAGTAGAAGTTCCGACCGGTGGGCAGCACGTTGACCAGGCCGCGCAGCGGTGAGCCCGACGGCCCGGCGGCGATGAACCCGCCGTCCAGCGCGCGCAGGATCTGGTCGATCTCAGCGGCGGTGCCGCGCAGCCGCGGTACCACCTCGGTGGCCGCGAAGCGCAGGATCGTTGCGATGTCGGGGTTGTCGGTGAGCGTGTCGGCGGCCGCGGGATCCCACCCGGTTGCCTGCAGCGCGGCAACCAGTTCGCGGGCGCTCGCTTCGGCGGCGTCGACGGCGCTGCGCTCGTCGTGTCCGTCTTCGTTCAGGCCGAGTGCCTGCCGCAGCCCGGGAACGGTCTGGTCGCCGCCGAACAGCTGCCGGGCGCGCAGGATGGCCAGTACCAGGTCGAGTTCGGCGTCGCCGGTGGGTGCGTGGCCGAGGATGTGCAACCCGTCGCGGATCTGGACGTCCTTGATCTCGCACAGCCAGCCGTCGACGTGCAGCAGCATGTCGTTGAAGGAGTCCTCGTCGGGACGGTCGTCCAGGCCGAGGTCGTGATCCATCTTCGCCGCGCGCATCAGCGTCCAGATCTGTTGGCGGATCGCGGGCAGCTTGCCCGGATCGAGCGCGGCAATGGTCGCGTGCTCGTCGAGCAGCTGCTCGAGTCGTGCGATGTCGCCGTAGGTTTCGGCGCGGGCCATCGGCGGGATGAGGTGGTCGACCAGGGTGGCGTGGGCGCGGCGTTTGGCCTGTGTGCCTTCACCCGGGTCGTTGACCAAGAACGGGTAGATCAGCGGCAGGTCGCCCAGCGCCGCGTCGGCGCCGCAGGCCGCCGACATGCCCAGCGTCTTGCCGGGCAGCCACTCGAGGGTGCCGTGCGTGCCGAGGTGCACGACGGCATCGGCCCTGAAACCTGTTGCGAGCCAGTGATACGCGGCCAGGTAGTGATGGCTTGGTGGCAGGTCGGGGTCGTGGTAGATGGCGACCGGGTTCTCGCCGAAGCCGCGCGGCGGCTGCACCATCAGCACCACGTTGCCGGCCCGCATGGCAGCGATCACGATTTCGCCGTCGGGGTCGGCGCTGCGGTCGACGAACAGCTCGCCCGGCGGTGGGCCCCAATGTTCGACGATCGCATCGGTGAGTTCGGCGGGCAGCGTGGCGAACCAATTGCGGTAGTCTTTGCCGGACAGCCGGATTGGATTACCGGTGAGCTGCCCGTCGGTGAGCCAGTCGGGGTCCTGGCCGCCGCGCTCGATGAGGGCGTGCACGAGTGCGTCACCGTCCTCCGCGTCCACGCCGGGAAGGTCGCCGATCTCGTAGCCGGCCTTGCCCATGGCCCGCAGCAGGGCGACGGCGCTGGCCGGCGTGTCCAGCCCGACCGCGTTACCGATGCGCGCGTGCTTGGTCGGGTAGGCCGAGAACATGACGGCCACCCGCTTGTCCGCGGCCGGGATTGCCCGCAGCCGGGCATGTTTGACGGCCAGGCCGGCGACGCGCGCGCAGCGCTCCGGGTCGGCGACGTAGCTGATCAGGCCCTCGTCGTCAATCTCCTTGAACGAGAACGGGACTGTGATGATGCGACCGTCGAATTCCGGAACAGCTACCTGGGTGGCCACGTCGAGCGGGCTCATTCCGTCATCGTTGTCATGCCACTGAGCCCGCGAACTGGTCAGACACAGGCCCTGCAGGATCGGGATGTCCAGTGCGGCCAGGTGTGCGACGTTCCAGGTGTCGTCGGTTCCGCCTGCCGACACGGCCGCCGGTGTCGCTCCCCCGGCGGCCAGCACGGTCGTCACCAGCGCGTCGGCCTCCTGCAGCTGCGTAATCAGTTCGGGTTCCGCGGTGCGCAGCGACGCGCAGAACACCGGCAGCGCGCGGGCGCCGGCGTGCGCGATAGACCGGCACAGTGCCTCCACCGAGTCGGTGTTGCCGGCCAGCTGCTGGGCGCGGTAGTACAGGACAGCGATGGTCGGGCCGTCATCATTTGTTGACGCCCGCTCGAGGACTCCCCAGTTGGGTGTGGCCGACGGCGGGGCGAAGCCGAACCCCGTCATCAGCACGGTGTCGCACAGGAAGGCGTGCAGCTGGCGGAGGTTGTCCACGCCGCCCTGCGCCAGATAGATATGTGCCTGCACGCCGACGCCCGCGGGAACGGTGGAGTGACCCATCAGCTCCGCGTCGGGTGACTGCTCGCCGCTGACCACCACGGTCGGCACCCCACTGGCGACGACGGTGTCGATGCCGTCCTGCCAGGCCCGATAACCGCCCAGGATGCGGATGACGACGAGGTCGGCCCCGGCAAGTTGCTCGTCCAGCTCGCCGCTGACCAGCCGCGACGGGTTGGCCCACCGATAGTCGGCGCCGCTGGCGCGGGCGGTGATCAGGTCTGTGTCGGACGTCGACAGCAGCAGGACGGTCGGCTCGGGCACCCGTCATTCCTACCGCAGCACGTCCGGGCCGCGGCGGGCGGTCAGCGGTCGTGATCGCCCCAGCGCCCGTACCACGACTGCCTACAGCCTGTCCATTTCCCGGCCCATCCGGGAGTCCTCGAAGAAATGGTTGCGCGAGGGGCGATATCGCGGTGACGGCGTATGCGTGTTCGACGCCACCAGTACCCCGCGCATGGCGTCGGCGAAAGCGTGGGCCGCACCGACAAACCAATTCGACGTCCGCGCCGGTGGCACCGCCCCGGCCGCCGCCGATGCGAACAACACCTGCTGTTCCGTGATCAGCACGGGCGGCTGGTCATGGGCGACTGCGATGGCATCTCCAGTGGAGGTGGGTGTCGCCATCAACTCGGTCATTTCAGTCCTCCTCGTTGTTCGATGTCGTCCGATGTGAGGAACGTACGGCTGGTAATCGCGCCAACCGCGAGTAACGCGCTACCCCATTTCTCGGTGCGTGCCCACAGGTGGCCGCCGTACCGTAGGGACGTGACCCGAACCCGTGACGAGGACGCCTGCCCCGGTGCGCTCACCGTGCACCAAGCGGCCGATGGCGCGTTGGTCCGGGTTCGGCTGCCCGGCGGGATGATCGCCTCGGACCAGCTCCAAGCGCTGGCGCACGCCGCCGGGCTGGGATCGGGCACGCTCGAGCTGACCGCGCGGGGCAACGTCCAGCTACGCGGGTTCACCGCTACCGAAGCCGTCGCCGAGACCATCGCGAATGCCGGGTTACTGCCGTCGGCCACCCACGAGCGGGTCCGCAACATCGTCGCGTCGCCGCTGTCGGGTCGGGTCGGTGGCCGCGGCGACGTGCGCGGCTGGACAACCGAATTGGACACCGCGATTCAGGCCGAGCCGGAATTGGCCGCGCTGCCGGGCCGATTCTGGTTCGGCATCGACGACGGCCGCGGCGACGTCTCCGGCCTCGGCGCCGACGTCGGTGTTCACCTGCTCGAGGATTCGACGGCCCTGCTGTTGGCCGGCCGCGACACCGGCGTCCGGCTGGAAACCGCGATCGCGGTCCCGACAATGGTGACAGTGGCCAAGAGGTTTGCCCGCATCCGCGAAAAGGCCTGGCGGATAGCCGAAATCGCCGACAGCACTGCGCTGCTGGAAAACTTGGCGGTATCAGCGGTGCCGGGCGGTACGTGGGAACCGGTCACCCGCGCACCCGTCGGCTGGATTCAGCAGGATGATTGTCGAGTCACGCTCGGTGCGGCGGTCCCGCTGGGCGTGTTGTCGGCGCGCGTCGCGGAATACCTCGCGGCGACTGGCGCGCCGCTGGTGATCACACCATGGCGCTCGGTGCTGGTCTGCGACCTCGACGAGGGCGCTGCCGACGTCGCTCTGCGGGTGCTGGCGCCGATGGGCCTGGTGTTCGACGAGAAGTCGCCGTGGCTTTCCGTCAGCGCGTGCACCGGCAGTCCCGGCTGCGAGCACTCCGCCGCCGATGTCCGCGCGGACGCGGCGCGGGCCGCGGGCACGGCGAGCGAGACCCATAGGCATTTCGTCGGCTGCGAGCGGGCCTGCGGCAGCCCACCGGCCGGTGAGGTGCTGGTCGCGACGGGAGAGGGATACCGGCTGCGCGGCGAGCACCCGTAGGGTGAGCGGCGTGCTGGACTACATCCGCGACGCCGCCGAGATCTACCGGCGGTCGTTCGCGACGATCCGCGCAGAGGCCGACCTGTCGCGGTTTCCCGACGACGTCGCGCGGGTGGTGGTGCGGCTGATCCACACCTGTGGCCAGGTGGACGTCGCCGAGGATGTCGCCTTCAGCGATGACGTCGTCGCCAAGACCCATGCCGTCCTGGCCGGGGGCGCCCCGGTGCTCTGCGATTCGTCGATGGTGGCCGCCGGCATCACCCGCTCCCGGCTGCCGGCCGACAACGAGGTGGTGTCGCTGGTCGGCGACGACCGGGCCGCCGATCTGGCCGCCCGGCTGGGAACGACCCGCTCGGCGGCCGCGGTGGAACTGTGGGCCGACCGCCTCGGCGGCGCCGTGCTCGCCATCGGCAACGCCCCGACCGCGTTGTTCCGGCTGCTGGAACTCGTCGACGAGGGCGCCCCGACGCCTGCCGCTGTGCTGGGCGGCCCGGTCGGGTTCGTCGGATCCGCGCAGTCCAAGCAGGAGTTGATCGACCGACCACGGGGCATGTCCTACCTGGTGGTGCGGGGTCGTCGCGGCGGCAGCGCGATGGCGGCCGCCACCGTCAACGCGATCGCAAGTGACCGCGAATGATCAGCCGGGGCACGCTCTACGGCGTCGGACTTGGCCCGGGTGACCCGGAGTTGGTGACGGTCAAGGCCGCCCGGCTGATCGCCGAGGCCGACGTCGTCGCCTACCACAGCGCCCGTCACGGTCACAGCATCGCCCGCGGCATCGCCGAGCCATACCTGCGCCCGGGACAGATCGAGGAGCACCTCGTCTACCCGGTGACTACCGAGTCCACCGATCACCCCGGCGGCTACGCCGGCGCGATGGAGGACTTCTACCGCGAAGCCGCCGACCGCATCGCCGCCCACCTCGATGCCGGGCGCAACGTCGCGCTGCTCGCCGAGGGCGACCCGCTGTTCTACAGCTCCTACATGCACATGCACACCCGGCTCACTTCTCGGTTCGACGCCGTCATCGTTCCGGGCGTGACGTCGGTGAGCGCCGCGTCGGCGGCGACCGGCACTCCCCTGGTCCAGGGTGACGAGGTGCTGTCGATCCTGCCCGGCACGCTGCCGGTCGACGAGCTCAAGCGCCGACTGGCCGACGCCGACGCCGCCGTGGTGCTCAAGCTCGGTCGTTCGTATCCGGCTGTGCGCGAGGCGCTTTCGTCTACCGGCCGGCTCGATGAGGCGTACTACGTGGAGCGGGCCAGCACGCCGCAGCAGCGGGTGTTACCGGCCGCCGACGTCGACGACGCCAAGGTGCCGTACTTCTCGCTGGCCATGGTTCCCGGCGCCCGGCGGCGGGTAGCGGCCACCGGCAGCGTCGCGGTGGTGGGGCTTGGCCCCGGCGACGCCGACTGGATGACGCCGCAGAGCCGTCGTGAGCTGGCCGCGGCGACGGACCTGATCGGGTACGGCCCGTACCTCGACCGCATCCGCGCCGGTGACGGTCAGCGCCGCCACCCCAGCGACAACACCGACGAACCGGCCCGCGCACGGCTGGCGTGCACGCTCGCTGAACAGGGCCGCGCCGTCGCGGTGGTGTCCTCCGGTGACCCGGGCGTCTTCGCGATGGCGACCGCAGTGCTGGAGGAAGCCAAGCAGTGGCCGGGCGTGGCTGTGCGGGTGATCCCGGCGATGACCGCCGCGCAGGCCGTGGCCAGCAGGGTCGGTGCGCCGCTGGGCCACGACTACGCGGTGATCTCGCTGTCCGACCGGCTCAAGCCGTGGGACGTCATCGCCGCCCGGCTCACCGCGGCCGCGGCCGCCGACCTGGTGCTGGCGATCTACAACCCCGCGTCGAGGAGCCGCAGGTGGCAGGTCGGCGCCATGCGGAACCTGCTGCTCGAGCATCGAGACCCCGGCACGCCGGTGGTGATCGGCCGCGACGTGTCGGGCCCGCGCGAGGAGGTCAGCGTGGTGCGGCTGGCGGACCTGGACCCCGCCGTCATCGATATGCGTTGCCTGCTGATAGTCGGCTCATCACAAACACAGTGGTATGACGACCGGGTCTTCACCCCGCGGCGCTACCCCATCTAGTCTGTTGACGGCTGTCGACAGTTATTGACAGGTGTCAGCAGTATGTGGAGGCGCGACCGGTTGCTGGAACGGCTCACGCTCGGCGGAACACTGAGCCGGGAGCAGCTCATCGAGGGCGCGGAGGCCATCTGGATGCGCACGATCTACGGGACAACCGCCGCCGTCGACCAGACGCGGGCGACGTGGTGAGCACCATGGTGATTCCCAGCCGTCCCACCGACATCACGCCCGCATGGCTGTCATCCGTGCTGAACATTGACGTGCGCGACGTTGCCGTCGCACCGATCGGCACCGGCCAGACCGGCGCGACCTACCGCGTGTCCGCCACGCACGCGACGGGACAACCCGGCCTGCCCGGCACGTTCGCGATCAAGCTGCCCGCGCAGGACGAAACCGTCCGGGAACGCGTCACCATCGGATACCGCTCCGAGCACGCGTTCTACACCGGCGTGGCGGACCGGGTACAGATACCCACCCCGCAGTGCTTCCACTGCGAAATCGCCAACGAAGGCGCCGATTTCGTCCTGCTGCTCGCCGACATGGCGCCGGCCGAACAGGGCGACCAGATCGGTGGATGCACCCCGGACGAGGCGCGGCTGGCGGTGGCGGCCCTGGCGGGTCTGCACGGCCCGACGTGGTGTGACCCCGCCTGGGCGGACATCCCTGGTGTCGCGATGCCAAAGCCCGACGAGGCGACGGCCAACGGCATGGGCGAGGTCGCGCGGATGGCGGCCGATATGACGCTGGACAAACTCGGTCCGGGGATGAGTCCGGAAGACCGCGACACCCTGAGTGCCGCAATGGCATTGGTGACGCCGTGGTTGCTGGTCGAGCCGAACCGCTTCGCCCTGATGCACGGTGACTACCGGCTGGACAACATGCTGTTCGACCCCGATCGGTCGCGCATCACGGTGGTGGACTGGCAGACGCTGGGTGTGGGACTGCCCGCCCGGGATCTGGCGTACTTCACCGCCACCAGCCTGCTGCCCGAGACCCGGTCGGCAATCGAGGAGGAACTCGTCGAGTTGTACCACCGCGAGCTGTCGGGCTACGGCGTAACGGATTACCACCTGGCCAGCTGCTGGCGGGACTACCGGCTCGGCACGCTGCAGGCACCGTTTCTCACCGCGTTGGGGTGCGCGTTCGCCACCTCGACGGAAAGAGGCGACGAGATGATGCTGGTGATGCTACGGCGCGGCTGTCAGGCTATCCGCGAGCTGGAGGCGTTGGACCTGCTCGCGGAAGCCACGACGA
This sequence comes from Mycobacterium sp., assembly GCA_040511335.1. Classification (GTDB taxonomy): domain Bacteria; phylum Actinomycetota; class Actinomycetes; order Mycobacteriales; family Mycobacteriaceae; genus Mycobacterium. The sequence continues at coordinate 8,132 of JBEVHG010000125.1, read as the reverse complement.
CGGGACGAACCGCCTGACCCAGGCGGCCGCATCCTCGACGGTGCTTACCGTGTTCACGCCCTCTGGCAGCGGCGGGCGGTCCACCATCACCACCGGGACGCCCAGCGCCGCGGCAGCGTCGAGCTTGGGCCGCGTCATATCACCGCCGCTGTTCTTGGTGACCAGTGCGTCGATGCCGTGCTCGCGCAACAAAGCCAGCTCGTCGCCGTATCGGTACGGGCCGCGCGATAGCACGACCTGGTAGCGACGCGGCAGGGTGTGCGGCTCCGGTGCAGTGACCGCGCGGATCAGAAACCAGGCGTCGACGTCGGCGAACGCGCCGACACCGGATCGTCCGGTCGTCAGAAATATCCGCGAATAGCCCTGACGCACAACGGTATCGGCCGCCACAACGTCGGAGCCCACCACAATCGCGTCACCCGCCGGCCATGCCGGACGGGCCAGCACCAGGTAAGGCAACCGCAGCTGCCCGCACACCGCTGCGGCGTGCGCGGTGATGGTGGCGGCGAACGGGTGCGTCGCATCCACCACGGCCTCGACACCGGAATCGACCAGCCAGCGCCGCATCCCGTCCACGCCTCCGAACCCGCCGATGCGCACGGTCCCGACCGGAAGCGCGGGATCGGGCACCCTGCCCGCCAGCGAGCTGATGACGTCGACGTCGGGTTGCAACTCCGCCGCGAGCCCACGCGCTTCGGCGGTGCCGCCCAGCAGCAACACCCGCATCAATGCCGCCCGCGGCGCAGCCGGTTGGCCGAGTACAGGTAGCTGTCGGAAAAGCCTTCGGCCGCAAGCACATCGCCGACGACGATCACCGCGGTCCGGGTGACCTCGTGGTCATGCATCTGCTCGGCGACCTCGGCCAACGTGCACCGCAGCACCGTCTCTTGCGGCCAGCTCGCGAATGCCACTACAGCACACGGTGTTTCGGGACGGTAGCCCCCGGCGAGCAGCTGCGGAACAATCGCGTCGATCTGCGCCGCGGCCAGGTGCAGCACCAGCGTGGCACCCGGGGCCGACAACGTCTGCAGATCCTCGCCAGGTGGCATCGCCGTCGACAACGTCGCCACCCGGGTGAGTGTCACCGTCTGCGCGACACCCGGGACGGTCAGTTCGCGGCCCAGCGCGGCCGCCGCGGCGGCGAATGCCGGTACACCGGGCACGATCTCGTAGTCGACGCCGAGCGCGTCGAGGCGGCGGCATTGCTCGGCCAGCGCGCTGTAGATCGACGGATCCCCGGAGTGCAGCCGTGCCACGTCGAGGCCCGCGGCGTGGGCATCCGCGAGTTCGGTGGTGATCTGGTCCAGCGTCAGCGGTCCGGTGTCGATCACCCGGGCCTCCGGCGGGCAGAGCGCCAGCAGCTCGTCGGACATGATCGAGCCGGCATACAGGCAGACCGGGCAGCGGCTCAGCAACCGTTGACCACGCACGGTGATCAGGTCGGCGGCGCCTGGTCCGGCCCCGATGAAGTAGACCGTCATCGCTTGGTCACCGCCCACTGGGTGACGGGCAGCGCGGGCCGCCACCCGGTGAATTCCCCGATCGGCTCACCACGGTAGTGCTGATAACGTCGCAGCTCCCCCCCGAATCGCGAATATCCCTGTGTCATTACCGCTTCCGATTCCGCAGTGACGGCGTTGACGACCAACCGGCCACCGATCGGGAGCCGTTCCCAGCAGCTGTCCAGCAGTCCCGGCTGGGTGAGGCCGCCGCCGATGAAGATCGCGGACGGCTCCGGCGAGTCCTCGAAGGCTTGCGGAGCTTCGCCGCGGACGTCGACCGTGACGCCGAACGCGACGGCGTTGGCCGCGATCCGCTTGTGCCGCTGCTCGTCGCGCTCGAATGCCACTGCGGCACAGCAGCTTCCGCTGCGGCACCATTCGATCGCGATGCTGCCCGACCCGGAACCGACGTCCCACAGCAGCTCACCGGGTCGGGGTGCCAGCGCCGCAAGCGTCACGGCCCGCATCGACTGTTTGGTGATCTGCCCGTCGTGGGCGAACGCGTCGTCGGGCAGCACCTGCGTGACCCGCTCATCGGGCAGGTAACGCACTGCGACCACATTCAGGTCGTCGACATCGGCGGGCGGACTGGCCGCCCAGTCGCGGGCAATGGCGTCGCGGCGACGCTCGGCCGGCCCGCCGAGCTGCTCGAGCACGCTGAGTTCGGAGTCGCCGCGGCCGGTTTCGGTGAGCAGCCTGGCCAGAGTGGCGGGACCGGCGCCGTCGCGGCACAGCACCACGGCCTGACCGCCGCGGCGCACCGCGGTGTGCGGCTCGGCGGTGACCAGACTGATCACCTCGGTGTCCTGCACCGCCCAGCCCAGCCGGGCGCATGCCAGCGTCACCGACGACAGGTGCGGCAACACCACAACGCGATCACCGCCGAGCAGCCGGATCAGCGTGGCGCCGATACCGTGCAGGAGCGGGTCACCGCTGGCCACGACGTGCACGTCGCCCTCGGTGCTGTCGAAAAGCGTTGGCAGCGCGGGCAGCAGGGGCGACGGCCATTCGCGCCGCACCGCGGCCACCGAGTCGTCCAGCAGGTCGAGCTGGCGTCGTGACCCGTAAACGACTGTTGCCCTGGCGAGTTCGTCCCGCGCCGCGGGCGCCAACCCCGTCATCCCGTCGGCGCCGATCCCCACCACGATGATCCGGCTCATCGTTGTCTGCTCTTCGCGCAAGCGCTCATCACCGCGGCATCCTTCGCCAGACCCATTGCGGCGCCAGCCGCATCCCGAAGGCCATCGGCCGCAGCGCCCATGGAATCCACACCGTGCGCCGGCCCCTGGCCAGGGCCCGTGCGGTCGCCGCCGCGACCTGGGGCGCGGTGCTCGACAAGGGTGCGGGCTCCATGCCTTGAGTCATCTGGCCGATGACGAAGCCGGGACGCACGATGAGCAACCGGACGCCGGAGCCGTGCAGCGCGTCGGCCAGCCCGCTGGCGAACCCATCCAGACCCGCCTTGGCCGATCCGTAGACGTAGTTGGCGCGGCGCACCCGCACCCCGGCGATCGACGAGAACACGACGATGCTGCCGGTGCGGGCCGCCCGCATCGTCGCGGCCAGCACGGTCAACAGGCTGACCTGCGCGACGTAGTCGGTGTGCACGACCGCCATGGCGTGGGCCACGTTGGATTCGGCGCGGGCCTGGTCGCCGAGGACCCCGAACGCCAGCACCGCGGTGCGGATCGGGCCATGCTCGGCCACGATCGAGGAGACCAGCGGGCCGTGCGACGCCAGGTCGTCCGCGTCGAATTCCCGCACGTGAACGGCCGCGGCGCCGGCCGCCCGCACCGCGGTGACCTGCTCGGAGAGGTGGTCGGCCCGACGGGCCGCCAGCACCACGGTTGAGCCGGGGGCCAGCCGCCGGGCGAGTTCGGTGCCGATCTCGCTGCGGCCGCCGAAAATCACAACCGGTCCACGATCCGTGTCATCCACGGCTGCGATTATGACCTGCGCTAGCGTGTGCACTGATGGCAAAGGCAACCACCCGTCTCACGAACGAGGCGCTGGCGTTTCTCACTGAGCGGCATCTGGCCATGCTTACCACCCTGCGGTCGGACAATTCACCGCACGTGGTGGCGGTCGGATTTACCTTCGACCCCAAGACGCACGTGGCGCGGGTCATCACCACGGGTGGTTCGCAAAAGGCGGTGAACGCGCAGGACCGCGGGGTCGCCGTGCTCAGCCAGGTCGACGGCGCGCGGTGGCTGTCCCTGGAAGGGAAGTCCAGCGTGAACACCGAAGCCGACGCGGTCCGTGACGCCGAACTACGCTACGCGCAGCGCTACCGGACTCCGCGGGTAAACCCGCGCCGTGTGGTGATCGAGGTGCGGATCGAGCGGGTCCTCGGCTCGTCGGACCTGCTGGACCGCGCCGAGGGGTAGGGCCGCTTTCCTCGCTCGGCATAGAAAGTTACGGTGCCGCGCCGGCGGGCACCACCACCAACTCGTGCGGGCGGTTGTTGACCGCAAGCGCGCCGTCGGCCGTGACGATGACGATGTCCTCGATGCGGGCGCCCCACTCACCCGGAAAGTAGATGCCCGGCTCGACGCTGAACGCCATCCCCTCTTCCAGCGTCAGGCCGTTGCCGGCGACGATGTAGGGCTCTTCGTGGACCGACAGCCCGATGCCGTGGCCGGTGCGGTGCACGAACGCCTCGGCCAGGCCCTCGGCGGCCAGCACGTCGCGCGCGGCGGCGTCCACCTGCTGCGCGGTCACCCCGGGCCGCACCGCCTTGACGGCGGCCTGCTGCGCGCGCTGCAGGACCGAGTACCGTCGCGCCACTTCCGGGTTCGGCTCGCCGATGCTGTAGGTGCGGGTCGAGTCGGAGTTGTAGCCCGGTTCGTAGGGGCCGCCGATGTCCACCACGACGATGTCGCCGGCACGCAGTTCACGGTCGGAACGTTCGTGGTGCGGGTCGGCTCCGTGCGGCCCTGACCCGACGATGATGAACGCCACCTCCGAATGTCCTTCGGCGACAATGGCTTCGGCGATATCGGCGGCGACGTCGGCCTCGGTGCGGCCGGGCACCAGGAATTCGGGCACCCGGGCGTGCACCCTGTCGATCGCCGCGCCGGCCTGGCGCAGGGCGTCGATCTCGGCCGCATCCTTGATCATCCGCAGGCGCCGCAGCACGTCGGTGGCCAGCGCCGGGACCGCGCCCAGCACATCGGCCAACGGCAGCAGGTGCAGCGCCGGCATCGAATCGGTGACCGCCGTGGCTGCCGGGGCACCGCCCAACGCCTCCGCCACCAACCGGTAGGGGTCATCGCCGTCCACCCAGTCGCGCACCGGCAAACCGAGTTCGGTGACCGCCGATTCCTTCAGCGCCGCCAACTCCAGCCGCGGCACCACCACGGTCGCGTCCTGCCCTCCGGCGGCAGGCAGCACCAGCGCGGTCAGCCGTTCGAACGTCTGCGCGCGCGAGCCGACCAGGTAGCGCAGGTCGTATCCCGGCGTGATGACCAGGCCGGCCAGGCCGGCATCCGCGGCGGCGGCCGCGGCGGCACGCAGTCGCCCGGCGTAGACCTCGGTGCTGAATCGGCTGGCGTTCATAGCAGTAGAGGCTATCGCTGTCACGGCCGGTGCCGCAGCGTCCTCAGATCACGCGCTCCCGCGGGTCACGGGCCGGCCAGCGTACCGCTTTTCGATGGCCGCGCCCCGGCCCTGAAGAATTCACGCACCGTATCGCCGGCGGCCTTCTCGTCGCCGCTGGTGACGTTGAACCGCGCCGTCCAGCAGACGGTGCACTTGCCGGCGGCGTCCGCGCGGATCCGCAATTCCCCCACATAGTCGGCGATCGGCAGGCCGGTCGACGTCATCTCATAACGGTAGACATGGTGCTCGTGGTCCACCTCCACGAGCCGCACGACCTGGCACTGGCCGGCGCGTGTCTCGATGGTCCACGTCGCGCCGGGCTCCTGACCCTCGCCGTGCACCGCCGCCACCATCGGGTGCCAGCGTGCGATGTCCTGCAACGATCCGAGTTCGCGCCACATCGACTCGGCGCTGCGATGCAGTGTGGCGAGCGCTTGTACCTGCGGCATCTCACGCCTCCAGTTCGAGGTGGGATCCCCGCGGGGGCAAGCGGTTAATCCGGCCGCGAGCAGCTGGCGATCTCGATCAGATTGCCATCCGGGTCGCGGCAATAGTGCGACGTCATCGGGCCGAGCGCACCGATCTTCGTGACGGGTCCGTTGATGATCTCCACGCCGCACTCACGTAGGTGTGCGCCGATATCGTCCGGACTGGCCGCGGCGATGAAGCACACGTCCAGCGATCCTGGGGTGTCGAACGCGCCGGTGACCCAGTTCGGCGCACCGCTGGGCCGGACGTTGATCTTCTGGTTGCCGAACTTCAGGGCAAGTCGGTTGTCACCGAAGGTTTCCCGCCGCATGCCCAGCACGCGTTCGTACCACTCGACGGTGGTCTGCAGGTCGCGGCAATTCAGCACCACGTGGTCGATACGTTCGATGGTCAACGACATATCGCCACGCTACTGGCAGGATGACCGCCATGGCCCCTCCCCTGTTGCTGCTCGACGGCGCCAGCATGTGGTTTCGGTCCTATTTCGGGGTGCCGTCGTCGATCACCGCCCCCGACGGCCGGCCGGTCAACGCGGTGCGCGGCTTTCTGGACACCGTCGCGACGCTGATCACCCGCGAGCGGCCGGCCCGCCTTGTCGTCTGCCTCGATGAGGATTGGCGGCCACAGTGGCGGGTGGACCTCATCCCGTCGTACAAGGCGCACCGGGTGCTCAAGCCGGAACCCGACGGCGTGCCCGATATCGAGGAAGTGCCCGACGACCTCACCCCGCAGATCGACATGATCCTCGAGATGCTGGCCGCGTTCGGCATTGCGACGGCCGGCGCGCCGGGCTTCGAGGCCGACGACGTGCTCGGCACTCTTGCCGCCAGGGAAGACCGCGACGCGGTGGTCGTGGTCAGCGGTGACCGCGACCTGCTGCAGCTGGTCCGCGACGAACCGGTCCCGGTCCGGGTGCTCTACCTGGGCCGCGGGCTGTCCAAGGCGACGATATTGGGGCCGCAGGAGGTGGCCGAACGCTACGGGGTGCCTGTGCACCGGGCCGGGCCGGCATACGCCGAATTGGCGCTGCTGCGCGGCGATTCGTCCGACGGGCTGCCCGGCGTCGCGGGAATCGGCGAGAAAACCGCGGCCACGCTGCTAGCACAGCACGGCTCCCTGGAGGCGATCCTGGCCGCGGCGCAGGATCCAAAGTCGAAGATGCCCAAGGCATATCGGGCGAAGCTGCTTGCCGCGACCGATTACATCGACGCCGCCGTCCCGGTGGTGCGCGTGGCCATCGACGCCCCGGTCAAGCTGTACACCGATTCGGACACGCTGCCGCTGGCGGCCGAGCACCCACGCAAGGTCGCCGCGTTGGCCGGCGCGTTGGGGGTGACGTCGTCGATCGGCAGGCTGCAGAAGGCGCTCGATCAGCTGCCGGCGCCCACGTAGACGACTCCGAACGGGCAGTTTTCGTTGCCCTTTTGGGGGTCCTGTTGCACGGCGGATCCGGCGGCGGGTCCTCGTAGAGTCGAGCGATGGCGCCTGGACGGGCAGTCGGGCGACCGCGGGGCCGGGTGAGGGCCCGGCGCCACGTTGACGACGATCGCCAGACCGGTGCTGGTGATCGCGCCACGCTGGCGCCCGCGATAGGCGTTCGTTCGCGCGCCGCGATGTCGGCCGACCGCGTCGTCGCGCTTCAGCGCACCGCGGGCAACAAGGCCGTCGCCCAACTAGTCGCGGTGCAGCGCGACACCAGCGAGCTCATCGAGCACGCCGCCGAGCATGTGAACGTCATCGACTCCGTCCACGAGCTGCGACGGGCGATTGATCAGACGAAAGTCAACGACAAGGACAACACGCGCGAGGTGAACTTCGCGATCGTCGACCGGGTGCTCACCAACCTCGCCCCGAGCCAGGTGCGCGAAATCAAGGAGGAGTACCTCAAGCAGACGCGACACGACCTGGTGGAGGACCTCCTCGGCGAAAAGGTCTACCACGAGACCCAGAAGCCGCCTCCTGACATCAGTTTCAAGCCAGGTGGCAAGAAGGATCGGGAACCAATTGAGCGGACCATCGTCGTCCGGACGACTCTGACCGACACGCAGCGCGCCCGCGTGCGCATCCTGCTCGCGGGGACAGCGCTTGAGCCGATGGGCGCAACGTCGAAAGCCGCGCTGGCGGGCGGGGTCCCGGTGACGGAGATGTCGACGGCGCTGCCGGGCCGCAAGTGGGAGACTGACGCCTCCGGCAAGTCCCGCATGGTGTTCACGCCCGATCTTGTCGAGACCCGGAAACTAAAGTCGCTGCCGGACAAGAACGCTCCCGCCGGCACACTCTCCGAGGCCGCGCTGGTGGTCCGCCGCAACCGAGCCGCGGCGGACGCATCGGAACTGAAGCTGCTGCTGGAGGCCAAGAACGAGCCAAGCACCCAGCGCATCATGGCGGTGCTCCGAAAGAGCGCCGCGTCCAACGACTTCATCTCTGCGATGTACAAGACGCTGTTCAACGCCGAGCTCGAGACCGAACTGGCGGCGCTCAACGGCCGAAAACTCCTCGGCATCGGCCATCAGGACGGCGACCGGGCGCTGGCCCTGCGCT
>JBEVHG010000124.1:0-6521 GCA_040511335.1 Mycobacterium sp. | reverse complement strand
TGATCGCGTTCTTCTTCGCGCGGTCCACCACGTTCTGGATCATCGCCCCGGAGTTGAAGTCCTTGAAGTACATGACTTCCTTGTCACCATTGGCGTAGGTGACCTCGAGGAACCGGTTGTCGTCGATCTCGGCGTACATCCGGTCGACGACCTTCTCGATCATCGCCTTGAGGCAGGCCAAGCGGTCGCCGCCGAACTCGGCGAGGTCGTCGGCGTGCACCGGCAGCGCCTCGACAAGGTACTTGGAGAAGATGTCCTGCGCCGACTCGGCGTCCGGCCGCTCAATCTTGATCTTGACGTCCAGGCGGCCGGGCCGCAGGATCGCCGGGTCGATCATGTCCTCGCGGTTGGAGGCGCCGATCACGATGACGTTCTCCAGGCCCTCCACACCGTCGATCTCACTCAGCAGCTGCGGGACCACCGTGGTCTCCACGTCCGAGCTGACACCGGTGCCGCGGGTACGGAAGATCGAGTCCATCTCGTCGAAGAACACGATCACCGGGGTGCCTTCCGACGCCTTCTCCCGGGCGCGCTGGAAGATCAGCCGGATGTGGCGCTCGGTCTCGCCGACGAACTTGTTCAGCAGCTCGGGGCCCTTGATGTTGAGGAAGTACGACTTCGCCTCGCGGGAGTCGTCGCCGCGCACCTCGGCCATCTTCTTGGCCAGCGAGTTGGCTACCGCCTTGGCGATCAGCGTCTTGCCGCAGCCGGGCGGGCCGTAAAGCAGCACACCCTTGGGCGGGCGCAGCGAGTATTCGCGGTAGAGCTCCTTGTGCAGGAACGGCAGCTCGACAGCGTCGCGGATCTGCTCGATCTGACGACTCAGGCCGCCGATGTCCAGATAGCTGACGTCGGGAACCTCTTCCAGGACAAGGTCCTCGACCTCAGCCTTCGGGATGCGCTCGAACGCATAACCGGCTTTGGTGTCGACCAGCAGCGAGTCGCCGGGCCGCAACCGGCGCGGGCGCTCATCCTCCTCGAGCGCCTCCACGACCTCAGCGGGCAGATCTTCGATCGCCACCAGCGGCTCGGCCAGCCACACGATGCGTTCCTCGTCGGCGTGACCCACCACCAACGCGCGGTGGCCGTCGGCCAGGATCTCGCGCAACGTGCTGATCTCGCCGACCGATTCGAAGTTGCCGGCCTCGACCACCGTCAACGCCTCGTTGAGGCGCACCGTCTGGCCTTTCTTCAACACCTTCACGTCGATGTTCGGCGAGCAGGTCAGGCGCATCTTGCGGCCGGAGGTGAACACATCGACGGTGTCGTCGTCATGCGTTCCCAGCAACACGCCATATCCGCTGGGCGGCTGTCCGAGGCGGTCGACCTCCTCGCGCAGCGCCAGCAACTGCTGACGGGCCTCCTTGAGGGTCTCCATGAGCTTGGAATTCCTGGCCGCCAGCGAGTCGATCCTCGCCTCGAGCTGGTGCACATCACGGGCGCTACGCAGTCCGCTCTGGGGACCGACCGTATTCTCCAGCTGCTCGCGCAGGATCGCGGCCTCACGCCGCAGTTCTTCCAACTCGGCGGCGTCATCGCTGGACATCGATGTCCCGTAGGCTTCAGAACGCTCTGACTCACTCATGTTGCGCTCCCTCCCGCACCGAATATTGGTGCAGTAACAACTTCAACGCTACCGGCGATTCAGCCATAGTGTGCGGTGTAGGAATTCGACACACCAGCAACACTGATAACCTCTGACGTGAGTTGGGCCGATTGAAAGGACAGCCGTGACCCTGAAAACCCTCGTTACCGGCGTGGCAGCAGCCACAATGGTCGGCGGTGCAGCGGCAGGTGTGACGTTCATTGCATCCCCCGCAGTGTCGCACGCGCAGCCCTGCGCAGATGCGGGCCAGTTGACGGCAGTGATCGATGGCCTGGCCGCCCCCGGTGTCGGCTTCCACTACGGCAAGAGCGATCTGGTCGAGGACGGCGTCGGCATCATCGAGGGCAAGACCGCCGATCGACTGCTGAAGAACGCCTACGAGTCTGGTTCGCTTCCGGTGCGGTTCAATGTTGAGCCCCCGGTCTGCAACCCGGACGGCTCGGCGACGGCGATTGTCAGCGCCAGCGGCCGCAGCCAGCCCGTCACGTTCGTCCCAGGCGGCCGCTTCGGCTGGCAGCTGTCCCGCGGGTCGGCGACGGCGGTACTGAGCGCATTCAGCTAACTCATTCCATCGTGCGACGGCGATCAACGGTGATTCCGTTGGTCGTTGTCGTGCTTTGGGGCGTAATCGGGCTGGCCGCATGCAGCCGCGACAGCGGCTCGTCGCCGCCACCGGTGGCCACGACACCCAGCAGCGCGTCGGTCGCCGCTCCTCCGCCGGCGGCGCCACTACCGCCGCCGACTGCGCTGGCCGACGTGCTGTACCGGCTCGCGGACCCCGCCGTGCCCGGCGCGGACAAGGTGGGCCTGGTCGAACACGCGACCGCCGGCGATGCCGCGGCACTCGACAGGTTCGGCCGGGCACTCCAGGACGGCGGCTTCATGCCGTTGACCTTCGAGGCCACGGACGTCGCGTGGGCCCCGGCGACTCCGGGCAACGTGGTCGCCACCATCGCCGTCAAGGCGCCGAACCGGCAAGCCGGCGGCGACTTCACCTTCCCGATGGAGTTCACCGTTGCGCGTGGTAGCTGGCAACTGACCCGGCAGACCGCGGATCTGCTGCTGGAATTGGGCGGGGCGGCTTCCCCTACGCCGACCCGTTGAGCGCGCGGACATGTGGATCGGCTGGCTGGAGTTCGATCTTCTGCTCGGCGACGTGCGATCGCTCAAGCAGAAGCGCTCGGCGATCCGGCCGGTGATCGCCGAACTGCAACGCAGATTCGCCGTCTCGGCAGCCGAAACCGGCTCGCAGGAGAAACACCGCCGCGCCAATGTCGGGCTGGCCGTCGTGGCGGCCGACCGTGCCCACGTCGTGGATGTGCTCGACGCTGCAGAACGGATGGTCGCCGCGCGTCCGGAAATGGACTTGTTGTCCACTCGGCGCGGACTGCGGCGCAGCAGCGACGACTAAGAGCTGAGTCGCTTGCGGCGCAACGGTGTCGGCGTGACGGCGCCCGGCGCCAATTTGCGCGCGCTGATCAAAAAGGCGGTATGCCCGCGCATGCTGTGTTGCGGCCGCACCGCAAGCCCGACGACGTTCCAGCCGCGCTGGATGGTCTCCCACGCCCTCGGTTCGGTCCAGCACTGCTGTTCGCGCAGTGCCTCCACCGTGCGTGACAACTGGGTCACGGTGGCGACGTAGGCGATTAGCACCCCGCCGGCGACCAGGGCGCCGGCGATCGTGTCGAGCACCTCCCACGGCGCCAACATGTCGAGCACCACCCGGTCCACTTCCGGTCCGGCGTAGTCGGCGACGTCGGCGATCACCAGCTCCCAGTTGGCGGGACGCTCACCGAAGAACGTGGTGACGTTCCGCGCCGCGCGGTCGGCGTGGTCATCGCGCAGCTCGTAGGACAGCACGCGACCGTCCCGGCCGACGGCGCGCAGCAGCGAACACGTCAGAGCCCCGGAACCGGCGCCGGCCTCCAGCACCCGGGCGCCCGGGAAGATATCGCCCTCGTGCACGATCTGGGCGGCGTCCTTGGGATAGATCACCTGCGCGCCACGGGGCATCGACAGGATGTAGTCGACGAGCAGCGGCCGCAGCACGAGAAACGGGTCGCCGTTGGTGGACTTGACCACACTGCCCTCCGGTAGCCCGATCACGCCCTCGTGCGCGATCGCACCGCGATGGGTGTGGAACTCACCGCCGGCAGCCAACACGATCGCGTAGTGCCGACCCTTCGCGTCGGTTAGCTGAACGCGATCACCGACGGCGAATGGACCAGTACGTGGCACAGCTGTCCAGCGTGCCAGTAGACGCGCCGTCAACGGTGCGCGGGGTTGTCGGTGTCGCGTCCTAGGCTGCGGATATGACCGACGAGCCGGCCCCGCCCACCCGGCGCCCGGCGCTGTCACCGTCAAGGGCCAGCGACTTCAAGCAATGCCCGCTGCTCTACCGCTTCCGTGCGATCGACCGGCTGCCCGAGCCGACGTCGAGCGCACAGCTGCGCGGATCGGTCGTGCATGCCGCGCTGGAGCAGCTCTACGCACTACCGGCGCCCGAGCGCGACCCCGACACCGCCATGACGCTCGTCGACCCGGCCTGGGAGCGGGTCGTCGCGGCGCAGCCCGAGGTGGCCGACGACATGGAACCGGCACTGCGGGCCGAGCTGGTTGAACAGGCCAGGGCGCTGCTGTCGGGCTACTACCGGCTGGAGGACCCGAGGCGTTTCGACCCGCAGGGCTGCGAACAGCGCGTCGAGGTCGAACTCGCCGACGGCACACTGCTGCGTGGGTTCGTCGACCGCATCGACGTCGCGCCGACCGGCGAGCTGCGGGTCGTCGACTACAAGACCGGCAAGGCGCCGCCGGAGGCCCGCGCGCTGGCCGAGTTCAAGGCGATGTTCCAGATGAAGTTCTACGCCGTTGCCCTGCTGCGGTCGCGGGGCGTGCTGCCCGCCCGGCTGCGCCTGCTGTACCTCGCCGACGGCCAGGTACTGGACTACTCCCCCGATCTCGACGAGCTGCTGCGATTCGAGAAGACGTTGATGGCGATCTGGCGGGCCATCCAATCCGCCGGGGCCACAGGCGATTTCCGCCCCCACCCCTCGCGAATGTGCGACTGGTGCGCTCACCACGCGCACTGCCCGGTCTTCGGCGGCACCCCGCCGCCCTACCCGGGGTGGCCCGAGAGCCCCGACGAAGGCAACGCCGACACGGTGCTGCACACAGCCGCGGAGCCGGCTGCATGATCGGCTGCCACTACCGTCGGTTGCCAGCCGGTGATTCTGCCGGCGGCTACCAGGTGTTCGAATCCACCGACGACACGCGCAGCAACTGGACTCCCGAAATCCAGCACGGTTCGCCTCCGTTGGCGCTAATGACCAAGCTCATCGAGGAACTCGCGGACGGTTCCGGGCTACGCATCGGCCGGCTGTCGCTGGACATCCTGGGCGCGATACCCGTAGCGCCGGTGCGGGTGCGGGCGTGGGTGGAACGTCCGGGCTCCCGCATTTCGATGATGGCCGCCGAGATGCTGGCCGCGCGTCCTGGCGGCCCCGACCGGGCGGTCGCCCGCGTGACAGCGTGGCTGCTCGCCGTCAGCGACACCAGCGACGTTGCCAGCGACCGTTATCCGCCGCTGGTGGAGGGCGAGGCTGAAGCGGTCCCGCATAGCTGGGAGGGCGCACCGGGTTATCTGGAAGCTGTGAGCTGGCGCAGGCAGCGGACCCTCGAGGGTGGGGCATCGGTGGTGTGGCTCGGCCCGCTGGACCACTTGGTCGACAACGAGGAGATGACTGACCTGCAGCGACTTGCGCTGGTGGTCGATTGCGCCAATGGCGCCGGCGCCACACTGGATCCTCAACAGTTCATTTTCGTGAACACCGACACCGTGGTGCACCTACACCGGCTACCAACCGGGCCGGACTTCGCGCTGCGGGCCCGCGGGTCGATCGGCCCCGACGGTATCGGTGTGACGACCGCGGAAATCTTTGACCGGCAAGGGTTTATCGGAACCTGCGCGCAGACACTGTTGGTGCAGCGCCAGCCATGACGGACGAGTCTCTGTGGCAGTTCGACCTCGCCTGGGCGCTGGGCGAGCTTCACCTGTCCGCACTCGTCGACGAAGACTTTCTTTGGCAGCCAGCGCCGCTGAGCTGGACGGTGCGACCCGACTCGTCAGGGGTGTGGAAGTCGGACTGGTCCGACACCGAACCCGATCCGCTGCCGGTGCCGACGATCGGCTGGCTCACCTGGCACATCATTTGGTGGTGGTCGGCGACGATTGACCATCTTAGCGGCCGCACACCGCGCGAGCGCGCCGACGTCACCTGGGCGGGCAGCGGGGCCGCGGCGGTTGCCGACCTTCGCGCCTTGGCCGTGCAGTGGCGAGAGTTGCTGACCGGTCTGGCCGACAACGACCTGGCGCAGCCGTCGTCGTTTCCGTGGGGGTCCGGTAGCGGCTACACCGTGGCACACACCGCGCTGTGGGTGAATATCGAGCTCACCAAGAACTTCGCCGAGATCGGACAGCTGCGCCTGCTCCGCGCCGCCTCGCGGGACTAAAGCCAGCAGGCGAATTGGTCGCCACGCTGCCTGCCAGGGCTGTGGGGGTATTTCGAACCGTCTGATCCCGGCATGCACACCACCGACACGATTGTCTTCGGGGTGGTGGAGGGTTCGCTCGTACTGGGACTCGACGACGGGGCGAAGGTGACGCTGCATCCGGGAGACACCTGGGTCCAGAACGGCACCCGGCATCGGTGGAAGAACCCCGGCGACGCCCCTGCCCGGCTGGCGGTGTTCATCTGCGGCGCCTCGCACGCGGGAGTGCCGCCGGGCTGACCCGCGGCGGGTTGTCGCCGGGTCAAGGCATGCTGCTCCGAGATGTCATCAAATGATGACGGGCCAGAAAGGGCGGTGCTATGGAGGACGATCGCGAGCCCTGGTGGGCGGAAGACCCCGAACTGCT
>JBEVHG010000123.1:0-11715 GCA_040511335.1 Mycobacterium sp. | reverse complement strand
CGCCGCAGTACACGTCGCAACGCTGTTCGCAGTGCGGGCAGGTGGACCCGAAATCCCGTGAGAGCCAAGCGGTATTCCGGTGCACCCACTGCTCACATCGCGAGCACGCGGACGTCAACGCGGCGAAATGCATCCTGGCCGCAGGGCTTGCGGTCACCGCCTGTGAAGACTCTTCCCAGCCCTCGGGCTGGGTTGTGTCATCGAAGCAGGAACCAGCAGGAAACCGCGAGGAATTACTGCTCCAACCCCACACCGCAGCGTGACCAGGTTGGAATCCCCCGGCTTCAGCCGTGGGGAGGACGTCAAATGCGGGACACTGGGTCTCACGAGGAGGCGAGGCCGATGGCCGATAACCAGGAGCAGAACTACCAGCCCGAGCAGACCGGCATGTACGAGTTGGAGTTTCCGGCACCCCAACTGTCCTCGTCGGACGGGCTCGGGCCGGTGATGATCCACGCTCTGGAGGGCTTCTCGGACGCCGGGCACGCCATCCGGTTGGCCGCCGAGCACCTCAAGAACACGCTGGATACCGAGCTGGTGGCGTCTTTCGCCATCGACGAACTGTTGGACTACCGGTCGCGGCGGCCGCTGATGACGTTCAAGACCGACCACTTCACCCACTACGAGGATCCCGAACTCAACCTGTACGCGCTGCACGACAGTGTGGGGACACCGTTCCTGCTGCTCGCCGGCATGGAGCCCGACCTGCGGTGGGAAAGGTTCATCACGGCGGTGCGGCTGCTGGCCGAGCGGCTCGGCGTTCGGCGGGTCATCGGTCTGGGCACGATTCCGATGGCAGTGCCGCACACCCGCCCGGTGACGTTGACCGCGCACTCCAATGACAAGGAGCTGATCGCCGATCACCAGGCGTGGGTGGGCGAGGTTCAGGTTCCGGGCAGCGTGTCCAATCTGCTGGAATTCCGGATGGCCCAGCACGGCCACGAGGTCGTCGGGTTCACTGTGCATGTGCCGCACTATCTGGCCCAGACGGACTACCCGCCGGCCGCCGAGGCGCTGCTCGCCGAGGTCGCCAAGAGCGGCTCGCTGCAGATCCCGCTGACCGCCCTGGACGAAGCGGGCGCGGAGGTGCAGGCCAAGATCAACGAGCAAGTCGAGGCCAGTAGCGAAGTCGCTCAAGTGGTGACGGCACTGGAGCGCCAGTACGATGCGTTTGTTGCCGCTCAGGAGAACCGATCTCTGCTGGCGCGCGACGAAGATCTGCCCAGCGGTGACGAACTCGGCGCCGAGTTCGAACGGTTCCTCGCACAACAGGCCGGCGACAAGTTCAAAGAAGGCTTCCAAGAAGGCGAAGACAGCAGCTAGCAGTCCCCGACAACGAAGTTGGCGAAATGACGCAGCGAAAGCCCAACCTGCGCCCCGTGCGCGAACTGACACCGTCGCTTGAGTTCCGCACCATCCACGGATACCGGCGTGCGTTCCGGGTGGCCGGAAGCGGTCCGGCGATCCTGCTGATCCACGGAATCGGCGATAACTCGACTACGTGGAGCACCGTGCAGACCAAGCTGGCCCAGCGATTCACCGTCATCGCCCCCGACCTGCTGGGCCACGGCAAATCCGACAAACCACGAGCCGACTACTCCGTCGCCGCATACGCCAACGGCATGCGGGACCTGCTCAGTGTGCTCGACATCGACCGCGTCACCGTGATCGGGCATTCACTCGGTGCCGGGGTGAGCATGCAGTTCACGTATCAGTTCCCGCAACTGGTCGACCGGCTGATCATGGTCAGCGCCGGCGGGGTGACCAAGGACGTCAACGTGGCCCTGCGTATTGCCTCGTTGCCGATGGGCAGCGCGGCCCTGGCACTCTTGCGCCTGCCGTTGGTGCTGCCGACGCTGCAGCTGGTGGGCCGGGTGGCCGGCGCGGTATTCGGGTCCACCGGCTTGGGCCGCGATCTCCCCGACGTGTTGCGCATCCTGGCCGATCTGCCCGAGCCGACCGCGTCGTCGGCGTTCGCCCGGACGTTGCGGGCCGTCGTGGACTGGCGCGGCCAGGTCGTCACCATGCTGGACCGATGTTATTTGACCGAATCCGTTCCCGTGCAATTGATCTGGGGAACCCAGGATTCGGTGATCCCGTTCAGCCATGCGCGGATGGCACATGCGGCGATGCCCGGATCCCGCCTCGAAGTCGTCGAGGGTTCGGGCCACTTCCCGTTCCATGACGATCCGGACCGCTTCGTCGAAGTCGTCGAGCAGTTCATCGACTCCACCGAGCCGGCCGCCTACGACCAGGATTTGCTGCGCAATCTGCTGCGTACCGGCATCAGCGAAGGTGCGATCTCCGGATCGATCGGCACCCGCGTCGCGGTGCTCGACGCCATGGGCAGCGACGAACGCAGCGCCACCTGATCGCCGCCTGACCAAGACGTCGTAGCATCGGGCACATGGCTATCGACGTGACAGTGCTTCGCGTTTTCACCGATCCCGACGGCAAGTTCGGCAACCCACTCGGCGTGGTCGACGCCAGCGCGGTCGACCCCGCCGATCGCCAGCGGATAGCCACCGAATTGGGTTACAGCGAAACGGTTTTCGTCGACGTGCCGGAGCAAGGCGCCAGCACCGCGCATGCCCGCATCTACACCCCGGCCACCGAGCTGCCCTTCGCGGGGCACCCGACCGTGGGGATCTCCTGGTGGCTGCGCGAAAAGGGGATTCCCATCCACACCCTGCGGGTGCCCGCCGGCATCGTGCAGGTCAGCTATGACGGCGACCTGACCGCGATCAGGGCCCGCGCGAAATGGGCGCCCGAGCTCGCCATTCACGATCTGGCCTCCACCGACGATCTGGCCGCCGCGGATCCGGCGGAATACCCCGACGACATTCAGCATTACCTGTGGTCGTGGACCGACCGGGACCAGGGCGTGCTGCGCGCGAGGATGTTCGCGGCAATTCTGGGCGTCCCGGAGGACGAGGCCACCGGGGCCGCCGCGGTGCGCATCACCGAGTACCTGAGTCGCGACTTGACCATTGTGCAGGGCAAGGGGTCGGTCATCTATACCCGGTGGAGCCCGGAAGGCTGGGTGCATGTCGCCGGGCGGGTGGTGAGCGACGGGACGACGCAGATCGACTAATGCGCGCGGGCGGTCAGCCCGTGGTGGGCTGCGGGGACTCGCGGTGTGCCCGTAGCGCCTCGATCTCCCTTTCGAAATCATCGGCGGACGAGAACGATCGATAGACCGAGGCGAAGCGCAGGTAGGCGACCTCGTCGAGGTCACGCAGCGGCCCCAGGATGGCCAGCCCCACCTCATGGCTGGGAACCTCGGGTGATCCCGTCGCCCGTACGGTGTCCTCCACCTGCTGAGCGAGCAGGTTCAATGCGTCGTCGTCGACCTGCCGGCCCTGACACGCCCGGCGGACTCCCCTGATCACCTTCTCGCGGCTGAACGGCTCGGTGACGCCGCTGCGCTTGACGACCGCGAGCACCGCGGTCTCCACCGTGGTGAACCGACGGCCACATTCCGGACACGACCGGCGCCGCCGGATCGCCTGGCCTTCGTCGGTCTCGCGGGAATCGACCACCCGGGAATCGGGGTGACGGCAGAACGGACAGTGCATCACCGCTCCTTCGCCGCGCCGACAACCAGGTGGTCCAGACGACTCCGAGACTACCTGCGTAATCCCTCGCTGGGCCAACGCCCGTACGATCGACACCGGTGCGGCCGGACCATTCCCGAACATGCTTGTGCACCAAACGGTTTCGCGATGGTCAATCGGCTTCAGCCGACGGGCGCTATCAACGTCTGACCCGCATCCAACGCCGCGGAATCCAACGCGTTGAGTGCGCGGATCCGCTCGACAACTTGCCCGACCGGTGCGTTCGGGGCCACCCGCGCGGCGACGTGCTGCAACGTCTCTCCCGCCTGAACCTGGATCACCGCGAGCCGGTCCGGAACCGGAGTCGAGGTGCCGACCACCCCGCCGATCTGGGCCACCAGCCCGAGCCAGACCGTGATCACGGCGGCCAGCAACGCCAGCACGACGGTCATCACCGGGCCGACCGGACGCGGACGATGAGGTCCACGCGGCATCGCGATGCTGGCGCCGAGGTAGCGCAGCGGCGCACCGGGCGGACGCGCGGGCCCTGGTCGGCGCCGGGCCTGCGCGCTGGTGCGTCGGATGCCTGTCGGCCGCGGTCGAACCCGCTGCGCCGTGGGAACCTGCCGAGTGTCGATGATCGTCATCTGTCCGCCCCTTCCCTGCCGAATCGCTCTTATGTTCGAATATAGTCGCTCATCTGTTCGATAACCGAACATGTGATCGATTTGTATCCGAACGGTAGAGCACCCCACCGACAAGTCGCGGTCGGGAAGGTGGGCGGGCGGCTCCTACCGGCGCGGACTCGCCTTCGCCGGCGCTATCACCCCGATGGCGTCCGCCAACTCGGCGAGCTCGGCCGCGAGGTCGTTCTTCAGGTCCCAGACGTCGGGAACCAGTTCTCGGTCGCCGGTCAGGCCGAAGTCGAGCCGGTCCTGGTAGCTGAGCAGCGTGATACTCAGGCCGAGTCCCTCGATCAGCACATTGACCGGGTGCCGGGACACCACACGCGCACCGGGACAGTACAGCGCCTTCGGCGATCCGGGGATATTCGAGATCGTCGTGTTGAACGGAGGATCGGCCCACAGCGCGCGATGGACATGATCCTCACCGGACGCCCGGTCGGCGCCGAGGAGGCGCACGAGATGGGACTCGTCAACCGGCTCGTTCCAGCGGGCGAGGCCCTGGCCGCGGCGCAACAACTCGCCCGCGATATCAGCACTTTCCCGCAGACCTGTCTGCGTGAGGACCGGGCCTCCGTCCTTGAACAGGACGGCCTGGACGAGGCCGACGCCATCGCCAACGAATTCCGCCGCTTCGTCCAGGGAGCCGGTCGACACGGCACGTTCGCGAGCACACCAGAGGGCGACACGCCTCGAACACATGTTTGATTATTGGACCGGTGGCGACTACATTCGGCGCCATGAGCGACAGCAGCGACTCCGGACGCCGGGCACGCGACGCCGGACTCACCGAACGTCAGCGCACCATTCTGGACGTCATCCGCGCCTCGGTTTCCAGTCGCGGCTATCCCCCGAGCATCCGCGAGATCGGTGACGCGGTAGGCCTGACGTCAACCTCGTCGGTGGCCCACCAGCTGCGCACCCTGGAACGCAAGGGCTACTTGCGGCGCGATCCCAATCGGCCGCGCGCCGTCGACGTCCGCGCCGCCGACGACGCCGTTTCGCCGGTGGTGACAACGGACGTCGCCGGGTCCGACGCGCTACCCGAACCGACCTTCGTTCCGGTGCTGGGCCGGATTGCCGCCGGCGGTCCGATCCTGGCCGAGGAGGCCGTCGAGGACGTCTTTCCGCTACCCCGCGAACTCGTCGGCGAGGGATCGCTGTTCTTGCTCAAGGTGGTCGGCGATTCGATGGTCGACGCCGCCATCTGCGACGGCGACTGGGTTGTCGTGCGTCAGCAGAACGTGGCCGACAACGGCGATATCGTGGCCGCGATGATCGACGGCGAAGCGACGGTGAAGACGTTCAAGCGCACCCGCGGACAAGTGTGGCTGATGCCGCACAACCCGGCGTTCGACCCGATCCCCGGCAACGACGCCGCCGTGCTCGGCAAGGTCGTCACGGTCATCCGCAAGATCTAAGGTCGCGGCTCGTCGGCCCGCTCGAAGCCATTGGTGCGGGCGAATTCCTCACTAGCGAGCCAAAGTTCGGCGCGTGCGCTTTCGTAGAGCGCGCTATCGGGGGCCCAGTAGAGGCCCAACTTGGTGTCGGCCTTGAGCGGGTAACCCTCGGGCACCTCGTCGGGATCGTCCAGCGGCAGATGGATCGACATCCGCGCCGACACCGGCTCGTCGACAACCACCGCCTCCTCAGCCTCCGACTCGATACGGGTGGGCGCGGTGTCAACGGCGTCGGGATCGTCCTGAAGCACGTAGACGTCGTCGCCGTCGCCGTCATCCGCAGGCGTTTCATCGGCCTGGTCTTCGTGTCCTCGCCCTCGGTGTCGACGACGGCCTCGGTGCCGAAGCCCCATCCGCTCGACCGGGCGGACAGACCGTAATCCTGACCGCTTGCCGGTCGCTGTCCAACCGTCGCGGGGGCATATGCACTGAGGGGCTCGACGTTGGCATCGTCCGGCGTCCCAAACTGAGCTTCATCCGGCTGCTCGAACTGCGCCACGTCGCCACGTCCCCGATTCCGCAGCGCCATCCACGACCCCAGTGCAAGCAGCGCAAGGACGACGAGCAGCAGCCACCACCACCGCGAAAGCCAGTTGCCGCCGCCGCCGGTATCTGATCGCGCCGCATTTCGTGCCATAGTCACGGCATGGCGGCACGTCAATCTGGGTTCAAGTCCGACGCGGCGCGGGCGGAATACTGCCGGCTGTACGACGAGGCGATCGCACTGTCGCCGGTGCCCGTCGAGGAGTCCGACGTCCAGACGTCCTTCGGCACCACCCATGTGCTGACCGCCGGTGACCCGTCGAAGCCACCACTGGTGGCGCTCCACGGCGCGGCGATCAGTTCGACGATGTGGCTGCCGCTGCTGCCCGCACTGACGGTGTCGCACCATGTGCGGATGCTGGATGCCGTCGGCGATATGAACAAGAGCGTGGCAACGCGCGTCCTGTCCTCGCCGGCGCGCATCGTCGAGTGGATCGACGAGGTCCTCGATGCGCTCGGCATCGAGCGCAGTGCGTTGGTGGCCGCGTCGAAGGGTAGCTGGATGGCGACGCACTATGCGATGGCCCGAATGGAGCGCGTCGAGCGGCTGGCAATGGTCTGCCCCGCCGGCATCGTGAGCAGCTTGTACGCCAGGTGGCTTCTCAGGGCGATGCTCACGCCAATGTTCGCCCCACGCGTGCGAAGACCGAGGCGTTTGTCGACACCATGGCGATGGAGAAGACAAGACCGAGCCTGCGCACGGACCCGTGGCGGCCGATCGTGCAGCAGCTCATCGTGGGGATAACGGACTTCAGGGCGAATACGCGCGAGTCTCGTCCGACGCGCTGCAACATCGAACAGCTCGCGGCGAGCGGCATCCCTGTGCTTGCGATCATCGGCCGCGACGAGACCCTGCACGACGGTCCGACGATGGCGCGCCGGTTTCGGGAGCAGCTGCCGCACGCACAAGTGGAGCTCGTTGACGATGCCAATCACCTCGTTGCTATGGACCAGCCCGACGTGGTCAACGAGCACCTTCGGAAGTTCCTCAGTACGTCATGACAGAGACCGTCGTGGTGACCGAACTCGAACAAACCATCGCGTTCTCGTTCGAGGACCTGCTCAAGTACCACGGGCCGGGCTCGCCCGGCGGGGTGGCGGTCGCATTCAAAGCGATACAGCGCGCGTTCGACCTCCTCTCCCCCGGAGAGGCGCCACAGCGGCGATCGGTGGTGGTCCGCACCGCCTTTCGGGGGCCCGGTGCGCGCGATGGTTTTGAGGCCGTGACCCGCGCGGTCACCGACGGCCGCTACACGGTTGATCGGTCCCTGGTGCGGCCCGATCGCGGCCGGCTGCTCGAGGATTTCGTGTTCGAGGTCAGCATTGCCGACACGTCGGTGACACTGCTGCTGCGCGATGGATTCGTCACCGACGAGTTCATCGATCTGGCCCGCGCCCCCGATCGTACCGCGGATCACGCGCGTCGCCTCGACGAACTGAAAGCGCAACTGGCGCAACGGTTCATGGCGGCACCGGCCGCCGAGGTCTTCCACGTCGATTAGTTTCGGTAACCGATCCCCAAGGATCGGGGTGGGCAGTTTGCCCACCTATCAGCGACAAATACGTCAACGTCGTACCGGGCACCGGGATTTCAGCATCGCGCGAGCCGGCACTGTGCGCCGGCGCCCACGTTTGTCGCTTGTAGGTGGGCACATAGGCAGTTGTCCCGACCGCACCGCGGCAGCTGAATTGCGGTCGGCTAGAACGTCGCGAACTTGCGCAGGCTGGCGGCCAACGGAATCGGCACCCGCGCCTTGATCCTGGTGCCGTCTGCGTTGTGCTCGGTGGCATCCACCCGGCCGTCGGCATGCACGCGGGCCACCAGATCCCCGCGGTCGTAGGGAATCGTCACGTCGACCATCGTGTCGGTCTCGGCGACCAGCTGACCCATCCGTTGCCGCAGCTTGTCAAGGCCTTCGCCGGTATGCGCGGAGACGAACACCGCATCCGGCAGCGCACGGCGCAGCTGGGCCAGCGCCAGACCACCTGCGGCATCAATCTTGTTGACTACCAGCAACTCCGGGGTCGGCTGGCCATCGTGATCGGCAATGACGTCGCGGACCACCTCGCGGACCGCGTTGATCTGGGCCAGCGGGTTGACGTCGGAGCCATCCACCACGTGCACCAGCAGGTCGGCGTCGACCACCTCTTCCAGCGTCGAGCGGAACGCCTCGATCAGCTGGGTGGGCAGATGCCGCACGAACCCGACGGTGTCGGTCAGCACGAACGGCCGTCCGTCGTCGAATTCCCCACGGCGAGTAGTGGGTTCCAGTGTGGCGAACAACGCGTTCTCGACCAGCACACCGGCCCCGGTCAGCGCGTTGAGCAGGCTGGACTTGCCCGCATTGGTGTAGCCGACGATCGCGATCGACGCCACGTCACTAGCCAGCCGGCGCCTGCGCTGGGTGTCGCGGACCTGCTTCATGCCCTTGATGTCGCGGCGCAGCTTGGCCATTCGCTCGCGGATGCGACGGCGGTCGGTCTCGATCTTCGTCTCGCCGGGACCGCGCAGACCCACGCCACCGCCGCTGCCGCCGGCACGTCCACCGGCCTGCCGCGACATCGACTCACCCCAACCGCGCAGCCTCGGCAGCATGTATTCCATCTGCGCCAGCGTCACCTGCGCCTTACCTTCGCGGCTGGTGGCGTGCTGGGCGAAGATATCGAGGATCAGCGCGGTGCGGTCGACGACCTTGACCTTGACCGCCTTCTCCAGCGCGGTGAGCTGGGCTGGGCTCAGTTCGCCGTCGCAGATGACGGTGTCGGCGCCGGTGGCCAGGACAACCTCGCGCAACTCCTGCGCCTTGCCGGACCCGATGTAGGTCGACGGGTCGGGCTTGTCGCGGCGCTGGATCAGGCCTTCGAGTACCTCAGAGCCCGCGGTCTCGGCCAGCGCGGCCAGCTCGGCCATGCTGGCCTGCGCGTCGGCGGCGCTGCCCTCGGTCCACACGCCGACGAGCACAACGCGTTCCAGGCGCAGCTGCCGGTACTCGACCTCGGAGATGTCGGCAAGCTCGGTGGACAGCCCGGCAACCCGGCGCAGCGCCGAGCGGTCTTCGAGGGCCAGCTCACCCGCACTGGGTGTGTCGTTGATCGGAAATTTGGGATAAGTCATAGGCAATCACAGGTTTGCACGCCGCCGCTGGGTGGTGCATCCGAATTAACGCTGCTGCGCATGCCACCATTCCTCGGATAGTTCGCCGCGCGCCACCAATACCGACGGCCCGCGGAGGTAGCTGCTGGCGTCGGTGACCGTGACGGTGACCTCGCCGCCGGGGATGCACACCCGCAGAGACCCGGTCTTGGCGCCGGTGAAAGCCAGGGCGGCGACGGCGGCGGCCACGGTTCCGGTGCCGCAGGAACGGGTTTCGCCGACACCCCGCTCGTGTACCCGCATCGACACCGCCCCGCCGTGCGGCGCGGTGAGCACCTCGATATTGACGCCCTCGGGAAACTGGTCGGCATCGAACTGCACGGGCGCCGCGACGTCGAGGGCGGCGAGTTGGTCGGCGGTCAGGTCGGCGTCGACGCAGGCCAGGTGCGGGTTACCGACGTCGATCGCCAACCCCGCGAACGGCCGCCCGCCCACGATCGCCTCGCCGGTGCCGAGCTGGTTGGTTTTCCCCATTTCGACGGTGACGTCCGCCGTGGTGGCGTCCCAGCCGTGCAGCACGACCGGGCGCGGGCCGGCCAGCGAGCCGACGACGAACTCGTCGCGGGCCTCCAGTCCGCTGGCCCGCAGGTAGTGCGCAAACACCCGCACACCGTTGCCGCACATCTGCGCGGTCGACCCGTCGGCGTTGCGGTAGTCCATGTACCAGTCGCCGGCCGTCAGCCCTTCGGGCAGCCGGTCGAAAACGCCTGCGGCCTGCGCCGCCCCGGCGGTCGTCACCCGCAGCACCCCGTCGGCGCCCAGACCCCGGCGACGGTCGCACAGTGCGGCGACGGCGGCAGGTGCCAACGTCAGCCGGGCCTCGGGGTCGGGCAGCAGCACGAAGTCGTTCTGCGTGCCGTGGCCCTTGGCGAACATCACCTGATCAGGATACGTGTCGCCATACCCGCAGCGTGTCCTCGACGTTATTCGAACCGGCACCGTCGAGCCAGACAATGCGGTGATCCCGGCGGAACCACGACCGCTGCCGGCGTACGTAGCGGCGGGTGCCGATGAACGTGCGCTCGCGCGCCGCGGCCAGCGCCTCGTCTCCCCCGCCGGCGTCCAGCGCGGCGATCACCTGCGCGTAGCCCAGCGCCCGCGACGCGGTGACGCCGTCGCGCAGCCCGCGGTCCAGCAGCGTGCTCACCTCGCCGACCAGGCCGTCGGCGAACATCTTGTCGGTGCGCGCGGCCAGCCGTTCGTCAAGAGCAGCAGTGTCGGTATCCAATCCAATGATCGCGGTGTCCCAGCGCGGAGCGCCGATCGCCGGGGCCGACGCCGCGAACGGCTGCCCGGTCAGCTCCACCACCTCCAGCGCCCGCACGATGCGCCGGCCGTCGGTGGGCAGGATGGAAGACGCGGCGGCGCCATCAATCCGCGCCAGCGCCCTATGCAGGCCAACCGCGCCGACCTCGGCGAGTCGTTGCTCCCATTTGGTGCGGACGACCGGGTCGGTGGCCGGGAATGCCCATTCGTCCAGCAGCGACTGTATGTACATCATCGACCCGCCCACCACGATGGGCACCGCGCCGCGCACGGCGATGGCCTCGATGTCGTCGGCGGCGGCTTGTTGGTAGCGGGCGACGGTCGCGGTCTCGGTCACGTCTAGAACGTCGAGCTGGTGATGGGGCACGCCGCGGCGCTCGGCGGGGGTCAGCTTCGCGGTTCCGATGTCCATGCCGCGGTAGAGCTGCATGGCGTCGGCATTCACAATCTCGCCGCCGACCCGCTCGGCCACCGCCAGCGCCAGCGCGGACTTCCCGGTGCCGGTCGGTCCGATAATCGCGAGGGCTCGCATGGCGTTACGGCTGCCAGACGCCGACGAAATAGCCGACGCCGTAGGGCGCGCCGCGATAGAGCTCCTTGGCCGACCGCGGCGCCGGCTCGGCCAGTCCGGCCAGGACCTGGTAGGCCACCCTGCCAACGATGGTGTTGGGCAGCCGGGTCAGTGCGGAGGCGTCGCCACCGGCCAGCGCTTCGTCGAGGGCCTGCTGGACGGGGATCGAGTCCGGGTCGTAGCCGCCCGGCGCCGGAGGGGTAAGGGTGTGCGCACCGTCGGCGACGATGAGCACACCGACGGGGTCGGCGGCCTCCTCGATCTCCGCGCGCAGCCGCAGGCCCCTGCTCACCGCCGCGTCGACACCGTGGTCGTCGGCGTATACCCGCACCTCGGCGTCTGCTTGCGGTTTGGCCTGCCCCCGGACCCAGCCGGTGATCAGCGCGCAGAGCGGCAATTCGCCCGGCACGCCGCCGTCCGATGACAGCGCGACCCGCACGTCCACGCCGTAACCGGCGAACGTCCCGGCCTGCCGCGGTCC
>JBEVHG010000122.1:0-6218 GCA_040511335.1 Mycobacterium sp. | reverse complement strand
TGCACACCACGCGGTTCGATGTGCCTGCCGGAAAGCAAGCCAAAGTCGAGGCGCGTCGCGCCCAGATCGAGAAGGCGTTCGCCGCCCGCCGCTATGGCCCGGAGAAGGTGGCCAAGGCGATTGTGTCGGCCGTCAAGAAGAACAAGCCGATCCGTCCCGTGACGCCGGAGGCCTTTTTCGTGTACGGCGTCGCACGCCTTCTGCCGCAGGCGATGCGCAGTTCGGCGCGCGCGAGCGTGATGTAGCCCCCGGAGCCGCTCGGCGGCGACATCAGCCGGAGCCGCTCGGCCGGCGACATCTACCTCTGCCGCTCGCGGCGATATCTTCTAGGACCGCGAACATGGTGCGGGTCGGCACACCGGTGCCGCCCTTACCCGTGTAGCCCCATGGCCCGCCGGTGTTGTAGGCGGGGCCTGCGATGTCGATGTGCGCCCACTGCACGCCGTCGGCGACGAACTCGCGCAGGTACGTGCCTGCGACCAGCATGCCTGCATAGCGGGAGCCGCTGACGTTGGCGAGGTCGGCGACAGAGGACTTGAGTTCATCTTTCAATTCTTCGGGCAGCGGCATCGGCCAGCCGTTCTCGCCGACGGCTTGGGAGATCTCGGCGACGCGGTCCCTGAACTCGTCGCTGCCCATCACGCCGGGCGTGCGGGCCCCGAGCGCCACGGTCTGAGCGCCGGTCAGCGTCGACGTTTCGATCAGGTAGTCGGGCTTGTCTTCGCAGGCCCGGACGATCGCGTCGGCCAGGATCAACCGGCCCTCCGCGTCGGTGTTGAGCACCTCGACGGTGATGCCGCCGTACTGGGTGAGCACATCGCCGGGACGCTGCGCGGTGGACGACGGCATATTCTCGGCCATCGGCACGGTGGCGATCACGTCGATCGGCAACTCCTGCTTGGCGGCCAGCACCACGGTGGCGATGACGGCGGCGGCGCCACCCATGTCGGAGGTCATGTGATGCATGTTGGCGGCCGGCTTGATCGAGATGCCGCCGGTGTCGAACGTGACGCCCTTGCCCACCAGCGCCACCTTCTTGGCCTTCTTCGGGTTCTTCGCCAGCTTCGAGCCGCGGTGTGCCAGCCGGACCAGCCGCGGCGGGCGTGACGAGCCCTTGCCGACGCCGATCACCCCGCCGTACCCGTCGCGGGACAGGTCCTTGTTGTCGAGCACCTCGACCTCGAGTCCCGCGGATTTACCCAAAGCCTTTGCACGCTCGGCGAATTCGGCGGGAAACAGGTGACTGGGCGGAGTGTTGACGAAATCACGGGCGGTGGCCACCGCCGCGGCCACCGCGGCCGCCCGCTCGACTTCCGACTTCGCCGCGCGGGCGGACACCGCGGGTCCGGGCAGCACCGTGATCTTGCGCAGGCCCGCGTCCTTCGGCGCCGTCTTGTCGCTGCGGAATTCGTTGAACCGGTAGGCGCCCAGGATGAGGCCCTCGACCACGGCGGCCGCGAAGTCGAGGGCCGACAGTGTGGTGACGACGGACTCGACCTTGTCGAGCGAGCGTGCGGCCACCCCGGCAGCGCGACGGATCAAATCCGGCGGCCACTCGTCGCGGGGGGCGCCCAGGCCGACGGCAAGCACGCTGGCGACCGGCAGCGCCGCCACCGGCAGCCGGTGTAGTTGCTCCGCGCCGCCGGTCGCGCCCAGCGCGCGCAGTCCCGCCTCGATCTCGTCGACGGCCTCGGCATCCAGGTAGGGCTCGGCCGCCAGCACCTTCGGGGTGTCATCGTCACTGATCACCGGGACGATCAGCACGGCGTCACCGACGCCGCGGGTGGGCAGGGATGAGCTGACGGTGACGCTGGGGGCTTGATAGCCGGGATTCGCGGTGCTCACGAGCGTCCACCCTAGCTACCGGCTCCGCGGCTCATATCGTAGGCCGTCACCGGTTCGTCGAACCCCTTGAGTGTCAACGGATCCTGCGGTGTCGCGGGCCAGTCCGGCAGCGCGTCGCGGACATCGGACGCGGCAAGGATCTGCCCGGGCGACGCGGCAGACACGAATCGGGCAGCCAAGTTCACCGCATCGCCGAAGTAGTCGCCGCCGATGGCGAGGACGGGACCGTAGCTGAGCCCCGCCCGGACCTGTAGCCCGGCTTCCCGCGTCCGTGGGTCCTCGACGAGGTCGGCGGCCGTCTGCACCAGACGCTCCGGCGTCGAACTAACCCACATCACCGCGTCGCCGATGAACTTCACCAGCCGACCGTCGTCGGCGTGCACCACGTCGGTGACGGCGGCGCTGAAGCCGTTGAGCAGGGTCGACAACTCCGCGGGGGACAGCACGTGGGTCAGCGCGGTGAATCCCGACAGATCCGCAAAGCCGACGCCGCACGTCACGCTCTCGGACGGATTAGGGGTGACGCTCTCGAAAAGGCGCGGGCGTGTCGTCTGATGGCGATGAACGACGTCGAGCATCGCCCCGATGCGGGGAATCAATTCGGCCACTTCGCGCCATGCCCGTGCGGTGGTGAGTTCGTCGTGGCTGAGGGTGATCCAGAAGTAGGGCCGACTGGTTCGGAGTAGTGTCGTTTCGGCCTCCGCCAGCCGGGCCATGGCGGCGCCGATGACTCGCAATAAGCCGCCGTCGTCGCCCATCTGCGCCTTCATCGCGCCGCAGGTCGCCAGGGCGTCGACATCCGCCTGGCTCAGCGCTACATGATCAGGGCCGGTAGTGGACAAGCCAAGCGTGGACCAGAAACGTGTGACGTCGTCGAGCGGCAGCCCGAGTACCTCGGCAGCGGTCCGCAGGCTGTAGGTCGGTCGCCCGGACCGTCTGATGGCGTCACCGGCAAGCCCGAACAGACGCCCGCGGCGCTCGGCTTCGACCATCTCCTCGGCGGTGAACCCGAGCCCGTCCAAGTACTCGATCAAGCCCACTCGTTCTCGCGCGTTGGCGATTCCGGCGGCTTCCAGCGCGTCGAGATCGACCACCTACCCGAGTCTGCCAGCGCCGATGCTCCGATTAGGGTGGTTCGGCGTGAGCGATGTACTGCATGGCCCCCTCGAAGAGCGTCATCGTCAACTCGGCGCGAGTTTCGCCGAATTCGGGGGCTGGCTGATGCCGGTGTCCTACGCGGGCACGGTGAGCGAGCACACCGCAACGCGCAGCGCGGTGGGCCTCTTCGACGTGAGCCACCTCGGCAAGGCGCTGGTGCGGGGACCCGGTGCCGCCGACTACGTCAACTCCGCGCTCACCAACGACCTGGGCCGCATCGGGCCCGGCAAGGCGCAATACACGTTGTGCTGCACCGATTCCGGCGGGGTCATCGACGACCTGATCGCCTACTACGTTTCCGACGACGAAATCTTCCTGGTGCCCAACGCCGCCAACACCGCCGCGGTGGTCGCCGCGCTGCAACAGCGCGCCCCGGCCGGCCTGTCCATCACCGACGAGCACCGCTCGTACGCCGTGCTCGCCGTGCAGGGACCGAAATCCGCCGAGGTCCTCGGCGGACTGGGGCTGCCCACGGACATGGACTACATGGGCTACGTGGACGCGGAATTCTCCGGTGTCCCGGTGCGGGTGTGCCGCACCGGCTACACCGGCGAGCACGGCTACGAACTGCTGCCGCCGTGGGATGCGGCGTCGGTGGTGTTCGACGCGCTGGTCGACGGCGTCGGCGGCGCCGGCGGCGAACTCGCCGGGCTGGGCGCCCGCGACACGCTACGCACCGAGATGGGATATCCGCTGCACGGCCACGAACTGTCACCCGACATCTCGCCGCTGCAGGCCCGCTGCGGCTGGGCCATCGGATGGAAAAAGGACACGTTCTGGGGACGCGACGCGCTGCTCGCCGAAAAGGAAGGAGGCCCGCGACGGCTGCTGCACGGCCTGCGTGCCGTCGGCCGGGGGGTGCTGCGGCCGGACCTGACCGTGCTCGACGAGTCCACCCCGGTCGGGGTGACTACATCGGGAACCTTTTCTCCGACTTTGAAAGTCGGGATTGCGCTTGCGTTGCTGGACACCGAACGCGAAATCCCCGATGGTCACCACGTTTCAGTCGACGTCCGCGGGCGCGCAGTGGAGTGCGAGGTGGTCCGCCCGCCGTTTGTGGAGGCAAAAACCCGTTAGCGTGCGGGGATACAATCGCCACATGACAGACGGCCACCTCGAGTTCACGGTTCAGCGCAACCCGAACCCGGTGAGCGACGAGGTACGCGCATCGATCCTGTCCGACCCGCCGTTCGGTCAGTACCACACCGACCATATGGTGTCGATCGACTATGCGGTCGGCAAAGGCTGGCACGACGCGCGGGTGATCCCGTACGGCCCCATCGAACTCGACCCGTCGGCGATCGTGCTGCACTACGCGCAGGAAGTCTTCGAGGGCCTCAAGGCTTACCGCTGGGCGGACGGCTCCATCGTGTCGTTCCGGCCGGAGGCCAACGCCGCCCGGCTGCGATCTTCGGCGCGCCGGCTGGCGATCCCCGAGCTGCCCGACGAGGTGTTCATCGAGTCGCTGCGCGCGCTGATCGCCGTCGACGAACCCTGGGTGCCGCCCGCCGGTGGCGAAGAGTCGCTCTACCTGCGGCCCTACGTGTTCGCCACCGAACCCGGACTGGGGGTACGGCCCGCCACCGAATACCGCTACCTGGTGATCGCGTCGCCGGTGGGGGCGTATTTCAAGGGCGGCATCAAGCCGGTGAGCGTCTGGTTGTCGACGGAATACGTCCGCGCATGCCCCGGCGGCACCGGCGCCGCGAAGTTCGGCGGCAACTACGCCGCCTCGCTGTTGGCTCAGGCCCAGGCAGCAGAGAACGGTTGCGACCAGGTGGTGTGGCTGGACGCCACCGAGCGCCGCTACGTCGAAGAGATGGGCGGGATGAACCTGTTCTTCGTGTTCGGCAGCGGTGGTTCGGCCCGGCTGGTCACCCCGGAGCTGAGCGGATCGATCCTGCCCGGTGTTACGCGGGATTCGTTGCTGCAGTTGGCAACCGACGCCGGCTTCGCCGTCGAGGAACGCAAAATAGACGTCGAGGAATGGCAGAAGAAGGTCGCCGCGGGAGAGATCACCGAGGTGTTCGCCTGCGGTACCGCGGCGGTCATCACACCGGTCGCTAACGTCAAGTATGGCGACGGTGAGTTCACGATCGCCGACGGTGAGCCGGGCGAGGTCACCATGGCGCTGCGCGACACGCTGACCGGGATCCAGCGTGGCACCTTCGCCGATACGCACGGCTGGATGGCCCGGCTCAGCTGATCGCCAGGCCGACGGCGGCCACCGTCGTCGTCACCTCGATCGCCGCGCCCAGGACGTCGCCGGTGATTCCGCCGAACCGTCGTACACAGTGCGCGACCAGGGCCGCGCCGCAGGCCACCGCCACCAGCACCGCCAGCGGTCCCTGCCAGGGCCGCGGCCCGGCCAGCACCGCCAGCGCCGCCACCGCGACCACCCAGCACGCCACCACCAGGACCGGTTGGGTACCCGCTACCCGGGCGGCCAGCGTGCTGTCGGCCGCGGCCGGCACCGAGCGGCGGCAGGCCAGCACCGCGGCCACCCGGCCTGCGGTCACCGCGGCGATCACCGCGAGTGCGCCGGATTCTGCGAACGCCAGCGCCTGCGTCAGGATCGCCACCACCACGGCGGCGACTCCGAAGGGGCCCGCCGATCCGTCGCGCATCACCTCCAGCGCCCGTTGCGGCGGTCCGTAGCAGCCCAGGCCGTCGGCGGTGTCGGCCAGTCCGTCGATATGCAGCCCGCGGGTGGCGATCAGCAGCGTGGTGACCGCCAGCACCCCGGCCAGCGGACTGCCCACCCCGAAGGCGCTCGACCCCACCCACAGCACCGCGGCGGCCAGCGCGCCCAGGGCGACACCGACGACCGGCAGAGCGGTCAGCACTCCCCGCCCGAGATCGGCGGTCCGGCCGGACGGCATCGGAAGCACGGTGCCGAACGCGAATGCCCCGGTGACCGAACGGATCACGACGAAATGCCGGCCTCGTCGAACGTGGCCATCGACGAGAGTACGGCCACCGCCGCCCGCACCAGCGGCAGCGCGACCGCGGCGCCGGTGCCCTCGCCCAGCCGCATCCGCAGCTCGACGATCGGCTCCAGCTCTAGGGCCGCCAGCGCCAACGCGTGCGCGGGCTCGGTGGACCGGTGACCGGCCTGCCACCATTGCCGGGCGCCTGGTGCCAGCCGTTCGGCCACCAACGCCGCCGCGGTCACCACCATGCCGTCGAGCAGCACCGGGGTGCGGCGCACCGCG
>JBEVHG010000121.1:0-17059 GCA_040511335.1 Mycobacterium sp. | reverse complement strand
TAGATTCCGTCCCGACGAGAGGAGGTCATGGTGGCCGAGCCGTCCACCCGGACTGTGGAACGAGCACTTGCCTTGCTCGCGACCATCTGCGATCGCGGCGGCGCGAATCTTGCCGACAGTGCGAGGGATTGCGACCTGCCGCCCAGCACGGCGCTTCGGCTTCTGCGCACGCTCGAAACCACCGGTTTCGTCAGCAAGGAAGAGTTGGGCACCTACCGGCCCGGAAGTCGCCTCATCCAACTCGGCGCACAGGCGCTCAGCAACGAGTCATTGATCGACCTCGCCAGACCGGCGATGGAGAAGCTCGTGTCCGAGACGGGGGAGTCCGTCTACCTCAGCGTCGAAGGGCACCGGGACACCGCGCTGTATATCGGCATCACCGAGGGAACGCACTCGGTCCGGCACACCAGTTGGGTCGGTCGAACCGTTCCCCTCGACACGTCGGCAGCGGGACACGCGCTCCGCGGCGATGTCCCCGCTGACGGGTATGTCGTCGTCGAACACGGCGTCGAGACCGACGTCACCGCGATCGCGTGCCCGGTGTACTCCGAGGCTCGAATCGTCGGCGCTCTGAGTCTCGTCGTTCCGAGTTACCGGCTCCCGGCATCGAAAGCGGCGCAATACGGCCGAATGCTGGCCTCAGCAACGGCGGGCGTGTCCGCCCAACTGAGTCGTTCCCCGAAATCAAGCCTTCCAGAAAGACAGTCATGATCACATTCGACAACGTCTCCAAGGTGTATCCCGACGGCACCGTCGCCGTCGACAAACTGACCCTTAACGCACCCAACGGAAAGATCACCACGCTGGTCGGCCCGTCGGGATGTGGAAAGACGACTTCGATGCGCATGATCAACCGCCTGATCGAGCCGACGTCGGGCACGATCGAACTCGACGGAGTCGACACCCAGACGCTCGACAGGGTCGCACTGCGCCGGAGAATCGGCTACGTCATCCAGAACGCCGGCCTGTTTCCCCATCGCACCGTCGTCGACAATGTGGCCGCCCTGCCGCGACTGCTCGGCGGCGGCAAGAAGGAAACCCGTTCCAAAGCAATGGAACTCCTGGAGCGTGTCGGTCTCGACGCGAAGTTCGCCCGCCGGTATCCGTGGCAACTCTCCGGCGGTCAACAGCAGCGAGTGGGGGTTGCGCGTGCCCTGGCAACGGATCCGCCCTTCCTGCTGATGGACGAGCCGTTCAGTGCTGTCGACCCGATAGTCCGGAATCAGTTGCAGGACGAGTTTCTACGGCTGCAGGCCGACATCTCCAAGACCATCGTCATGGTCACGCACGACATCGACGAAGCCCTCAAGCTGGGTGACCAGGTCGCGGTGCTACGTGAGGGCGGAACTCTGGCCCAGGCGGCGACTCCTGCCGAACTGCTGGCAGCACCGAACGATGCTTTCGTGGCCGACTTCGTCGGGTCCGCGCGGGGCTATCGGGCGCTCGGATTCCACAACTCGGACGACCTTCTCAAGCTCACGGATGAGCCGACTATCACTGTGGGACAAGCCGTATCGACGATTCCGACGGTGTCCGGACGGTGGATCCTGGCGGTCGACGCGAAAAACGCACCGATCGGCTGGGTCGACACCGCGAATGTTCGCGGCGATTGCGTGCAGGACAGTGACGTCAACCTTTGTGCCACGTGGGCTCATCGAGGCGATCCGCTACGAGACCTGCTCAACTCGGCGCTGTCGAGTCCGAGTGGTCGCTGCGTGGTAACCGACGAGTCGGGAGTGTTGATCGGTACCGCCACCGACCACGACGTCATTGACGCCATCAGGCGCGCCAAGGAATCGAGGCCGGCAGCATGAACTGGATCTCGTCCAATATCGATCGGATCGTGGACCTCACGATCAGCCACATCTGGCTCACGCTGGCACCGACGATCCTCGGCCTCATCCTTGCGCTACCGCTCGGGTGGTGGGCTCATCGATCGGGGCGCGGGTACGCGGCCATCGTCGGAACCACGAGTCTGCTGTACACCATTCCTTCGCTGGCACTCTTCATTCTACTGCCGGTCATTCTCGGCACGAAGATCCTCGATCCAATCAACATCGTTGTCGCGCTTACGCTTTACACCCTGGCCCTGCTGGTACGTGTCGTCGCTGACGGGCTGAGCTCGGTGCCGCACGACACCGTGGCCGCCGCAGAGGCAATGGGTTATCGCGGCTGGCAGCGGCTACTGTTGGTCGAACTGCCCGTCGCCGTACCAGTCATCGCGGCGGGATTGCGGGTTGCGGTCGTGTCCAACGTCAGCATCGTGACTATGGCTGCCCTGCTTGGTATCCCGCAGCTCGGTTCGCTGTTCACGCAAGGGTTTCAACTCAGGCTGTACGTTCCGCTCATCACCGGCATCGTCCTGTGTGTCGTGCTCGCGGTCGTTTTCGACGGCTTGATCATCTGGTTGAACAAGCTTGCAACCCCCTGGCGGCAAAGGACGGTCACCTCGTGAACATCTTCGGCTGGTTCACCGACCCGGCTAACTGGACGGGTTCGGGCGGTATCCCTACTCAGATCGGTTACCACCTGCTGTACTCGGCCGTCGCGCTGTTGGCCGCCTTGGCGATCGCGGTCCCGCTCGGAATCGTCATCGGCTACACGGGGAGAGGTGAAGCGCTGATCGCCGGGTTTGCGAATGCCTTGCGCGCGCTCCCGTCGCTGGGGCTGCTGGTGCTGCTCTTCCTGATCATCTCACCGGTCGTCACCGGGAAAACCGTCTACGTGCTGCCCACCATCATTGTGCTTGTCCTACTGGCGGTTCCACCGATACTCACCGGAACGTACGCCGGCATTCAGAACGCCGACCCGGACGCGGTGGGCGCGGCCCGCGGAATGGGCTTTACCAAGCGGCAGATCCTGCTCCGGGTCCAACTTCCGTGTGCCTTGCCCCTTATGGTCTCCGGAGTCAGAAGCTCGACACTGCAAATCATTTCGACGGCCACCATCGCCGCATATCTGGGTCTTCAGGGGCTCGGCCGGTTCATTCTTGACGGCAGAGCGACGGCAAACTTCAGCGAAATGGCCGGCGGTGCCATACTTGTCGCTGTTCTCGCAATCGTTCTCGAGTTCAGCTTCGCCTGGCTCGGCCGAATCATCGTGTCGCCGGGTCTGCGGCGCACCGCCGCGAAATCCACCTCACCCGTCGCCACGACCGTCCCCGCACCGGCCGCCACCTAGGTGTGCTCGGTGCCGATCATCACATCAGGAGAAACATCATGAAGAAGCACATCATCCTCTCAGCCCTGGCAGTCACGTCGGTACTTGCGCTGTCCGCTTGCGGCGGCGGCGGCGATCCACTCTCGTCAGAAGGGGACAACACCGGATCCTCGGGTTCGCAGATCATCGTCGGTTCCGCCGACTTCACCGAGAGTCAGCTGATCGGCAGCATCTATTCGCAGGCATTGCAGGCCGCCGGTGTGGAGGTCAAGGAACAGTTCAACATCGGAAGCCGAGAGGTCTACATCGCGGCGTTGAAGGACGGTTCGATCGATCTGGTCCCGGAGTACTCGGGTGCGTTGCTGAAGTATCTCGACGAGAAGTCGACCGCTACGACCACCGAAGCTGTACAGGCCGAGCTCACGACCAAGCTGCCGGAGGGGATTTCGATGTTGCAGCCGTCCCCCGCGGAGGACAAAGACGTCTTGGCTGTGACGAAGGCAACCGCCGACAAGTACAAGCTTACAAAGATCTCCGACCTGGCTCCGGTCGCGGGTGAACTCGTTCTCGGTGGACCGCCGGAATGGAAGACCCGCGTCAATGGTGTGGTCGGCCTCCGCGATGTGTACGGACTCAATTTCAAGGAATTCGTCGCTCTCGACGCCGGTGGCACCTTGACGATGACGGCGCTGACCAACGGTCAGATTCAGGCCGGCGACCTTTTCAGCACCGACCCCGGTCTCCTCACGAACAACCTTGTCGCCCTCGAGGATGACAAATCATTGTTCGCCGCAGAGAACGTCGTCCCGCTGATCAAGACAGCCAAGCTGAACGACACGGTTACGAAGACGCTCAACGACGTGTCGGCAAAGCTCACCACGGAGGACCTCATCTCGATGAACGCCGAGGCCGCGACCGGAACCAATCTGTCTGATATCGCCAAGAAATGGCTCGCCGGCGCCGGTATCAGCGGACAATAAGCACTACTCATTAAGGGATCTCATCTCTCATGACTCCGATTTCTGGGACCTCCGGCCACCGTACCGTCCGTGCTGTGCGCGGAACCGAAATCTCCTGCAAGGGTTGGCAACTGTTACGGACGCGGCGGGCCAGTACGGCGCGTTTCTTGCCCGATGCGACAGCCAACGGTGATGATCCGGCATGGTTTTTGCGAGACTTGGCGGTGGTGTAACGGTTCGGGTCGTCTCCGAACTCACCGAGCACCCGGGTGCCGAGGATGACACCAAGTCCTGGCAGGAGAGGTAGATATCGGCGTCCGGGTGGCCTCAAAATGTGTCGCCAGTTCGGTCTCGAGGTCGGTGATCTGGCGGTTCAGATCGATGATGATGCCGACCGCGGCGCGGGTGATCGCGGCGAATGCGGCGGTGACCGCGGAGGGGGCGGCGAGCTGCTCGGTGCGCAGCACCGCCGCGATCTCCTGGGCGCGGGCATCGAGGTTGCGTTGTCGCCCAGCGCGTTTGAGGGTTGACCGGATCTTTGACAGGCTCAGATGCGCGGCTTCAGCGGGAGTGGGAGCGGCCCACCAGAACCTGATCTGGGCCCGGTATCCGGCCGCGCTCAGCGCCTGCACCCACAGGCCGCGATCCGTTTCGATACCGATCGCCACCTGGCTGGGTTCCTCGACGTGGGCGGCCACCACCTCGTGGAACCCTCCAATGCTCGGGAGTCCTTCGGGCAGCCGACGCGCGGCCAGCCGCGCTCCGTCAGCATCCATCAAGTAAATGTCGTGGTGATCTTCAGCCCAATCGGCCCCGACAAAGATCATCTAGTTTCTAGTCGCCTCCAAACTCTGTTGTGGCACAACCTATTCAGAGTCCAAGGCCACCCGGCGGCAACCTAATGGATCAGTGCTCAGCGGCACGACACACCATCAGTTTCCTGAGTCAACCGCTACGCGGCAGTGCGTTGTTTCGCCGGTTCGTCGCGTGGGGTCGTAGGCGGTCTTGCAGCGCCAGCAGGCCCAGATGATGCGCAGCCAAGCTGCCAGAACTCGCGCAGGGATCTCACTTCGTGGGCGGCTTAGGTGATGAACAGGCTTCGCTCTGTGGCCTGTTGGTCAAACGCGTCCAGGCGCGCTT
This sequence comes from Mycobacterium sp., assembly GCA_040511335.1. Taxonomy (GTDB): domain Bacteria; phylum Actinomycetota; class Actinomycetes; order Mycobacteriales; family Mycobacteriaceae; genus Mycobacterium. Next base: position 11,801 of record JBEVHG010000121.1, on the reverse strand, counting down.
GGGCTTGATTACCGAGAGCGTCGGTGAAGATCTGCAAGAGGCCCATCGTCAGGGCCAACGGTGCAACGGCGGAATCGAACGTAAGTTCGGTGTTGACGGGTGCTGCAAGCAGATCGTCGACATCGTGCGCGAGCGGGCACAGGGGGCTGTCGGTAACCAACGCGACGTGAATCCCGAGCTGACGGGCCCAGCGGATCGACCGAAGTAGTTCGGCCGGGTATCGGGGCAGTCCGAAGGCGAGTAGCCAGCTAGCCCCGGCACTCGCAGCCACCCCCATGGTGTCGTCTCCCTCGGACCCGGGCGGCACGACGCGGACGTCCGGGTGTACCAAGCTTGCGAAGTGACCGAACAGATCGGCGAGGGGTCGGGAGACCCGGTGGCCGACCACCAGCAGGGGACGGGACATCGCGAGCAGCCCGCCGACTCGTTCGAGTCGTTCCCCCGCCCATGGGCTCGACACCAACTGCCGCAGATTCGAGATGTCCACGTTGAGAGTGCGGTGCAACACACCGTCGCCAGAGTCAGCCACTCCGCCCGCGGAGGCCTGGGCTTGAACCTGTGCGCGAAGCTCCTCGCGCATTTCGGTGTAACTGGCAAAGCCCAAAGCGACCGCGAATCGGGTGACAGAGGGTTGACTCACACCGGAATGCTCGCCGAGTTCCTCGGCGCTGAGGAATATAGCCCGCTCTGGATGCTGCACAAGGAAGCGCGCGACTCGGCGCTGCGCGGGTGAAAGATGCCGACCATTGATCAACATCTGCAGCCAGCGTCGCACGTCCGCCAGGGCTTCGCCGCGCTGAGTGACATCCATCGATTCTCGTTCTCCATTCGGCCCATCACCGGCCGACTTTGCGGGCTGGCCAACTTAGCCAACGATTTCATGGAGTGTGCAGCCCATCCGATATGAGCGCAGCGATCTTTGGTAACGAAAGGATAACGTTGTTCACGCACCCTTGTGTGTGAATAGGGTCATTCATAAGTTGGGGGCGGTGAAGATCGCTGCGGGTAGCGAGACCGCGGAGACCACCTTCAGTCCGTCGCTGGTACAGCGCAGTGAGGTTAATCTCCCAGCTGAGGCGGCGCTCCTCAAACGGCTGACGCAGCCCCGGCGCTGGGCGAATCTTCGGGACTCGATTCACATCCGGACCGATGATGGGCGGGTTGTGGTCTTAGGCGGACGACTTCCGTCCCGCGTCTTGAACCGGGTGCGGAATCGTCCTAATGCCAAATGCTCACTCCTGGCGCGAATGCCATCGGAGGGGGCGGCGGCCCGGCCGCAGGGTCAGCCAGCGTCGTGACCATATCCGTGTGGCGTGCGCCGGACCATCGCAAGATGCGCTGGAAGAACGGGCGCGGCACCACCTATGAGGTGGCCACATCACCGGACGGCTCTGGCACGGCCGATTTCGATTGGCGCATTAGTTTTGCCGATGTCGACACGGATGGGCCGTTCTCGTCCTTCGCTGGCATCGACCGCGTCATCGTCGTTGTCGAAGGCCAGCAGATGGTGTTGACCATTGATGGAAGGCGCTACGCCCTGGAACCGCACCAGCCTTTGGGGTTCGCCGGTGAAAGCTTCACAAGATGCCAATTACCGGCGGGCCCAACCCGCGACCTGAACGTTATGACCCGGCGGGGACGCGTTCTGGCGAGCGTTGAGGTGCGAACCCTTGCGCCCGGAGGGGTCTTCCCTTCTGAGATGGCTGACCCGCTGGTGCTGGTCGCACTGACCGGCGACCTGGCGATCACGTCATCAGATGGTGAACAGAGCAGCTTGGAGCGCCACGACGTGCTCCGATCCCTGGGCGGGGCAACGCTTACCGTCAAGGGGCCCGGGACGGTAGCCGTCGTGCGTCTGACCGCCGATTCGCGGGCTCCGTCCACGCAGTTGACGAAAACGGGAGAGGTGGAGTCATGAGCAGAGCGAGCGTTGAGGTCGGCATCGGTCCAGTCGCGCCGGAGCAGGTGGTCGCGGTCGCGCGGGAGGACGCCGCCGTGACGATCGACCCGGACGCGCTCGAGGCGATCCAGCAGTCCCGCGCCGCCGTCGAGCGGCTCGCGGAGGCGTCCGTGCCCGCGTACGGCGTGTCCACCGGTTTCGGTGCGTTGGCCACGAAACACATCGCCCCAGAGTTGCGAACGCAACTCCAGAAGTCGCTGGTGCGCTCGCACGCCGCCGGCAACGGCCCCGAGGTCGAGCGGGAAGTGGTGCGGGCGATGATGCTGCTGCGGTTGTCGACCCTCGCCACCGGCCACACCGGAATCCGGCCGGAGACGGCGCAGACCATGGCCGCGATGCTCACCCACGGCATCACGCCGATCGTCCATGAGTACGGCAGCCTGGGCTGCTCGGGAGACCTTGCCCCACTTGCACATTGCGCGCTGGCGGTGATGGGCGAGGGCACGGTCCGCGACGCGACCGGGAAGCTGTGCCCAGCGGCCGAGGCTCTGGCTGACGTAGGCCTACGACCGGTCGAGTTGGCCGCCAAGGAGGGCCTTGCCCTGATCAACGGGACCGACGGCATGCTCGGCATGTTGATCCTGGCGCAGGCCGACCTCGCCGTACTGCTGAAGGTCGCCGACATCGCCGCGGCGATGAGCGTCGAGGCGCTGCTGGGGACGGACCGGGTTTTCGCCGAAGACCTCCAGGCCCTGCGGCCGCATCCGGGACAGGTGGCCAGCGCGGCCAACCTGCGCCGCATCCTCGCGGGCTCTGCCATCGTGGCGAGTCACCGCGGTCCCGACTGCACGGTGGTCCAGGACGCGTACTCGCTGAGGTGTTCCCCGCAGGTCACCGGAGCGGCCCGCGACACGCTGGACCACACCCGCCTGATCGCCTCCCGCGAACTCGCATCCGCGGTGGACAACCCGGTGGTGCTCGACGATGGCCGAGTCGAGTCCAACGGCAACTTCCACGGCGCACCGGTCGGCTATGCCCTGGACTTCCTTGCGATCCCGGTTGCCGACGTCGCCAGCATGTCCGAGCGACGTACCGACCGTTTCTTGGACGCCAGTCGCAGCAACGGGCTGCCTGCGTTCCTCGCCGACGATCCGGGCGTCGATTCCGGGCACATGATCGCGCAGTACACCCAGGCCTCGATCGTCTCCGAGCTCAAGCGGCTCGCTGTACCGGCCAGTGTCGATTCGATCCCTTCGAGCGCCATGCAAGAAGACCACGTCGCGATGGGCTGGTCAGCTGCTCGAAAGCTGCGCCGTGCCATCTCCGGACTGACCCGGGTGCTGGCCATCGAAATTCTCACCGCCGCAAGGGGTTTGGAGCTGCGGCGGCCACTGACCCCGGCCCCGGCAACCGCCGCCGTGGTCGCGACGCTTCGTGAGCAGGTCGCGGGCCCGGGACCTGACCGCTTCCTCGCACCGGAGATCGAGGCCACCGTAGCGTTGGTCGCCAGCGACGCCATCACGACAGCCGTCGAATCGGCGATCGGCCCACTGACGTGATCGTCCGACTGCTGGGCAGATGGGGTTCCGCCGTTCGCCTTGGCAACTAGCGCGTCCCCGTTGAGTCACGAAAAAACGTCCACCTCAACGCTTTCTGCTCTGGCTGGGTTGCGCAGCCGCCGAGTGGAATCGCTGACAACTCGATGAACGTGACTGTGCCGCAGGTGCATCGAGGCGCCATCGCATCGGCGCTCGCCGTACCGAATCCGGCTTGGCGACTGAGCGTCGCAACGTCCAACTGCCTGCCACGCGAACAATCAGAGCGTGCTTGTAACGAGGCATTCAGCACCTATTCGTGGATGAAACCCACACGGCCCCGACGGGGCGGGTTTCAACGCATGAGTCACCACATCGCTGCACCTCCGACCGCGACTGCGGTGAGCACCGCGCCGATGTGCGCCTTTGGTAACGAATAGATAACGTTGTTCACCGACTCTTGTGTGTGAATAGGTCCATTCATAGAGTCGGTTCGATGACTATGGCGATCAGCGGGTCTTCCAAGATCACCATCTCCGAACAGCCGAACGTGTTGTCGCGGTTGGCTTTCACCTCCGTCGGAGACGTAGCACCACCGACTAGCTGACAACCGATCGCGGCCGTCGGCAGTCGATCCAAGCCGTTCACCCGCCCTGAAGGAGTAGACAATGGAAGGCGCTCGCCCCGTCCGCGCCCCGCACGGCACTACGTTGACCGCGAAGTCATGGGCGGCCGAGGCTCCGTTGCGGATGCTGATGAACAACCTGGACCCGGAGAACGCCGAGCGGCCGGACGACTTGGTGGTGTACGGGGGTACGGGGAAGGCCGCCCGTGATTGGCGATCGTTCGACGCGATGGTGCGCACATTGACGACGCTGGAAAAGGACGAGACGATGCTCGTCCAGTCCGGGCGACCAGTCGGTGTGATGCGGACCCACGAATGGGCGCCCCGGGTCATCATCGCCAATTCGAATCTCGTCGGCGACTGGGCAACCTGGCCGGAGTTCCGGCGGCTGGAGAAGCTCGGCCTGACGATGTACGGGCAGATGACGGCCGGCTCGTGGATCTACATCGGCTCCCAGGGCATCGTCCAGGGCACCTACGAAACATTCGCCGCCGTGGCGGACAAGCGATTCGGTGGCACGCTGACGGGAACCCTCACCCTCACAGGCGGCGCGGGCGGTATGGGCGGTGCGCAGCCGCTCGCGGTCACCATGAACGATGGGGTCTGCCTGATCGTCGATGTGGACCGTTCGCGCCTGCAGCGGCGGGTCGATCATCGCTACCTCGACGAGATCGCCGACGACTTGGACGATGCGATCGCAAAGTCCTTGGCCGCCAAGGCCGAACGGCGCGCCTGGTCGATCGGCCTAGTGGGCAACTGCGCCACCGTCTTCCCCGAGCTGCTGCGCCGAAACGTAGCGATCGACATCGTCACCGATCAGACCTCGGCCCACGATCCACTGTCGTATCTGCCCGAGGGCGTCGACGTCGACGATTGGGACGACTACGCATCCAAGAAGCCCGAGGAATTCACCGATCGCGCCCAGGCATCGATGGCCAAGCACGTCGAGGCCATGGTCGGTTTCATGGACGCCGGTGCCGAGGTGTTCGACTACGGCAACTCGATCCGCGACGAGGCACGACAAGGCGGTTACGATCGCGCGTTCGCCTTCCCAGGATTCGTCCCCGCCTACATTCGACCGTTGTTTTGCGAGGGCAAGGGCCCATTCCGGTGGGCAGCGCTGTCGGGCAACCCGAAGGACATCTACGCCACCGACAAGGCGGTGATGGAGTTGTTCGCAGACAACGATCGGTTGCAGAAGTGGATGCGTGGCGCGAGCGAGAAGATCTCGTTCCAAGGGCTGCCCGCGCGGATCTGCTGGCTGGGATATGGCGAGCGGGACAAGGCCGGGCTGAAGTTCAACGAAATGGTCGCCGCCGGCGAACTCGAGGCACCGATTGCCATCGGCCGCGACCATCTCGATTGTGGGTCGGTGGCCTCGCCGTACCGGGAGACTGAGTCGATGTCCGACGGTTCGGATGCGATCGCCGACTGGCCGCTGCTCAACGCGTTGATCAACACCGCCAGCGGGGCGTCCTGGGTATCCATCCACCACGGCGGCGGCGTCGGCATCGGCCGGTCCCTGCACGCTGGGCAGGTTTCACTGGCCGACGGCACCGCGTTGGCCGCCGAGAAGCTGGCCAGAGTGCTGACCAACGACCCTGGCATGGGCGTCATCCGGCATGTGGACGCCGGCTACCCGCTGGCCGAGCAGGTCGCCGCCGAACGCGGTGTTCGCATTCCGATGCAGGAGACCTGAGCAGTCGATCCTCGTGCCGGACAACGAAAGCTGATGCCGTGCAAAGATCCTCGACGTTCGACGGGATGTGGACCGCGATCGAACCGGTCGGCAGGGACGGTGCCACCGGCGGATACCGGCGCTTTGCCTGGACCCGCCAAGACCATGAGCTACGCGAGTGGTTCGCCGGGGAATGTGCCACCCGTGGACTTGACCTGACCACCGACCGGATGGGAAACCAGTGGGGCTGGTGGGGTGACATCGACGGCGCGGTTGCTCGCGGGCAGACCGGCATCGCGATCGGCTCCCACCTGGACTCGGTGCCCGAAGGCGGAGCCTATGACGGGCCGCTCGGTGTGGTGTCCGCCCTCGCCGTCGTCGACATGTTGCGGACAGCTGGGTTCGTGCCGTCCCGGCCGATCGCCGTGGTGAATTTCGTCGACGAGGAGGGCGCCCGGTTCGGTATCGCGTGCGCCGGCTCCCGGGTGATCACCGGCCAACTCGACGCGGACCGGGCGCGGGGCCTCAAGGACGCCCACGGGACCACCATGGCCGAGGCCATGACCGCCGCCGGTCAGCGGGCCGAGCACATCGGGCGCGACGACGAGACACTGCGTCGGGTCGGCGCGCTGGTCGAACTTCACGTCGAACAGGGCCGGGGTCTGGTGGAGCTGGGCAGCGCCGTGGGTGTCGGCTCGGCGATCTGGCCGCACGGCCGGTGGCGTCTCGACCTGGCCGGCAGCGCCAACCACGCGGGCACCACCCGGTTGGAGGACCGCAACGATCCGATGCTCTCACTGGCCGCGGGGGTGCTGGCCGCCCGCGAAGCCGCCGCCCAGCAGGGCTGCCTCGCGACCGTCGGCAAGCTGAGGGTGGAACCCAACGCGGTCAACGCGATCCCGTCGAGCGTGACCGCCTGGCTGGACGCCCGCGGCCCCGCCGAGGCCGGGGTGCGCGTGGTAGTCGACGCCGTTGCACGCGCCGTCGGCGTTGAGGCGGTGCAGGAGTCGTGGACGCCGGAGACGGCGTTCGACGCCGCGCTGACCACGCGGCTGGCGGCGGTGCTCAACGACGCGCCGGTGCTGGCAACTGGCGCCGGGCACGACGCCGGCATCTTCGCGGCGGCAGGTATCCCGGCGGCGATGCTGTTCGTGCGAAACCCGACCGGGGTCTCGCACTCGCCGACCGAGCACGCGGAGGCCGACGACTGCCTGGCCGGCATCGACGCGTTAGCCAGAGTCGTCGAGGACCTCGCGCGGTGACCCGCCCGGTGCAGAGGTGGCACGCCGACTATGCGCTGCTGCCCGACGGGCTGGGCCGGGACGTGAGCTTCGAGGTGTCCGACGGGCGGTTCACGACGATCACCCCCGGCAGTGTGGCCGATGATGCCACCCGGCTGCCCGGGATCGCGCTGCCAGGGTTTGCCAACGCCCACAGCCACGCCTTTCACCGGGCCATGCGCGGACGCACCCACCGCGACGGCGGCACGTTCTGGACATGGCGCGAGGCGATGTATGCCGTTGCGGCACAACTCGATCCCGACAGCTACCTCGCGCTGGCCCAGGCCACGTACGCCGAAATGGCGCTGGCCGGTGTGACAGCAGTCGGCGAATTCCACTACCTGCACCACGGTCCCGGTGGTGTTTCCTATGACGACCCCAACGCCATGGGCGAGGCACTGCGACAGGCCGCCCTGGACGCGGGCATTCGGCTCACTTTGCTCGACACCTGTTATCTGACCGGTGGTCTCGCCGGCGACGGCCACGTGCCGCTGAACCAGGTCCAGCTCCGGTTCGGTGATGGCGACGCGGAGCGCTGGGCCGACCGTGTCCGTGATATGCCCGCATCACCGGGAATGCTTGTCGGCGCGGCGATCCACTCGGTGCGCGCGGTCCCGCGTACTCAGATGGCCACCGTGGTGGCCGCAAACGCGGGTCGACCGCTGCATGCGCATCTGTCCGAGCAACCCGCGGAGAACGAGGCCTGTCTGGCCTACTACGGGCTGACCCCGACCGCTGTGCTGGCCGCCGAAGGGGTGCTGGGCCCGGATACATCCGTGGTGCACGCCACCCACCTGACCGACCCTGACACCGCCGCCCTGGGGGGCACCCGCACCACGGCCTGCTTCTGCCCGACCACCGAGCGGGACCTCGCAGACGGCATCGGTCCGGCCAGCGCGCTCATCGCGGCCGGATCAGCGCTGTCCCTCGGTTCGGACCAACACGCGGTAATCGACCTCATCGAGGAGGCGAGGGCGTTGGAGATGCACGAACGGCTGGACTCCCTGCAGCGGGGCCGGCTCGGCCCGGAACAACTGCTGGCCGCGGCGACCAACCACGCCAGCCTGGGCTGGACTGCCGGGCAGCTCGCGCCGGGCGCGTGCGCCGACCTGGTCGCCGTGCGGCTGGATTCGGTCCGCACCGCCGGCGTCGACCCGGCACAAGTCCTGCTGGCGGCCACCGCTTCCGACGTCGACACGGTGATCGTCGACGGCCGCACCGTGGTCAGCCGCGGCGAGCACCGCCTGGGCGACGTCGGCACGATGTTGCAAACCGCGATCGAACCGCTCTGGGAGGCCTGATGACGTCGACCCTGATCACCGGTATCGCCGAACTCGTCACCAACGACGACGAACTGGCCGGCGCCGACCACTCCGAGGCGCTGGGTTTGGTACCCGACGCCGCCGTGATCGTCGAGGACGACCGGGTGGTCTGGGTGGGAGCCGGGCCCGGCGCACCCGAGGCCGACCGTCGGGTCGATGTCGGCGGCCGCGCGGTTATCCCCGGCTTCGTCGACAGCCACGCGCACCTGGTGTTCGCCGGTGACCGGGCCGCGGAATTCTCGGCCCGGATGACGGGGACTGCCTACGACGGCGGCGGTATCGCCGTGTCCGTCAGCGCGACCCGGGCGGCGACCGACGACGAGCTGCGCGGCATGGTCGCCGCGCGGGTGGCGGAGTCGCGGGCCCTGGGCACCACCACGATCGAGATCAAGAGCGGCTATGGCCTGCGCCTCGAAGACGAGGTGAGATCGCTGCGCATCGCCGGCGAGTTCACCGACGAGACGACATTCATGGGAGCGCACGTCGTTCCGGTGGAGTACCGCGAGGATCGCGAATCCTACGTCAATCTGGTCGCCGGTCCGATGATGACGGCGTGCGCCCCGCACGCACGCTGGGTCGATGTGTTCTGTGAGCCGCACAGCGTCCATGCCTTCACCGCCGACGAAGCCCGTACCATCCTGAATGCGGGCCGGGCGGCCGGCCTGCAGCTGCGTGTTCACGGCAATCAGCTAGGCCACGGCCCCGGCGTGCAGATCGCCGTGGAGATGGGCGCGGCCAGCGTCGACCACTGCACTTACCTTTCCTCAGTCGATGTGGACGCCCTCGTCGGAGCCGCCGACACCACCACCGCGACGCTGCTGCCCGGCGTGGAGTTCTCGACCCGTTCTCCTTATCCAGATGGCCGAGCGCTGATCGATGCGGGTGTCCGCGTCGCGCTGGCCTGCGACTGCAATCCGGGCACCTGCTACTCGGCGTCCATGCCGTTCGTCATCGCCCTCGCCGTCCGGGAGATGGGCTTCACCACCGCCGAGGCGTTGCGGGCCGCCACTATCGGGAGCGCAACATCGCTGCGGCGCACCGACATCGGACGGGTTCGGCCTGGCGCACGCGCTGATCTGACGGTGCTGGACGCCCCTTCGTATCTGCACCTGTCGTACCGGCCGGGAATGGCCATCGCCCGTGCCCTAAAGACGGACTGAACCGTGAACGAGACCCGCTCCGACAGCGGGCGACATCCGTGCCACCGCCGCGGAACCACGTGGCTTCTCGCCTTCGGGCTTACCCGGTATCCGGCGGAGCTGCAGAACTCGATGACCGACAGCCCGCAAGACCCGAAGGAGCACCAAACATGGCTGTGAAGGTGGAGCGACGCACGATCGATGTCGTGCCGGACCACGAGAGGCACGGGACGCCGCGTGACCAGTTCACGCTGTGGTTCGGCGCCAACATGCAGATCACCGCGATTGTCGACGGAGCGTTGGCCGTCGTCTTCGGCGCGGATGCCTTGTGGGCGATCATCGGCCTGCTGATCGGCAACATCTGCGGCGGGATCGTGATGGCGCTGCATTCGGCGCAGGGCCCCCGGATGGGCATCCCGCAGATGATCTCCAGCCGCGCCCAGTTCGGCGTGCTGGGGGCATGCCTGCCGCTGGTGCTGGTGGTGTTGATGTACCTGGGCTTCGCCGCCACCGGCACGGTGCTTTCGGGGCAGGCGATCAACGAGATCCTCAACGTTGACAGCCCGTGGGTCGGCATCGTGATCTTTGGCCTGCTGACGATGATCGTGGCCACGATCGGCTACCGGCTGATCCACATCCTGGGGCGGGTCGCGACCGTGGTCGGGGCGATCGGCTTCACCTATCTCGCGATCCGGATGCTGATGGAGTACGACGTTCCGGCACTGCTGGGCGCCAAGCCGTTTGACATCGTCACCTTCTTGCTGGCGGTGTCGCTCAGCGCCGGCTGGCAGCTGACCTTTGGCCCCTACGTCGCGGACTACTCGCGCTACCTGCCCCGCTCGACGAAGGAGTCGGCGACGTTCTGGGGCACGTTCCTCGGCTCGGTGATCGGGTCGCAGTGGTCGATGACGCTGGGCGCGATCGTCGCCGCCGCCGCCGGGGACGAGTTCCTGGCCTCTCAGGTCACCTTCATCGGCGACTTGGCCGGCGGCGCGGTGATCGCGCTGGGGATCTACCTCGTCATCGTCACCGGCAAGCTCGCGGTGAACTGCCTCAACGCGTACGGCGGGCTGATGACGATGCTGACCACCGCGACCGCATTCACCCGCACCGTGCACGTGCCGCAGTGGATCCGGACCGCCTGTGTGGGCGGGTTCATCGTGGTGTCGGTGCTGATCGCGCTGCTGGCGTCGGCGGATTTCTTGGAGAACTTCCGCAACTTCGTGCTGCTGATCTTGATGGCGTTCACCCCGTGGAGCGCGATCAACCTGGTCGACTACTACCTGATCTCCAAGGAGCGGGTCGACATCCCGGCGTTGTACGACCCGGACGGCCGCTACGGCCGTTGGAACGTCACCGCGCTGGTCAGCTACGCGATCGGCATCGCCATCCAGGTCCCGTTCCTGGCGCAGCGGCTCTACACCGGTCCGCTGGTCGACCACCTGGGCGGCGCGGACATCTCCTGGCTGGTCGGACTCTTCGGGACCGCGGCGATCTACTACCTATGGGCGCGCAAGACCATGAACCCGCCGGCGCAGATGATCTACCCGGCCGATGCCGAGATCGAGACCGGCCCCGTCCCGGGCGACGTGTCAAAGGTGGGCGACAGCTAAATCGACGCGCACCGCGACCACAACCAAAACCATGTTCACCATCGACGCGAGACCAAATCCAACCGTTTCGAGGGCCATGCAGGGCAGTCCGAACGCCGTATTGCGCACCGTGCACGCCATCCCTAGCGCCGCTGTCGTGCACGCACATCGGATCGGGTCAGATGCGGCAGTGCACAACACGCCGAGACTCCCGAGAGAACAGCGACTTGCCCACTCTCAAGATGTTCTTGGTCTGCTCGTCGGTCAACGCTGCCAGGTCGAACACCGTGACCGGCCAGCCGACCGGTAGCCAGCCACCGGGGCGTCCGGTGATGACCATCAGCAGCCGACCGCCGGCAGCGGCCAGCACATACGCGGATACCAGCACGTCGACCCGACGCCCACCCGCTCGGCAATGCCGAGCCTTAGTGATCTGCCGGCGCAGGCCTGTCGAGCCGCCGCAGCTCGCTCCGGGTCGTGCGCACACCGCGCTGCAGCTTGCGGAACGGGCGCATCTTGGTGCGCCACGAGTACGCCGCGCCGACGATGACCGACAGCCCTGAGGAGCAGCTAAGGAGCCACACGACCGCGTCAGTATCGATCGCGTGCAGCTGCGGCATGAGCGCGTTGGCGAGGCCGGCGACGCAAGCGAGGAACCCGCACACCGACCCGACGATGTAAATGTCGGCGGTCAGCCGCGACCGCTCATCCTGGCGCAGGATCAGTAGCT
>JBEVHG010000120.1:0-10987 GCA_040511335.1 Mycobacterium sp. | reverse complement strand
GTGTCTGCTGGACGACACGCCGATAGGTCGCGACAGTTTGCGCACGCTCGCGAATCGCGCCCGCTGGGGCAGTCGCAGGTCACGATTGCGACGCGCCGCCGGAAGTGTTGCATATCACGCGTAACTGGCTCTACGGTTCTCGCGCGGGAGGTTCCCGGCGGACGGGAGGCAGGTGGTGCGCGCTCGGCGGCTGTGCGCTGCGGGTTTGGCCGCGTTGACGACGGCGTCGGTGGTGACGTCGTGCGGTTCTGACGGCGGCGGAATGGTCATCAACTACTACACGCCGGCCAACGAGATGGCCACCTTCACCGCGGTCGCCAAGCGGTGCAACGAACAACTCGGCGGCCGATTCACCATCCAGCAGGTCAGCCTGCCCAAGGGCGCCGACGATCAGCGGCTGCAGCTGGCGCGGCGGCTCACCGGTAACGACAAGTCCCTCGACGTGATGGCGCTCGATGTGGTGTGGACCGCAGAGTTCGCCGAAGCCGGTTGGGCGTTGCCGCTGTCGGAGGATCCGTCTGGCCAAGCCGAGGCCGACGCCACCAGCAACACGCTCCCCGGACCGCTGGAGACCGCGAAGTGGCAGGACAAGTTGTATGCGGCTCCGATCACCACGAACACCCAATTGCTTTGGTACCGAGCCGATTTGATGGGGGAGCCGCCGACGACGTGGGACGGCATGGTCGCCGAGGCGACGCGGCTGCACGCCGCGGGTGAGCCGAGTTGGATTGCGGTGCAGGGCAAGCAGTATGAGGGCCTGATGGTGTGGTTCAACACCTTGCTTCAAAGTGCGGGCGGACAAGTGCTTTCCGACGACGGCAAGACGGTGACCCTGACCGACACTCCAGAGCACCGCGCGGCCACCATGAAGGCGCTGCAGATCATCAAAGCCGTTGCCACCGCGCCTGGCGCCGACCCGTCGGTCACCCAGACCGACGAGACCACCGCGCGTCTGGCGCTCGAGCAGGGCAACGCCGCGCTGGAGGTCAACTGGCCATACGTGCTGCCGTCACTGCTGGAGAACGCCGTCAAGGGCGGGGTGACGTTCCTGCCGCTCAACGACGACCCCGCGCTGGCCGACAGCATCAACGACGTCGGCACATTCTCACCCACCGACGAGCAGTTCAAAACCGCCTACGACGCCAGCAAGAAGGTGTTCGGGTTCGCGCACTATCCCGGGGTGCAGCCGGGGGAAGCCGCGAAGGTGACGCTGGGCGGGCTCAACCTGGCCGTCGGCAAGAACAGCCAGCACAAGGCCGAAGCCTTCGAGGCGATCCGCTGCCTTCGCAACCTCGAGAACCAGAAGTACACGTCTATCGAGGGCGGGCTGCCCGCCGTGCGGGCCTCGCTGTACGACGACCCGGAGTTCCAGGAGAAGTACCCGCAATACGAGATCATCCGCGATCAGCTCACCGACGCCGCGGTGCGCCCCGCCACCCCGGTCTACCAGGCGGTGTCGACACGGATCTCCGTGACCCTGGCCCCGATCACCGATATCGACCCCGAGCGAACGGCCGACGAACTGACCGAGCAGGTCCAGAAGGCCATCGACGGTAAGGGGCTGATTCCGTGACAGCCCCCGCAACGGCCGAGCCGGCCACCCCGGTCGCCACCGGCGGCGGCGACGACCGCAAATCGGAGCGCCGGCTCGCGTACCTGCTGATCGCCCCGGCGGTCATTCTGATGGTGGCGGTGACGGGTTATCCGATCGTGTACGCGGTGTGGCTGAGTATGCAGCGCTACAGCCTGGCCGCCCCGGACGACACCTCGTTCGTCGGACTCGCCAACTATCAGACCGTCCTCACCGACCGCTACTGGTGGACCGCATTCGCGGTGACGCTGGCGATCACTGTCATCTCGGTGGCGATCGAGTTCGTGCTCGGCATGGCGTTGGCCCTGGTGATGCACCGGACGATCTTCGGGCGCGGCGCGGTGCGCACGGCGATCCTGATTCCGTACGGCATTGTCACGGTGGCCGCTTCGTACAGTTGGTACTACGCGTGGACACCGGGCACCGGTTATCTGGCCAACCTGCTGCCCGAGGGCAGCGCGCCGCTGACCGAGCAGATCCCGTCGCTGGCCATCATCATCCTCGCCGAGGTCTGGAAGACCACACCGTTCATGGCGCTGCTGCTGCTCGCCGGTTTGGCGCTGGTGCCCCAGGATCTGCTCAACGCCGCCCAGGTCGACGGCGCCGGGCCGTGGAAGCGGCTGTTCAAAGTGATTGTGCCGCTGATCAAGCCGGCGATCCTGGTCGCGCTGCTGTTTCGCACGCTCGACGCGTTTCGCATCTTCGACAACATCTATGTGCTCACCGGCGGCGCGAACAACACCGGCTCGGTGTCGATCCTGGGTTATGACAACCTGTTCAAGGCCTTCAATCTCGGGCTGGGGTCTGCGATCAGCGTGCTGATCTTCCTGTGCGTCGCGATCATCGCCTTCATCTACATCAAGGTATTCGGCGCCGCGGCGCCCGGATCCGACGTGGAGAGGCGCTGACATGGCCGAGCGGGTAGGCGGACGGCGCGCAACCGGATGGACCGTCGTCAACGTCCTGGCGATCATCTACGCGCTGTTCCCAGTGCTGTGGATCCTGTCCCTCTCGCTGAAGCCGACGTCATCGGTGAAGGACGGCAAGCTGATTCCGGCAAAGCTGACGCTCGACAACTACAAGGGCATCTTTCAAGGCGACATCTTCACCTCGGCGTTGATCAATTCGCTTGGCATCGGGCTGATCACCACGGTGATCGCGGTGGTCGTCGGCGGCATGGCGGCCTACGCGGTGGCCCGGTTGGCGTTTCCGGGCAAGCGGCTGCTGGTCGGCGTCGCCCTGCTGATCGCGATGTTCCCCCAGATATCTTTGGTGACACCGATTTTCAACATTTGGCGGCGGATCGGTCTCTTCGACACCTGGCCCGGCCTGATCATTCCGTACATCACGTTCGCGCTGCCGCTGGCCATCTACACGTTGTCGGCGTTTTTCCGGGAGATCCCTTGGGATTTGGAGAAGGCCGCCAAGATGGACGGCGCCACGCCCGGTCAGGCCTTCCGGAAAGTGATCGCTCCGCTGGCGGCGCCGGGAATCGTCACCGCCGCCATCCTGGTGTTCATTTTCGCCTGGAACGACCTGCTGCTGGCCCTGTCGTTGACGGCTACCCAGCGGGCGATCACCGCGCCGGTGGCGATCGCCAATTTCACCGGCAGTTCGCAATTCGAGGAGCCGACCGGATCCATCGCGGCCGGAGCGATGGTCATCACCATCCCGATCATCATCTTTGTTCTGATCTTCCAACGACGGATCGTCGCCGGTTTGACGTCCGGTGCGGTGAAGGGGTAGCTCGATGGCCGAAATTGTGTTGGACCGGGTGACCAAGAGTTACCCGAACGGCGCGACGGCCG
Source organism: Mycobacterium sp. (assembly GCA_040511335.1). GTDB lineage: Bacteria > Actinomycetota > Actinomycetes > Mycobacteriales > Mycobacteriaceae > Mycobacterium. The sequence continues at coordinate 7,588 of JBEVHG010000120.1, read as the reverse complement.
TCAAAGATCTCTCCGTCACGATCGCCGACGGCGAGTTCATCATCCTGGTAGGGCCGTCCGGCTGCGGAAAGTCCACGACGCTGAACATGATTGCCGGCCTGGAGCAGATCTCGTCGGGCGAGCTGCGGATCGGCGGTGACCGCGTCAATGACAAGGCGCCCAAGGATCGTGACATCGCGATGGTGTTCCAGTCCTATGCCCTCTACCCCCATATGACCGTGCGGCAGAACATCGCGTTCCCGCTCACCCTGGCGAAGATGAAGAAGGCCGATATCGCCAGCAAGGTCGAGGAGACCGCGAAAATTCTTGACCTGACCGACTTTCTGAACCGCAAGCCCGCTCAGCTGTCCGGTGGTCAGCGCCAGCGGGTCGCCATGGGTCGCGCCATCGTGCGCGACCCCAAGGCGTTCCTGATGGATGAGCCGCTTTCGAACCTTGACGCCAAGCTGCGGGTGCAGATGCGTTCGGAGATCGCGCGGCTGCAGAAACGGTTGGGCACCACCACCGTTTACGTCACGCACGACCAGACCGAGGCGATGACGCTGGGCGATCGGGTGGTGGTGCTGCTGGCCGGGGTGGCCCAGCAGATCGGCACGCCCGAGGAGCTCTACAACGGTCCCGCCAACCTGTTCGTTGCCGGATTCATCGGGTCCCCGGCGATGAACTTCTTCCCGGCGACCCTGACCGACGACGGGGTGCGGCTGCCGTTCGGCGAAGTCATGCTGACCGAAGAGGTCCACGACATGCTCGCGCGGCACAACAAACCGGCCAACTTGATCGTCGGTGTCCGCCCCGAGCACCTCGAGGACGCGTCCCTGCTCGACGGCTATGCCCGGATCAGGGCGCTGACCTTCGAGGTCAAGGTCGACCTGGTCGAATCGCTGGGCGCCGACAAGTACGTGCACTTCAAGACCGAGGGCGCCGGCGCACATTCGGCCCAGCTGGCGGAGCTGGCCACCGAATCCGGTGTGGGCGAAAACGAGTTCGTGGCACGGGTTTCCACCGAGTCGAAGATCACGCAGGGCCAGACCGCGGAGCTCGCGTTCGATACCAGCAAGCTGGCGATCTTCGAAGCTGACTCCGGGATCAACCTCACCATAGAACCGCCGGGCGAGTGACCGACATCCTGGCCGAGGTCCGCGCGCATCTGCGCGAGCACTTCGTCCGGGCCGGGATCACCGGGGAGCCCGACGCGGCCAGTGTGACGTTTCTGGGCACCGAACGCATCGATGTCCTGCGCTTCGGTCCCGACGATGCAGGTGCCTATCACTATGTGTCGCTGGGCTGTTCGCGTCATCCGATGTTCGACCCGACCGAGCTGGTCACCGACGCACTACACGGGCCCCGCGCGGAGATCGTGCTGGCGCTGCGCGGACCCGCACCGAAGGGCCTGGCCCGCTCGGTGGCGGTGCTGGCGGCCGCACCCGCGGTCGAAGGCCTGATGCTGGAACCCGACGCGCTGGTGGATCTGGGCTCGCCGCTGTGGGCTTCCGCACCGTTCACCGCTGTCCTGTTGGGCGACAGTGACATTGACGACGTCGCGCTTCTGCCGCCGCGGCCGCCGGTGGCAATATTGTCCGCGACTCCGATCACCGCGACCGAGGCGGCCTGGGTGCGGCTCAAGGGCTCCGACGCCATGCGCGAGGCATGGCGCGTCGACGGGGTGGATGTTCTGGACCCGGCGCGCCCAGCCGCGCGTCCGAGCTAGAGCCAGTGGTTGCGGCGGAACGTGCGATAGAGCAAGATGCAGATGCAGAACATCAAGATCAGCACCGCCGGGTAGCCCCACACCTCCTTTAGTTCCGGCATGTGCTCGAAGTTCATCCCATAGATGCCGGCTATCGCAGTCGGCACCGCCGCGATGGCGACGTAGGCCGAGATCTTGCGCATGTCGATGTTCTGCTGCATCGCCACTTTGCCCACCGCGGCCTGCACCAGTGAGCTGAGCATTTCGTCGTAACTGGTGATTCGGTCCGACGCCTGGATGTTGTGGTCGAGGACGTCGCCCATGTACCGCCGGACCTCCACCGAGATCAGGTCGTTGTAGTCAGTGCCGATGCGCTGCAGTTCCAGCGTCAGTGGGCTGACCGCACGGCGTAGTTCGACGACTTCCCGCTTGAGCAGATAGATGCACTCGATGTTGGTGTTCATCATCGGTGAGAAGATGTCTTCTTCCATCGCGTCGATGTCGGTCTCGACCGAAAAGGTGACGTCGAGGTAGCTGTCGACGACGTGGTCGGCAATTGCGTGCATCACCGCATAGGGTCCCAGCTTCAAGCTGGCCGGCGAGGCGTCGAGGTGCTTGCGCACGCTGGCCAGCCCACTGTGCTCGCCGTGGCGGACCGTGACCACGAAGTCCGACCCGACGAAGATCATGATTTCACCCGTCTCGACGATCTCGCGGGCGTTGGCGACGGATTCGTGCTCGACGTAGTTCACGGTCTTCAGCACCAGGAACAGCGTCTTTTCATAGCGTTCCAGCTTCGGTCGCTGGTGCGCATGCACGGCGTCCTCGACGGCGAGTTCGTGCAGGCCGAACACGTCGGCGACGGCCTGCATCTGGTGCTCGTCGGGTTCGTGCAGGCCGACCCAGACAAAGGCTTCCTTGCCCTCCTCTTCGAGTTCGCGCACCTTGCTCAGCGCGGCGGCGTGGGTGTACTTGCCGGGCAGCCGGCCGCCGTCGCAGTAGACGCCGCAGTCGACCATCGCGCGGGCCACCGGGATGTGGATCCGCGCGGCGTCGGGGCCCATGGGCCGCGTTCGGCCCGTGGAGCGCAGCGTGGGTGGCACGGCGCGAAATGACGGCATGCAACGAACCTCCTTTGCGGCGGCGGCATCCGTGGCCTTTGGAAAATGCTACGCGTCGGACCGGAGATTTCAGGCCGGGGCGGGTGCGCTAGTTTCGACCTCAAACCAACTCTGTCCAAGGAGCACGTCACGTGAGCACATCTCCCCTCAAGGTCGCGGTCACCGGCGCCGCCGGCCAGATCGGCTACAGCCTGCTGTTCCGCCTGGCGAGCGGCTCGTTGCTGGGTCCGGACCGCCCGATCGAGCTGCGCCTACTCGAGATTGAGCCTGCCCTGAAGGCGCTCGAGGGTGTCGTGATGGAGCTCGACGACTGCGCATTTCCATTGCTGGCCGGCGTCGAGATAGGCGCGGATGCGAACAAGATCTTCGACGGCGTGAACCTGGCCCTGCTGGTGGGTGCCCGTCCCCGCGGCCCGGGCATGGAGCGCAGCGACCTGCTGGAGGCCAACGGCGCGATCTTCACCGCCCAGGGCAAGGCGCTGAATTCGGTGGCCGCCGACGACGTCCGCATTGGCGTCACCGGCAACCCGGCCAACACCAACGCGCTGATCGCGATGACCAACGCGCCCGACATCCCGCATGAACGGTTCTCCGCACTGACCCGCCTCGACCACAACCGGGCGATCTCGCAGCTGGCCCGCAAGACCGGCGCCGCGGTCACCGACATCAAGAAGATGACGATCTGGGGTAACCACTCGGCCACCCAGTACCCCGACATCTTCCACGCCGAGGTCGGCGGCAAGAACGCCGCCGATATCGTCGACGACCAAGACTGGATCGAGAACGACTTCATCCCGACGGTCGCCAAGCGCGGCGCAGCGATCATCGACGCGCGCGGGGCCTCTTCGGCCGCGTCGGCGGCGTCGGCGACCCCCGACGCCGCCCGGGCCTGGCTGCTCGGCAGCGCCAAGGGTGATTGGGTGTCGATGGCGGTGGTCTCCGACGGCAGCTACGACGTGCCTGAGGGCCTGATCTCCTCGTTCCCGGTGACCACCAAGGACGGCAACTGGACCATCGTGCCGGGGCTGGAGATCGACGAGTTCTCCCGCGGCCGGATCGACGCGTCGACCGTTGAACTCGCCGACGAGCGCAACGCGGTCGCCAAGCTCGGCCTGATCTGAGCGCGGGCTCCGTACAGACCCCGGCCCTTCGGTGGATTCAGGAGTAGGCACAGTACCCTGAGGCCGTGTCCGAAATCGTGCCGCAAACGGTGCATAGCCCCCAGGTCATCATCGAAGACGAGGAGATCTTCGAGGCCCACGTAGCCGGCAAGCTTTCCGTCGAGCTGAGGTTCCCGCTGGACACCCAGCGCGCCCTGTCGATCGCCTATACCCCCGGTGTGGCACAGGTCAGTCGCGCGATCGCCGCCGATCACACCCTGGCCGCCCGCTACACCTGGGCGCACCGGTTGGTGGCCGTGGTGAGCGACGGCACCGCGGTGCTTGGCCTGGGTGACATAGGCGCGGCGGCGTCGCTGCCGGTAATGGAGGGCAAGTGCGCGCTGTTCAAGGCATTCGGAGGCCTGGACTCGATCCCGATCGTGCTGGACACCAAGGATCCCGACGAAATCGTCGAAACCCTGGTGCGGCTGCGGCCGACATTCGGGGCCGTCAGCCTCGAGGACATCTCTGCTCCGCGGTGCTTCGAAATCGAACGCCGCGCCATCGAGGCGCTGGACTGCCCGGTGATGCACGACGACCAGCACGGCACCGCGATCGTCGTGCTCGCGGCGCTGCTGGGTGCTTCCAAGCTGCTCGACCGTGACATCACCTCGCTACGGGTGGTGATTTCCGGTGCCGGGGCCGCAGGCGTCGCATGCGCGAATATCCTTCTCGCAAAGGGGATTTCAGATATCACCGTGCTCGACTCGCGCGGTATTCTGCATCCCAACCGCGACGACATGAACAATTCCAAGGCCGAACTGGCGCAGCGCACCAATCCCTGCGGCCGCACCGGTGGCATGGTGGAAGCGCTCGACGGCGCCGACGTGTTCCTCGGGGTGTCAGCGGGCCTGGTCCCCGAGGAGCTGATCGCCACCATGGCACCCGGCGGGATCGTGCTCGCGTTGTCGAACCCGGACCCGGAGATTCATCCCGACGTGGCGGCCAAGTACGCGGCGGTGGTGGCTACCGGGCGCAGCGACTTCCCGAACCAGATCAACAACGTACTGGCCTTCCCCGGCGTGTTCCGCGGGGCGTTGGACGCCGGCGCGCGCCGCATCACCGAAGCGATGAAGGTCGCGGCCGCCGAGGCGATCTTCTCGGTGGTCGGCGACGACCTGGCCGTTGACCGGATCGTTCCGAGCGCGCTGGATCCGCGCGTCGGCCCCGCCGTGGCGGAAGCGGTCGCGGCCGCTGCCGGCACCTGAGCCTGATGGGCGTGCGCCGGTTGGCGGTGGCGTTGATTGCGGTGGTGCTGATTGCGGTGGTGCTCGCCGGTTGCGGCGGTGCGACCGCGCCGCGGCCGGTCAGCGTCGGGTCGAGCACCGATGCCGAATCCGCGCTGCTGGCCCATCTCTATGCGGCGGCGCTGCGGTATTACGGCAGCGCCGCGCACGTCGAGTCGACACCTGATCCGATGAGCGGGCTGGACTCCGGAGCGATAGGCGTCGCCCCCGGTTTCACCGGGCGCCTGCTGGTTGCGTTGGAGCCGGACGCCACGGCGCGTGCCGATGCGCAGGTATACCGGGCGATGGTGTCGGCTCTACCCGAAGGCGTCGCCGCCGGCGACTACACCATGGCCGCGGAGGACAAACCCGCGCTTGCGGTCACCGAGTCCACCGCGGATGCATGGGGCACACGGGATGTGACGGCGCTGGAACGCAACTGCCCCAAGCTGGCCCTCGGTGCGCTCGCCGGTGCCCGCATTCCCGTAGCGGTGGGTCGCTGCCGGATGCCCCGCCCTCGCGAATTCCCTTACGACACAGCACTATTCGACTCGCTGCGGGCCGCTCAGGTCAACGCGGTGTGGACGACGACCGCCGCCCCCGATACCCCGGCCGACATCGTGGTGCTGTCCGATCGCACGTCGCTGATCCGGGCCGAGAACCTGGTGCCGCTGTACCGCCGCAACGAGCTGACCGAGCGGCAGGTGCTCGCCATCAACGAGGTGGCCGGTGTTCTGGACACCGCCGCGCTAGCCGAGATGCGCGCGCAGGTGGCCGACGGTGCCGACCCGGGCCCCGTCGCCGACGCGTGGCTGGCCGCCCACCCGCTGGGCCGCTAGCGCATTGCCCCCCTTTTCTCGCGAGCGACCGTGTCTGTGCGGCGACATGCCGTTGCCGGCGTGGCATTTTGCGGTCGCTCGCGGGCAGTCAGTGCACCGGCGGCATGGTCCTGGCTGTCACGGTGGAGAACAACTTCTGGTAGCCCGAGCCGGTCACCCGCACGATGACGTCGAGGACCTTCGCGTCCGGCCCGACGAGCACGCGAGCCTTCTTCTTGCGCACCGCTTCGAGGATGATCCTGGCGGCCCGCTGCGGTGAGGTGTTGGCCAACTTCTTGTCGAAGAATCCGGTCAACGTCTCCTTGTCGACGCCCTCGGCGGCGGTGGCGTTACGGGCGATCGCGGTCTTGATACCACCGGGGTGCACGGCGGTGACCGCGACCGGGTGGCCGGCGAGCATCATTTCCTGACGCAACGCCTCGGTAAACCCGCGCACGGCGAACTTTGCGGAGTTGTATGCGGCCTGACCGGGCGCCGAGAAGATCCCGAACAGGCTGGACACGTTGACGACGTGCCGTCGCCCGACGCGATGAGGTGCGGCAGGAATGCCTTCGTGCCGTTGACGACGCCCCAGAAGTCGACGTCCATCACCCGCTCGATGTCCTTGAACGGGGTGACCTCGACGTCGCCGATGTACGCGATGCCGGCGTTGTTGTAGATCTGGTTCACCTTGCCGAAATGGTCGTTGACCGCATCCGCGTACAGCAGGAAGGCCTCACGCTCGGTGACGTCGAGGCGATCGGCCTTCACCGGCGCGCCGATCGCCTTCAGCCGCTCCTCGGTGACCGCCAAGCCCTCGGTGTCCACGTCGCTGATGGCGAGCTTCGCGCCCGACCGCGCCAACTCGATGGCCAGCGCCTGCCCGATACCCGACCCGGCCCCGGTCACCGCGGCGACCTTCCCGGCGAAGCCCGCCATGAACCAGCCTCCCTCGTGTCAGTTGACTCGCGTCGAGGCTAGCCGGTACCGCAGGTCCCGCTTACACAGGCCCACGAGCGTGCGCAAAGTGTCGTTAGACCGCGGCGTGTCGGGCCGCAAACACGCACGGTCGCGCAGGAAAACCGACTCAGGCGAAGGCTTCGTCGATGATCTCCTGCTGCTCGACGGCATGCACCTTCGTCGAGCCCGACGATGGCGCCGACATCGCCCGCCGCGAGATGCGCTTGAGGTCGGCCAACCTGTCGGCGCACAGCTCTGGGAGCTCAAGGCCGAACCTCGGCCACGCGCCCTGGTTGGCCGGCTCCTCCTGCACCCAGAAGTACTGCTCGGCATTCGGATACTGATCCAAGGTATTGCTCAGCCGCCGCTTCGGCAGCGGGGCGAGCTGCTCGATGCGCACGATCGCGATGTCGTTGCGGTTGTCCTTGGCCTTGCGCGCGACCAGCTCGTAGTAGATCTTGCCGCTGGTCAATAGGATCCGCGTGACCTTGGTGCGGTCGCCGATGCCCTCCTCATAGGTCGGTTCTTCCAGCACCGAGCGGAACTTCAGATCGGTGAAGTCCTTGAGCTCGCTGACCGCCGCCTTGTTCCGCAGCATCGACTTCGGGGTGAACAC
>JBEVHG010000119.1:0-6631 GCA_040511335.1 Mycobacterium sp. | reverse complement strand
CGCGCCGTCGCCCTCTTCACTGAGCTGCCGGCGGAAATATGGCACGAGCCCGAACCTCTGCTACCGCCCACCATGGCGGTTCGTTCGGCGACAACCGCCCGCCTCGCAGACTGTTCCCCGCAGGCCGCCGCCCTGGTCGAGGCGGTCGCCGTACTGGGATCGCCGGCCTCGCTCATCGAAGCGGCGAAGCTCGCCGACCTCGACGACCCGGTTGCGGCGATGGACACCGCGGCGACAACCGGATTGCTCACTACATTCGTCCGGCGGGACTCTCACATGCTGGCCCTACCCGGATCGATGGAGCTGGCAGCCGTCGTCGATTCACTGGATGTGGCCCGGCGGACAGGGCTGCACCGGCGGGCCGCCGAGATCGTCGAGGATCCGGCACGCCGGCTCGGCCACCGGGTACAGGCGGCGCTGCTCCCCGACGCGGCGCTGGCGGATCAACTCGATGCGTTGGCCACCGCCCGATCTGGCGAGGGGGCGTGGGCGGAAGCAGGGGAACTGCTCGCCAAGGCGAGCCGACTGACGGTCGAGCCGCACCTCCGCGACGAACGGCTGGTGCGTGCCGTTGACGCGTTCGTTGGCGCGGGGAACGTGCCACGTGCGTCGGCCTACATCGCTGAAATCGAGAGCCTGCGCGAGACCCCGATGCGCAATGCGGTGCTCGGTTACCTCGCGATCGTGCGCGGCAGACAGACGGAGGCCGAGGCCCGGCTGTCCCGGGCGTGGGACCTGGTAGTCGCCGACCGCGAGCCCGAGGTGGCGGCCCTGATCTGCCAGCGATACGTCCTGCACAGCCTCGCCCGCTGTCAGGGCTCCGAATTGGTCGACTGGGCGGACCGGGCGATCCAGCTTGGTGGACAAGCCTCGCCGGCCCGGGTCGAAGCCGAGGCGATCCGCGGACTCGGTCTCGCCGGTGCGGGACAACCCGCGGAGGGGAGTGCCGCCTACGCCGACCTTGCGGCCCGAGTACCGAGCGGCGCGCAGACGCAGCGGGCCAGGATGGGCGCGGGCTGGCTCAATCTGGTGCTCGACCGGGTAGACGATGCCATCGGCGACCTCGCAACCGCGGTTCCCACCGACTTCCTCGGTGGCTCCCAACGCATCTCGTTGTGGGCACGCGCCTGGTTAGCTCGCGCCCACTTCGCCCGAGGCTCGTGGAGCACCGCTGTCGGCATCGTGTTGGAAGCGCGGAATCTGGTCGACCGCACGGGAATTGAGCTCCTCGGGCCGTTGATCCACTGGACCACCACCCAGGTGTACGCCCTGCGCGGACAGTGGGCCCTCGCCGAGGCAAGCCTGCGCGCCGGCGCCGCCGGCCCGCACGACTACCCGATCATGCGGGTGCCTTCATGTCTTGCCAGGGCGCACTACGCCGAGGCGCGGGCGGACTACGCCGGGGTGTTGCGCGCCCTGGAGCCGCTCACCCAGCCCTGGGCGCGCGGCAATGTCGACGAGCCCGGATTCTGGCCCTGGGTGGATATCTACGCGAATGCGCTTGTCCTGGAGAACCGTTGCGACGAGGCGGAAACGTTCCTCGACCGCTACCAGCACACAGCCGAGCAGCGGCCGCAGCGTTCACCACTGGCCCGGCTCGGCTATGCCAGAGGTCGACTGCTCGGGGCTCGCGGCGAGCTGGACGCCGCGCGCGACGCCTTCGAGAACGCGTTGGGGCTGTTGGACAGCCTCCCCCTGCCGTACGACCGTGCCCGAGTCAACTTCGCCTACGGCCAGACGCTGCGGCGCGCGGGTGGGCGGCGCGAGGCCGATGCGGTGATGACCACCGCGCGCGAGCTGTATGCGCGACTCGGTGCCGAAACCTACGTCCTGCGCTGCGACCGCGAACTCAAGGCGGCCGGGCTCGGGACCACCCGGTCCGATCCTGTGCCGGTATCGGAGTCGGCATTCGAGGCGCTGACACCACAAGAGCGCGCAGTCGCCGGGCTGGTGGCACGTGGGCACAGCAACCGCGAGGTGGCCGCCGAGATGTTCTTGTCCCCCAAGACCATTCAGTACCACCTGACCCGCATCTACATGAAACTAGGGATTCGCACCCGTAGTGAGCTGGCCGCGTATCAGGCGTCGGTTCGTGAGTCGTGAACGCTTCGCTCGGTTAGCGCTAAGCGTCCGTATCCTGCGCCGGGCCGCTTGGCGTCGCGCCGCCCTCGTCGGACCAGTCAGCCTTCTCGTCGCCGCCCTTCGCCGGATCGCTCTGCACGTCGTCCTCGGCGCCTTCGGGCCCGACATCCGAATCGGCGGTTATCGGTTTGTCCTTACTCATGGGGGACGGATACCCGGCGTGGGTCGTTTCTAGTCCCCGCGACGCTTCAGCTGGTTGGCCCAGTCGCGCGGCACCCGGCCGCCCGGACCGGGAACGGTCTCGTCGACCGGATGGGAGTCCGGCGCGGCGAGTTCCGGTCCGGCGTAATACTCGTCGGTTTCGTAGTTCCAGAACCAGTCCTCGCCCGGTTCGAACGACCGGATGATCGGGTGACCTGTTTCTCGCCAGTGCGCCGCAGCGTGGCGTGCCAGCGAATCGTCGCAGCACCCGATGTGTCCGCAGGCCGCGCACCGGCGCAGATGCACCCACCAGCCGCCCACGGCGTCACACTCCACACAACCGGTCCCGCTCGGCGGAACCGTGGGATCGACGGCTGCGCTCATAGTGGCGAGCGTACTGTCACGCCATGGCAGTCAGCGATTCGCGCGAAGTGGTCATCGAAGCCACCCCCGAGGAGATCCTCGACGTCCTCGCCGATGTCGAAAAGAATCCCGAGTGGTCCTCGCAGCAACAGAGTGTCGAGATCCTGGAGACGGGCGGGGACGGCAGGCCGCGTCGAGTCAAGATGAAGGTCAAATCCGCCGGCATCTCCGACGAACAAGTCGTGGACTACACCTGGTCCGACGAAGGCCCAAGCTGGACTCTGGTCAGCGCGGGCCAGCTGCGCTCACAGGACGCGAAATACACGCTGACGCCCGACGGCGAGGCGACCAAGGTCAAGTTCGAGCTGACCCTCAAACCCTCCGTGCCGCTGCCCGGGTTCATCTTGAAACGGGCCATCAAGGGCGCGATGGAAACCTCGACCGACGGCCTGCGCAAGCGGGTGCTGAAAGTCAAGAAGGGCGGCTGAGTTACCTTCCACCCGTGACCAATACGGGACCCCTGGCCGGGGTGAAGGTGATCGAACTGGGTGGCATCGGCCCCGGACCACACGCCGCGATGGTGTTGGCCGACCTCGGGGCCGACGTGGTGCGGGTGCGTCGGCCGGGTGGCCTGACGATGCCCGCCGAGGACCGCGACCTGTTGCACCGCGGGAAGCGCATCGTCGACCTCGACGTGAAGAACGAGCCGCAGGCGCTGCTGGAGCTGGCGGCCAGGGCCGACGTGCTGCTGGACTGCTTCCGCCCCGGCACCTGCGAGCGGCTCGGCCTCGGGCCCGACGCCTGCGCGGCGGTCAACCCGCGGCTGATCTTCGCGCGGATCACCGGATGGGGCCAGGACGGCCCGCTGGCGACGACCGCGGGGCACGACATCAACTACCTGTCGCAGACCGGTGCGCTTTCCGCCATCGGCTTCCGCGACCGCCCGCCGGTGGCGCCGCTGAACCTGGTCGCCGACTTCGGCGGCGGGTCGATGCTCGTGCTGCTGGGCATCGTGGCAGCCCTCTACGAGCGGGAGCGGTCCGGCAAGGGTCAGGTGATCGACGCCGCGATGGTCGACGGGGTCAGCATCCTCTCGCAGATGATGTGGACGATGAAGTCGATCGGCAGCCTGGTCGACGAGCGCGAGTCGTTCCTGTTGGATGGTGGCGCGCCGTTCTACCGAACCTACGAAACCGCCGACGGTCAGTACATGGCCGTCGGTGCGATCGAACCGCAGTTCTTCGCGCAACTGCTGGTTGGCCTCGGACTGTCACCCGACGAGGTGCCCAATCAGTTCGATCTGGCGAACTACCCGAAGATGCGCGAGATCTTCACCGAGCGGTTTGCGGGCAAGACCCGCGCCGAATGGTCCGAGATCTTCGCCGGCACGGACGCGTGCGTCACGCCGGTGCTTTCCTGGACCGAAGCCGCGCAGAATGAGCACCTGAAGGCACGGTCAACCGTGGTGCGCGCCAACGGCGTCGAGCAGGCCGCGCCGGCGCCCCGGTTCTCCCGCACCCCGTCCGGCCCGGTCGGTGCGCCACCGAAAGGCACCACGCCGATCGACGAGATCGGCTGGTAGGCCGGGTTAGCTGCCCAATCCTCTGCGATGAGGCCCGTCGGGTTACTACATTTGCCAATGTGGCCGTGAGAGCGTCGCGGGAAGTGGTCTTCGATGCCCCGCCGGAGGCGATTCAAACGGGCGAAGAAGATCGTCCTGGATGTCGCGACCGAGAATCTGCGTCGGCGCGTCATGCAGGGCAAGAACGCCCAAACCGACGATTCGGCGGAAAAGTACAAGTAGCGCCCGCCAAAACGTCGTTCTCGGCGCGGCGTTAGGCGGCGCGGACGGCGCGGCGGTGGCTTTAACGGCGCAATACGCCCAGCCGCCGGATTGCCTCGTCCAGCGTGTCGTCACGCTTGCAGAATGCGAAGCGCACCAAGTGATTCCACGCATCGGCGTGCTCGGCGCCGGGGTCGCAGAACGCCGACATCGGAATGGCGGCGACGCCCGCGCGTTCGGGCAACTCGGCGCAGAACGTGGTGCTGTCGTCATAGCCCAGCGGCCGCGGGTCGGCGCACAGGAAGTAGGTGCCGAAGCTGTCGTGCACTTCGAAGCCCAACTCGGCCAGTGCGGAGCCCAGCCTGTCGCGCTTGGACTGCAACGACTCCCGCAGCGCGGCCACCCACGCCTCTTCGGTGTTCAGCGCCTGGGCCACCGCGGGCTGGAACGGTGCGCCGCCCACATAGCTGAGGTATTGCTTGGCGGCGCGCACACCGGCGATGAGTTCCGGTGCGCCGCAAGCCCATCCGATCTTCCAGCCGGTGCAGTTGAACATCTTCGCCGCGCTCGAGATGGTGACGGTGCGCTCGGCCATCCCCGGATAGGTGGCCAACGGGAGGTGGCGGTGGCCGTCGAACACCAGATGCTCGTAGACCTCGTCGGTGATCACCAGCAGGTCGGCCGACACGGCAAGCTCGGCCAGTGCTCTCAATTCTGTGTCGGTGGCCACCATTCCGGTCGGGTTGTGCGGTGAGTTGACGATCAACGCCTTGGTCCGAGGCGTGATCGCGCGGCGCAGCCCGTCGATATCGATGGCGAAACCGCGGCCGTCGGGTATCAGCGGCACGGCGCGCCGGTGGGCGCCGGCCATTGCGACCACGGGGGAGTAGGAGTCATAGAACGGCTCGATCAGCAGAACTTCTGAGCCGGGTTCCACCAGCCCGATCACCGCGGCGGCGATGGCCTCGGTCGCGCCGACCGTCACCAGCACCTCGGTGTCCGGGTCGTACTGCACCCCGAAGTGCCGTTTGCGCTGCGCGGCGATGGCCTCCCGCAGCGGCGCGATGCCCAGCCCGGGCGGGTACTGGTTGACGCCGTCGGCGATGGCGTTCTCCGCCGTCTTGAGCATCGCCGGCGGGCCGTCCTCGTCCGGGAACCCCTGGCCCAGATTCACGGCGCCGATGCGGGCCGCCAGCGCCGACATCTCGGCGAACACCGTGATGGCGTAGGGCTGCAGCCGAGACACCGTCATGGGAGTCGAGCCTAATGGCGGGCGATGTCGGGCCGAGATCGACGTTTTGGCTGTCGCGTCTCGCGCTTTTGCGCCCATTTGTTGGTTTGGGCGGAAGTAGACCTCCCAACCAACAGGTTGGCCGACAGTCCTGTTAGGCTTCCGTGCCAGGGTCTACGCTCCAGGAGACGGGCTGATCAGGCACCGCCTTTCCGAACACGAACAGGAACTACTTCCATGTCCGAAGAAGCCTTCATCTACGAGGCCATCCGCACGCCGCGCGGCAAGCAGCGCAATGGCTCGCTGAACGAGGTCAAGCCCATCAACCCGGTCGTCGGTCTGGTCGACGAGCTGCGGTCCCGGTTCCCCGATCTCGACGAGAACCTGATCAGCGACGTCATCCTCGGCGTCGTCTCCCCGGTGGGTGACCAGGGCGGCGACATCGCCCGCGCCGCCGTGCTGGCCGCCGGCCTGCCCGACACCACCGGCGGCGTGCAGCTCAACCGGTTCTGTGCGTCCGGCCTGGAGGCCGTGAACACCGCCGCACAGAAGGTGCGCTCCGGCTGGGACGACCTGGTGCTGGCCGGCGGCGTCGAGTCGATGAGCCGGGTTCCGATGGGTTCCGACGGCGGCGCCTGGGCCACCGACCCGGAAACCAACTACACCATCGGCTTCGTCCCGCAGGGCATCGGCGCCGACCTGATCGCCACCATCGAGGGCTTTTCCCGTGAGGATGTCGACCGCTACGCGCTGCGCAGCCAGGAGAAGGCCGCCGCCGCGTGGTCGGGCGGCTACTTCGCCAAGTCCGTCGTCCCGGTCAAAGATCAGAACGGCCTGGTCATCCTCGACCACGACGAGCACATGCGCCCCGACAGCACCCTCGAAGGCCTGGGCAAGCTGAAGACCGCGTTCGACGGCATCGGTGAGATGGGCGGCTTCGACGACGTGGCGCTGCAGAAGTACCACTGGGT
>JBEVHG010000118.1:0-11483 GCA_040511335.1 Mycobacterium sp. | reverse complement strand
CGGCCTCGGCCTTGACGGCCAAGTCGTCGTCGCTCGATGACTCGCGCTGGGTAGCCAATCGCTCTCGCGCGACAGTCAATTCGGCCTGCGCGGCGGTCACCTTCTCGCGCAACACGCTGGCCCGGGTGGACTGCTCCCCCGATCGCTTCGCCGCCGCGGCGGCGACCTTGCGATGGGTCTCGCAATCGACGACGGCCTGCCGATGTGCGGCCACTGCGGCGTCGAGTTCGGCGCGGGCGGCGTCGACGTCGCCGGCATCCCAGAGTCCCGCCTCGGCGGGTTCGCCGTCCCGCAGCGCGGCCAGCCGCGCCCGCATCTCCTCGACCGAGTCGTCACCGGTCAGCGCCTCGGTGGTGGCGCTCAATCGGTCGCGGTTGGTGACCAGCTGGCGACGCCGTTGGTGCACGGCGCGCGCGGTCGCGACGTCATCGACGCTGGCGGCGTTCAGTGCCATGGCCAGAACCTGTTGGCCGGCATCGAGTTTGGCCTGGGTATCCGCTGCGGGCGCGCCCGGCACCACGCGTGCGGTCAGCACACCGGGCAGCTCGATCTCAATCGGCGCGGTGGCGGCGACCGACCACGTCGCACCCGCGTCAAGGGCGACCGCCTCGCCTGCCACCCGCACGTCGACGCCCGCGATGGCGGCCAGTTCGATGTGGGCCGACGCGAGCTCCACCTGCCCGGCGGCGAGCTCGACCGCGCCGGCGGCGGCCTCGATATCGCGCATTGACGCGTCGGTCAGCGCGATCCCGGCGAGTTCGCGTTGCACGGCATCGAGTTCGCGCTGGGCGGTGTCGATCCTGGACAACCGGGCGGCCACCCGGTCGGCCTCGTCGCGGTCGGACAATCGCTCGACGGTGCGGCGGGCCGCATCGACGCGGGCCTGGCTGGTCTGGACGGCCGCATGCGCTTCCTCGGCCGCGGCCTCGGCGGCCTCCTGCACCTCGCGGGCGGTGGCGTCCTCCTCGGCGGCCAGCGCCGCGGCGGCTTGCACCCCGGCGATCGCCTCGGCGCGGCCGTCGATGTCGGCGCGCAGCCGGCGCCGTTCGGTAAGCGCCGCGACCGAGGCCGAGTGCGTGGCATCCGCGGCGGCGGCGACCACCTCCGCCTGCTTGAGTTGCCGGGTCAGCTCGGCGACGGCGTCGGCCGCGGCCCGCGCCGTGGTGAGCCGTTTCACCGCCTCGGCCCGCTGGCCGGCTAACAGCGCCAGGTCATCGGTGAGCGCCGTATGCCGGCGCACCGCGTCGTCGACCTCGGCGACGGCGGCGGCACATCGGGCGACCTCGTCGTCGGCGGCACGCAGCCGGTTGACGACGGCCGCCCACTCGCCGGTCGGACGGCCGGTGGGCGTGAAGTAACGCAGGTACTCGGCGTCGATGCGGTCGATCAGCAGCGGCTCGGCCCCCGACAGCGAGACGGCCTCACCCGCGGCGACATCGAGCGCGCGGGAAAGCGCGTCGCATCCCGACAGGTCGACCGCGGCGGTGGACGCGGCCTGCAGCACCCGCTGGGCCCGCCACAGCTCCAGATCGACGGTCTTGTCCAGCAACACCCGCACCCGGTCGTGCGCCTCGTCACCGGTGAGCTGCTCGCGGCGCGGAGCCAGCACGGTCAGCCGCGTCTCACACCGCTTGTGAAACCGCTTGTGATAGATGAATCGATAAGGACCGGTGGAGATTTCGGCGGTGATCTCGGCACCGACGTCGGCATGCGTCGGCTTGACCTGCTTGACCTCCTTTTTGGTCGACCGGTCCTTGGCCTCCAACAGCAGATCCAGCGCCTCGATCATGGACGACTTGCCGATCTCGTTGACGCCGCTGACCACCACCACACCGCGATCCGGGAACTCGATCTCGCGGTGGGTGATGCCGCGGTAGTTCGTCAGGACCAGGCGGTGCAGTTTCATGCCAGACCTCGGTCCACCAGCCGCAGCAGCAGCGCCAGCGCCGCGCGGGCGTCATCGGCGTCGTCGCCGTCGGAGCGCGCGGTGGCCACCAACTCCGCCACGGCGGCGGCCGCGAAGCCGCCGATGCCGAGGTCGTCGAACTCGCCGTCGGCGGGAATCACCGCGATATCGGTGTGCCGCTCCCACAGCCTCAGCGCCGCGAACAACCGCGCGTAACGGTCCAGGCAGGCGTCCAGCGCGGCCTTGTCGGTGACGGTCAACGATCCGCACAGCGCCAGCCGTACCACCGTGCGTTCCTTGTCGGGCATCAGGTCGAGGTTGAGATCCAGGTCGGCCACGTCTCGACCGCCGTCCACCTCGCGGCGCAGAGTCACAAAGCGCCACCTGCCGACCCGCCGCGCATCGACGCGCACCGGCCGCTGCGGGTCGTCCTGGTCGATGTCGACGACCAGCACGTGACCGGGATCGGGCTCGATGTCGTCGAAGTTGGTGACTTCCGGCGAACCGGAATACCACACCCGGCCGGTGCAGCCGACCTCGGTGCGAGAGTGCTTGTCCCCCAATGCCACATAGTGCGCCGCGCCGCGGGCCAGCGCTGCCTCGACCGCGGCCAGCCGGATCAGCGACGGCTTCCCCGGATCGGGATCCAGGGTGTCGACACCACCGTGGCCGACGACGATGCGGGTGACGCCGTCGGCCGGCAGGTCGTCGAGGACGTCGCCGACCAGATCGCTCGTCGGCGCCTTCGAGCGCCACGGCGCAGCAACGATCTGCAGACCCGACCGCACCTCGTGCACACCAGCCCGGTCGAGAACGGAGACGTTCTCCGGGCATTCGGTGATGAAGAGCGCGCTGGTGTACACCGAAGACGCGTCAAGCGGGTCGTGGTTACCGGGCAGCAGGTAGACCGGAATGTCGATGGCGCGCATGGCCTCCAACGATTGGCTGACGTCGCGCGGTGCGAGCTGGTTGTGCTCGAAGACATCGCCGGCGACGACGACGAACTCGGCTCCGGCGTCGGCGGCGAGCGGACCGAGGCCCGCGACGACATCGCGGCGGGCGGCCGAATACCGTGGCTGCGCCACACCGTTCAGGTAGTGACGGGTCATGCCGAGCTGCCAGTCGGCGGTATGTACGAATCGCATCTCGGCCCGTCCTTTCTGCTCGCTTCGGTCCCAGGCATGGCGAGTGTAGGTCCGGGCGCCGACAAGTCGGTGGACCTCGATCGGCATGTGCGCCGGCAAACATCTCAGGCGCGGTTCGCCTTGAGCCCGGCGAGCACCACGTCGACCACCAGGAACGCGGCCAGGCTGAGGCCGAACAGCGGCAGAAACACACCCACCACGACCCCCGTCACGACGACGGCCGCGACCACACCAGGATGCTGTCGCCGAAGCTCGCCGCGCGGCGGAGGCCGTCCCACAGCCCAGTCCGATCCGCGGGTCGGGCGGCACTCATTCGCCGAAGCGTACCGGCCTCGGGACACCGCTGCCCTACGGTGGTTCCGGTGAGCGACCCTTATCGCACCTTGATCTTGCTTCGGCACGCCAAATCGGATTACCCGCAGGGTGTCGCCGATCACGACCGCCCGCTGGCCCCACGGGGTGTCCGCGAGGCCGCGGTGGCCGGTGACTGGCTGCGCGCCCATGCACCCGCGATCGACGCCGTGTTGTGCTCGACTGCCACGCGCGCCAAACAGACACTGGCGAGAACCCGGATCGAGGCGCCGGTGAACTACGTCGAACGGCTCTACGACGCCACGCCCGGCGCGGTGATCGACGAGATCAACAGCGTCGCATCGCGGTTCGACAACGACGTCGAGACGCTGCTGGTGATCGGACACGAGCCGGCCATGTCACAGGTGGCGCTCGGCCTGGCTACCGCCGAGGGCAGCAACTCGACTGCCGCCGAAAACGTTTCGACGAAGTTCCCGACCTCGGCCATCGCCGTCTTGCGCACCGGCGAACCGTGGGACGAGCTCGCGCTGAGCGGCGCCGCGCTGGTCACCTTCCACGTGCCCCGATAAGGGCTCAAGCGTTGGTGGCGAGCGTCATCTCCATCAGCTTGATCGCCATTCCGCAGGCGTCGATACCCGGCGCCTGCGGATTCACCCACCAGCCCACCACGCCGGCGGCGTCGCTGGCCACACCGCAGGAGCCGTTGGGGTCGTTCGGTCGCATCACGATCGACCGGACGCCGACGATGGTGCGGCTCTCGATCTGATACCCAAGCTGCTCGGCGGTCTGGCGTTCGTTGTCGAGGCTGCCCTGCTCGAACCAGAACCGGGTGATGTCGATCAGCCCGGCGGGATTGGCCGCCTGCCAGCGGCACACCGCGCCGACGAAGGTGCTCTGGATGTCCAGCGGGTCGGCGCCGACGGTCTTGGCGAGGATGTCTTCGGTGAGCACCTCGCATTCCTTGAGCAGGTTCGGGTACTGCCGCTCGGAGTCGTCGTTGCGGGGTACGCCGCCGGATCCGGCCAATGCCGGGGTGCCGTCGACGGTGCGGGTGCAACCCAACAGCGATGTGAGCACTGCCAGCGCCACGAACAGCCCGGCGAGCACCCGGCGACCGTGCCCGCTCATTTGGAATTCACAATCGACTGGCGGGTGAGCTCTTTGGCCACTTCACACGGATCTGGGAACGGCTTCTGGGCAAAGCTGATGGACCACTCGATGAAGTCATCCTCAAACTGGATACCGATCTCACATAGGTTGTTGCCGGCGGTCGGGTCCTCACCCAGCGCGATGAACCCGGCGTGTCCCTCGATGTTGATGTCCTCGACGCTGGCGCGCGACAGTTCCTCGGTCTTGCGCTCACGGCCGATGGGGCTGCCGCGGTACCAGGTGAACGAGAAGTGCGGGCCGAGGATGCCGCCGCCAACCAGCCACTGGCAACCCACCGAGTTGCGCGCCGTGTTCACCAGGCCGGGCACCCGGGTCAGCTCGGTGAGCGTCTGGTCGCTGATGCCGCCGCACTGCGGGAAGAAGGGGCCGTGCGCGGCGTTCTGCGCCTGCGGTTCGCCCGGCTGCGGGGCATCGGGGGACTCCGGCTCCGAGCCCGAGCAGGCGGCAAACACGGGAATCATGGCCGCTGCCACCACGGCCATTGCCTTCGCGGACCTGCTTCCGATCACAGCATGCACTGTAGCGGCAGCCTCACAGCACAACCACGACATGCCGATTGACCTGGCATTTTTGATGGTGTGCGACAGTAACGGGATGCTCCTGGCGCTGCTGCGACAGTATGTGCGGCCGTACCGATCGCTGCTCGCGGTGGTCGCGGTGCTGCAGGTCATCAGCACGCTGGCGTCGCTGTACCTGCCGACAGTCAACGCCGCGATCATCGACGACGGCGTGGCCAAGGGCGACACCGGCACGATCGTCGAACTCGGCGGGGTGATGCTCGCCGTCAGCGCACTGCAGGTGCTGTGCGCCGTCGGGGCGGTGTATTTCGGGTCGCGCGCCGGCATGGGTTTCGGCCACGACCTACGCTCGGCGATCTTCCACCACGTCACCGGCTTCTCCGCCGAGGAGACCGCCCGGTTCGGCGCACCGTCGCTGCTGACCCGCACCACCAACGACGTCCAGCAGATCCAGCTGCTGGTCCAGCTGACCTGCACGATGCTGGTCACCGCACCGATCATGTGCGTCGGCGGCATCTTCATGGCCCTGCACCAGGACGCCGGCCTGTCGTGGCTGCTGCTCATCAGCGTGCCGGTGCTGGCGCTGGCGAACTATTGGATCGTGTCGCATCTGCTGCCGATATTCCGCAGCATGCAGAAGCTGATCGACAACATCAACAAGGTGATGCGCGAGCAGCTGTCCGGCATCCGGGTGATCCGGGCGTTCGCCCGGGAGCCGTTCGAGCGCAGGCGATTCGCCGAGGCCAATCAGGCGCTGGCGGACACCTCACTGGAGGCGGGCCGCTGGCAGGCGCTGATGCTGCCGGTGACGACGCTGGTCATCAACGTCTCCAGCGTCGCCCTGATCTGGTTCGGCGGCTTGAGGATCGATGACGGCCACATGCAGGTGGGGTCGCTGATCGCGTTCCTGTCCTACTTCATGCAGATCCTGATGGCCGTGCTGCTGGCGACGTTCATGTTGATCCTGCTGCCACGGGCGACGGTGTGCGCCGAGCGGATCACCGAGGTGTTGTCCACCACCGCGGCGATCACCAGCCCCGAGCACCCGGTGCGCCCGGACGACGTCAAGGGTGTGATCCGGCTGGAGGCAGCGACGTTCAACTATCCCGGCGCGGATCGTCCGGTGCTGCAGGATGTTTCGCTGACCGCGCGACCCGGGACCACGACAGCCGTCGTTGGCTCAACCGGTTCGGGCAAGTCGACGCTGGTGTCGCTGATCTGCCGGCTCTATGACGTGACGTCCGGGTCTGTGAGCGTCGACGGCATCGACGTTCGCAACTACGACACCGAGCAGTTGTGGTCGGCGATCGGACTGGTGCCACAACGCGGCTACCTGTTCTCCGGAACCGTCGCCGACAACCTGCGCTACGGCAAGGCCGACGCCACCGAGGACGAGATGTGGGTGGCGCTGCGGGTGGCGTCGGCGGACGGATTCGTCGGCGCACACGCCGACGGTTTGGCTATGCCCGTCGCCCAGGGCGGCGTCAACTTCTCCGGCGGTCAGCGGCAGCGGTTGGCGATCGCGCGGGCGGTGATCCGCCGGCCGGCCATCTACCTCTTCGACGACGCGTTCTCGGCGCTCGATGTGCACACCGACGCCCGGGTGCGCGCGGCGCTTCGGGAGGTGTCCGCGGGTTCGACGGTAGTCATTGTGTCGCAGCGCATTTCCACGGTGGCCGAGGCCGACCAGGTGATCGTCATCGACGACGGCAGGGTGGTGGGCGCGGGCACGCACGAAACGCTGCTGGCGGACTGCCCGACCTACGCCGAGTTCGCCGACTCGCAGTCGCTGGGAACAGGTGTCGGGGGTCAGCGATGACCGGCCCGATGACCCGCCCCATCCGCGGGATGGTGCAGGCGCCGACGGAACGGTCGCGCGATTTCAAGGGCTCGGCGATCCGGTTGGTGAAGCGGCTGACCCCACAACGCGGGTTGACGGTCGCGGTGATCCTGCTGGGGATCGGCGGGATCGCGATCGGGGTGATCGGTCCACGGATCCTCGGGCACGCCACCGATTTGTTGTTCAACGGTGTGATCGGGCGCCAGCTGCCCGCCGGTCTGACAAAGGAACAGTCCATCGAGGCGGCCCGCGCCCGCGGCGACAACACATTTGCCGATCTGCTGTCGGGCATGAACGTCGTGCCGGGGCAGGGTGTGGACTTCGGCGCTATTGGTCGCACCCTGCTGCTGGCGCTTGGGCTGTATCTAATTGCCGCGCTGCTGGTTTGGCTTCAGGCCCGGATTCTCAACGTGACGGTGCAGCGCACGATGATGGCGCTGCGATCCGATGTCGAGGACAAGCTGCACCGGATGCCGTTGTCCTACTTCGACTCCCGCCAACGAGGTGAGCTGCTGAGCCGGGTCACCAACGATATCGACAACATCGCGACGTCGTTGTCGATCACGATCAGCCAGCTGCTGACCTCGGTGCTGACCGTCTTCGCGGTCTTGGTGATGATGTTGACGATCTCGCCGCTGCTGACACTGCTGACCGTGCTGACGGTGCCGTTGTCGCTGTGGGTGACCCGGGTGATTGCACGGCGTTCGCAACGATTGTTTGTCGCGCAGTGGGCCAACACCGGCCGGCTCAACGCCCACATCGAGGAGACGTACAGCGGTTTCACGGTGGTCAAGACGTTCGGTCACCGTGCCCGCGCGCAGGAGCAGTTCCGAGAGTTCAACGGCGACGTCTATCAGGCCAGCTTTGGGGCGCAGTTCATTTCGGGCCTGGTGTCGCCGGCGACGATCTTCATCGGCAACTTGAGCTATGTCGCGGTGGCGGTGGTCGGCGGGCTGCATGTGGCGACGGGACAGATAACGCTGGGCAGCATCCAGGCGTTCATCCAGTACGTGCGCCAGTTCAACCAGCCGCTGACCCAGGTGGCGGCGATGTACAACACCCTGCAGTCCGGGGTGGCCAGTGCGGAGCGGGTTTTCGATCTGCTCGACGCCGAGGAGGAGTCACCTGACCCGCCCGCCGCATTGCCGTCTCCGGATGGGCAAGGCCCACGGGGGCGCGTCGAGTTCGAGCACGTCAATTTCAGCTACCTGCCCGGGACCCCGGTGATCGAGGATCTCTCGCTGGTGGCAGAGCCGGGCAGCACCGTGGCGATCGTCGGACCGACGGGTGCGGGCAAGACGACGCTGGTGAACCTGTTGATGCGGTTCTACGAAGTCGACTCGGGGCGAATCCTCATCGACGGTGTCGACATCTCGTCGGTGAGCCGGCACTCGCTGCGGTCCCGGATCGGGATGGTGCTGCAGGACACCTGGCTGTTCGGCGGCACCATCTACGACAACATCGCCTACGGGCGGCCCGAGGCCGGCGAGGACGAGGTGATCGAGGCCGCCAAGGCTGCCTACGTCGACCGGTTCGTGCACACGCTGCCCGACGGCTACGAAACGTGGGTCAGCGACGACGGCGGCAACATCAGCGCCGGGGAAAAACAGCTGATCACCATCGCCCGGGCCTTCCTGGCCCGCCCGCAGCTGCTGATCCTTGACGAGGCCACCAGTTCGGTAGACACCCGCACCGAGCTGCTGATTACCCACGCAACAGCCGAGCTGCGCCGCGATCGCACGAGTTTCATTATCGCCCACCGGCTTTCTACGATCCGCGACGCCGACCTCATTCTGGTGATGGAGGCCGGGCAGATCCTCGAGCGGGGCAGCCACGCCGAGCTGCTGGCCCGCCACGGCGAATACTGGGCGATGACGCAGGCTTAGAGGGACAGGATGTTTGTGTGACCGCCGCGACCGTGCACACCTTCCTGCAGGTACTGCCTGGCCTCGTGCGGTGTCGAAGTGACCGTCGAGAACAATCAGGTGCGCAAGATCTCGGCCGACAAGCAGAATCCCCACAGCTGGCAGGACTTCTGCGCCAAGGGCCGCACCGCTGACCAGGTCGTGGACCATCCGCGGCGGATCTTGAACCCGATGCGCCGGGTGGGCGACTCGTATGTCGAGGCCACCTGGGACGAGGCCATCAGCGACATCGCGGCCCGGATGAATGCCCTGATCGACGCCGGCGGTCCGGACGCCGTGGGCGCCTACTACGGCAATCCGGCCGGTTACTCGTTGTCCAACATCATTTTCATGAGCGCCTGGCTGGACGCCGTCGGCACCCACAGCCGCTCCGCCGTCGGCTCGGTCGACCAGAACGCGTTACATGTCGTCGCCGCCGCGATGTACGGGTCGCAACTGATGGTGCCGGTCTCCGACGTCGACAACTGCGACTTCTTCCTGCTGGTCCGGACCAACCCGGCGGTCAGCGGATCGAACTGGCTGGAGACGGTGCCCGGCGGTTGGCGGCGCGCGCTGGAGCGACACAAGCGCGGGGCGACCATCGTCGTCGTCGACCCGCTGCGGACCGAGACCGCCGACAAGGCCGACCTCCACCTGGCGGTGCGGCCCGGGCTGGACTGGGCCCTGCTGTTGGCGATGGTCAAGGTCATCCTCGACGGGGGCCTCGAGCACCGGCAAGACTGCACCGAACTCGCCACCGGCGTGCCGGAATTGCGCAGGCTCGTTGCCGACTCCGATCTCGACGACCTCGCCGCGCGATGCGATATTCCCCACGGGCAGATCGAACAGGTCACCCGGGAGTTCGCCTGCGCCCGTGGCGCGATGGTGATCACCCGCACTGGGATCTCGCTGCACCTGGCGGGCACCGTCGGCGAGTGGCTCGGACATGTGCTCAACGTGATCACCGGACGAATGGACCGCCCCGGCGGCCGCAGGTTCGAACCGGGGTATGTCGACGCCCTGCGCCTGGCCGACCTCGCCGAGCCGAAGCCTCACAAGAGCCGCCTGGCGGGCCGTGACATGGTCGCCGGTGCGCACGCGCTGAGCGAGCTGCCCGACGAGATAACGACTCCGGGCCGCGGTCAGATCCGGGCGATGGTCATCAACAGCGGCAATCCGGTGGTCTCCGGACCCGACGGCGCCAGACTCGACAAGGCGCTCGAGCAATTGGACCTGTTGGTGGCCATCGATTACGTGCAGCGGGAAAGTCACCGCCACGCCCACTGGCTGTTGCCCGCGGTGCACTGGCTGGAACGCAATGACTTGCTGGCGTTGACCAGCAGCATGCACGACGAGCCGTACGGGACGAAGGCCGTCGAGCCGCCGCCCGGGTCGCGGGAGGAATGGCGAATCTTCGTCGACCTGGCGCTGGCCATGCGCAAGCCGCTTTTCGGCGCCAAGGGTGTGAACGGATTCATCAAGACCACCCGGCGAATCGCGAAGATCGCGCGGCGGCCGGGCCTGGGTTTCGGTCCGCACTGGGTCGATCGGCTGATAGTGGCGACGTCACGAAAGGTCAACGGGCGCAAACTCAGATGGCGCGATGTGATGACGCATCCCCATGGCATGGTGTTGGACCGCGGGAGTTCGGGCACTTCAGGGAGGCATTGCGGACCGACGACAAAATGGTGCACGCTGCGCCGCCCGAGTTCGTCGCGCGCGCCCGCGAACTGCTCGCCGGACCGCACCCCGCGGCGCCGGACGGCTACCCGTTCCTGCTGTCCAACCGGCGCAACCGACACGCGATGAACTCGTGGCTCAACGAGCTGCCCGGCCTGCATCCCGCGGGCAAGCGAAACAACGTCGTCATCCATCCCGAGGACGCGGAGGCCCTCGGTGTCAGCGACGGCGATCGGGTGCGGGTGTTCTCGCCCGTCGGCGCGATCGAGCTCGCCGCGTCGGTCAGTGACCAACCGCGACGGGGAGTCGTCGTCGTCGACCACGGCTGGGGCTCACGGGTCTTCGACCCTCGCGGCGGCGCGCAGCCGGAGTCCTACGGCGCCAACCGAAACCTGCTCGTCGATGGCGCGCAGGTGGACCCGCTCTCGCAGACGTCCGCGCTGAGTTCGGCGTATGTGGGAGTCGAACGCCTGGCCTGATTCCCCTGTCGCTGCGCTCCTGCCCGCCGTTTCAAAGCTGCGGGCCCTCGGCGCGCAGGTCGTCGACCTTCGACATCGCCTCGCGCAGCTTGCCGAGCCACTCCTCGGTGTGCTCGCCGACGAGCTTGACCGACCAGGCCAACGCGTCGGACCGAGACCGCGCCACCCCGGCGTCGACCAGGGTGTCGAGCACCTGGCGCTCCGGCTGCTTGAGCCGGGTCATCACCGGCACGGCGATGTGGGTGAACAGGATTCGCTCCGAGGAGTCTGGGCTACCGACCTCGACTCCCCAGGAAACCTTGCGGCCGTAGCGGTCCTCCGCCTCGTCGGCGATGTTCATCCGCTCGGGGCGGGTCTCCTCACGGAACCGGGCGACGCGGCCCGATGCGCGGGCCTCGCTCTCTGGGCTTGCGGAGCCTTCTGAGCCCTCGGGTTCCGCCAGGTGGCCGATGACGGTGATCTCTTCGCGGTCGACGACGACCGTCGGGTCGCCGGCGAACCAGCCGTCGGGCATGCGTCCGGCGAACCA
>JBEVHG010000117.1:0-5792 GCA_040511335.1 Mycobacterium sp. | reverse complement strand
AGGCCGCCGGGCTGCAGCAACCGATCAACGGGACCGCCCGGCGTCAGCGCGCGGCCCAGCGGTTGGTCCTCGCCCACCAGCTTGGCCAGCCGGTTGGCGCGCTCAACGGCGTCGTCGATGCCCAGGAGGTGCGCCACCGATCCGGACCCTGCGGTCGAGGTGTCTCCCACGGTGCGATGTGCCAAGCCGAGCGCGCCGCCGGCGACCTGCAGGCCGGCATCGGCGACGGCGAGCCCGATGCGCACCGGGGCCGTCGCCAGCTGCAACAGGTTCTTGCCGAGGTTCATCACCTCAGTCTATGGACGACGCAAAACCAAACTCACAGGAAGTCCACAGCATCCGTGCAGGATTCTCCCCAGCCTGGCGGTGGACATTGGTGGGATGGCGATGGCTGCGATGCCCGAGAACACACCCGAAGCTCGGGTCCTCGTCGTCGACGACGAGATCAACATCGTCGAGCTGATCTCGGTGAGCCTGAAATTCCAGGGGTTCGAGGTCTATACCGCGTCGAACGGTCCCGCGGCGCTGGACAAGGCCCGTGAAGTGCGCCCCGACGCGGTCATCCTCGACGTGATGATGCCCGGCATGGACGGGTTCGGCCTGTTGCGCCGGTTGCGCGCCGACGGCATCGACGCGCCGGCGCTGTTCCTCACCGCACGAGACTCGTTGCAGGACAAGATCACCGGTCTGACGCTGGGCGGCGACGACTACGTCACCAAGCCGTTCAGCCTGGAAGAGGTGGTGGCGCGGCTGCGTGTCATCCTGCGGCGGGCGGGCCGCGGTGTCGAGGAGCAGCGCAACGCCCGGCTCACCTTCGCCGATATCGAACTCGACGAGGACACCCACGAGGTGTGGAAAGCCGGCGAGCCGGTATCGCTGTCGCCCACGGAGTTCACCCTGCTGCGCTACTTCATCATCAACGCGGGCACGGTGCTGTCCAAACCCAAGATCCTCGACCACGTCTGGCGCTACGACTTCGGCGGGGACGTCAACGTCGTCGAGTCCTACGTCTCGTACCTGCGGCGCAAGATCGACACCGGCGATAGGCGCCTGCTGCACACGCTGCGCGGCGTTGGGTACGTCCTGCGCGAACCCCGGTAATGCGCGGGCGAGGCGTGCCGCTGCGGGTTGGCCTGGTGGCCGCGACCCTGGTGCTGGTGGCCTGCGGTCTGCTGGCGTCCGGGATTGCGGTCACCTCGATCCTGCGGCACACGCTGATCAGCCGGGTCGACCAGACGCTGCTCGACGCGTCCCGCGGCTGGGCGCAGGCCCCGCGGCGGCTGCCGCCGATGCCCATGCCGATGGACGGACCCAACCCGGCCCGGCCACCGTCGAACTTCTATGTACGCGGTCTCGGTCCCGACGGCCGCATCTGGATGGCGGTCAACGACCGAGCGGCCGAACCCGCGCTGCCCGCGGACAACGACGTCGGCCCGGTGCCGGTGACGATCGGCTCGATGGGCGACTCCAACGTCCAGTGGCGGGCGATGACGGTGCGCGGAATGCGCGGCGAGCTGACCACGGTCGCGATCGACCTGTCCGATGTTCGGTCGACGGTCCGCGCGTTGACCTGGTCGCAAATCGGGATCGGCGCGGCGGTGCTGTTGGTGCTCGGCGTGGTCGGGTACGCCGTTGTGCGTCGCAGCCTGCGCCCACTGGCGGAGGTTGAAGAGACCGCCGCGGCCATCGCGGCGGGGCAGCTGGACCGCCGCGTCCCGCAGCGGGATCCCCGCACTGAGGTTGGCCGATTGTCGTTGGCGCTCAACGGAATGCTCGCGCAGATCCAGCGTGCGATGGCATCGTCGGAATCCTCCGCCGAGGCGGCCCGCCGTTCCGAGGAGCGGATGCGCCGGTTCATCACCGACGCCAGCCACGAACTGCGCACCCCGTTGACCACGATTCGCGGCTTCGCCGAGCTGTACCGGCAGGGCGCCGCCAGCGACGTCGAGCTACTGATGAGCCGCATCGAAAGCGAGTCGAGCCGGATGGGCCTGCTGGTCGAGGATCTGCTGCTGCTGGCCCAGCTCGACGCGCAGCGGCCGCTGGATCGACATCGGGTGGACCTGCTGGCGCTGGCCAGCGACGCCGTGCACGACGCGCAGTCGATCGCCCCGACACGCAAGATCTCCATGGAGGTGTTCGACGGGCCCGGCATACCCGAGGTGCTTGGCGATGAGGCCCGACTGCGGCAGGTGCTGGGCAACCTGGTGGCCAACGCCTTGCAGCACACCCCGGAGACCGCCGCGATCACGGTGCGGGTCGGAACCGATGGTGACCACGCGGTTCTCGAGGTCTGCGACGAAGGTCCCGGCATGGGCAGCCAGGATGCGCATCGCGTGTTCGAGCGGTTCTACCGCTCCGATTCCTCGCGCGCGCGGGCAAGCGGCGGCACCGGGCTCGGGCTGTCGATTGTCGACTCGTTGGTCTATGCACACGGCGGCACGGTCAGCGTCACCACCGCACCGGGCCAGGGCTGCCGGTTCAAGGTGCTGCTGCCGCGGATTGCCGACGTAGCCGCTCAGGTGACTTGAGGTTCAAGCCAATTCGGCCAGCGCGGCCTTGATCTTGGCCCGTGCCTCGTCGAGCGACTCCGGTGACGGGTTGTGGTCGACGTTGGCGAAGCCGAAGTCGCTGAGGTTGTAGGCGGGGAAGACGTGCACGTGCAAGTGCGGCACCTCCAGCCCGGCGATGATCACCCCGGCACGCTCGGCACCGAACGCCTTGCACACCGCCTTGCCGATCAACTGCGAGACCTCCATGACCCGGCCGAACACCGCCGGCCCGACGTCCTGCCACTGGTCGATCTCTTCGCGCGGTACGACGAGCGTGTGGCCCTGCGTCATCGGCGCGATCGTCAGAAACGCCACGATGTCGTCGTCTTCATAGACGAACCGGCCTGGTATTTCCCCGTTGATGATCTTGGTGAAGACGGTCGCCATGGGCATGAGCATAGTCAGGACGTCGAAACTGCGGTGAGATCGCGATCCTGTTAAGAAGGTCGATCTCACCGCAGTCTCGGCGCGCAGCTTAGTGTCAGGGGATTCCTTCATCCTGGCCGCGTCGCGCAGGCCGCGGCGGTACAGGTCCGCGATCTGGGCTTCGTAGTCCGGCCCGGTGGAGATCCGGGTCCTCGCGCCCGGGCACACGACGTTCGCGCACCCGTGTTCCTTCAACTCGGCGGCAATCGCCAGGGCGAACCCGTTGACCGCGCGCCGCCCCTACGTCACCATCCTGGGCGCAGCCGCCCGGCACGCTGTGAAGGTGGGGTCGAGCAGGTCGCGGAAGCCGGTTGTGATGTTCAGGCGCCGTGGCCGGCCAGCAATTCGTTAATTACTTTCGCCCTTGTTGCCGAACTCGATTGCGTCCATGTTCCAGTAGCCGCGCAGGTTGGTGAGCAGGCCAGCGTCATTGACGCGGTAGGTGAACACGCCACGCACGGCGCCAATGACGCCGCCCTTGAACGTGCAGCTCAGCGCCAGAATGTGCGCGACCTCTTGGGGGAGCTGGACGGAAACGTCTCCTCGCACGTGACGGTCACTTGGCTGGCGCCGATCGTCTTATCGAAGAACGACCCGACCTCCTTGCCGCGCACACCGTTGCCGTCCGGATTGGTGACCGACGGCCCGATCGGGTCCTCGATCACCACCTCGTCGGCCATCAACGCCAGCCAGCCCTCCTTGTCGTGCGTGTTCACGCACCGTCATGAGTTCTGCGACGCGGTGAGCGCGGGGGACTGTTGAGTTGTTTCTTGCGACACGGGTTTTCGCTCCTATCGGGTTAGATGGCGCAGGCGGCGCGGGCGCCGTCTTCGGTGGCCTTGCGGATCAGGCCGAGCCCGGTGCAGGCCGAGCCCGGTGCAGTCGCCGGCGGCGGTCACAGTGGTGTTGGTCATGGCGGCGACGAGCTTCTCGTATAGCTCGCTGTTGGGTTCCAATGTGCCGGCCACGACGACGTTGTCGGCGCCGAGGTGCCGGCTGGATCCTCCACTTGGTGTGAAGACCACGCCGTCGGGCACGATCTCCTCGACGGCGGTCCGCACGTGGACGGCGACGCCCAGGCGGTCGAGGCGGTCCATGTGCTCGGTCCTGCGTTTGTTCCCGATCTCCGGCGCTATCGTCCTGCCGGATTCAAGCACGGACACCAGACGGTCTCGGGCGGCGAGGAATTCGGCCAGCTCGATGGCGACCAGGTCACCGCCGACGATGACGACGCGGTGGCCCAGCGGCATCCAGGCCCGGGTCGCCATCCGGACCGCGGCGGGTCGCACCAGCCGCTGACGCCGACCGCCCATCAGCCTGGCGAGAAGTTCGCGCAGCGCCGGACCGTTGCGCACGTGCGGCAACCCGGCACCGGTGACGCTCGGCAGTACGACCCGGCCGCCGGTAGCCACCACCACCGCGTCGGGGCGCAGGTCGACGACGTCGTCGAACGAAACTTCGTGGCGCAGTACGACCTTCGCGGTGCTGCGGCCGATCTCGCCACGCAGGTAGGACAGGAAGGGCTCGTTCTCGGGATGCGATATCGATGCCCACAGCAGCGCACCGCCGAGTTGACCGTTGTGTTCGAACAGCGTGACCCGGTGCCCGCGGTCGGCCGCGACGCGGCCGGCCTCCATACCGGCCGGCCCGCCGCCGATCACCACGACATGCTTGCTGCGGGCCGCCGGGTGCACCGCCAGTTCGCGTTCCTTGCCGGTTCGGGGATTGACCGCGCAATCCACCGAGAAGCGTTGTTCCATGGCGTCGATGCAGTTCTCACATGAGATGCACTTCCGAACACGGTCGGATTGTCCGGTGGCCAGCTTGTTGGGCAGTTCGGGATCGGCCAGCATCGGCCGGCCCATCGCGATGAAGTCCGCGCGACCGTTGGCCACGATCCACTCGGCGCGCTGCGGGTGATGGATGCGGCCGACGGCGATCACCGGCACGTCCACCACCTCCTTGACAGCGGCCGCGGCACCGACGTTGACTTCGTCGCCGTCGTCGGCGGCGTTGACCATCCCGGTGACGAGCCGGTCGATCACGCCGCCGCTGACATGGAAGGCATCCACCCCGGCTGCGACCAATTACGGTGCCACCTGGGCGGTTTCGTACATCAGCCGACCGCCGGGCACCCGTTCGTAACCCGAGATACGCAACGTGATCGGCAGTTCGTGATCGATCTCCGACCGGATGGCGGCCAGCGCCTCCAACACCACTCGGATGCGGCCGTTGACCGAGTCGCCGCGGTAGTCGTCGGTGCGGCGGTTTCGCTGCGGCGCCAGGAATGAGCCCAGGAACATGTAGCCGTGGGCGGCGTGCAGCTCGATGCCGTCGTAGCCGGCCTCGGCCGCGCGCCGCACCGCCGCCTTGAAGAGGTCGAACACCTCGACCAACTGCTCGTGGGTGACTGCGGCCGACGGCCGACCGGTCAGGTAGGACGGGATGACCGACGGGCCAATGGAATCCACGCCGTGGAACTCGGGCCCCAGCCCGTCGGAGCCGGCATGCACGATTTGCGGCTGAATCTTGGCGCGGTGCTCGTGCACCACCTCGACCAGCGCCCGATGGGCATCGATTGCCGCGTCGGTGCCCAGGTGAAGTCCGCTCGGCGTCTCGGGGTGGTGGTGGTCGATTCCCGTTGCGCGCACGGTGATCAGGCCGACACCGCCTTTGGCGCGTGCGGCAAAATAGTCGCGGGTGCGCTCCGACGGCAACCCATCCGGCGTGCCGTACATCGTCTCCATCGGCGACATCACCAGCCGGTTGCGCAGCGACATCGCGCCGATCCGGCCCGGCGCCAACAGATGCGGG
>JBEVHG010000116.1:0-13718 GCA_040511335.1 Mycobacterium sp. | reverse complement strand
GACGCCGCGCGCCGCGCCGCCGCCGATGGACTCAAGACCCTCCGCAAGCTCTACTCCGAGGACGAAACCGCATGAATACCAACCTCTTCACCGCCCTGGCAACCGACGACGCCACTCTGTCGCGGCTGCACGGCCGCCTGGAGCACGATGCGGACACCGACGGCCTGCTCGACGTTGCCTACCGCACCATCGACACCCCGGTTGGCACACTGCTGCTGGCCGCGACCACCGTCGGGCTGGTCCGGGTCGCCTACGACATCGAAGACCACGCCGCCATCCTCGCCGGGCTGGCCGAGTCGGTGAGCCCGCGCATCCTGCGGGCCCCGGCCCGGCTCGACACCGCGGCGCGCCAGATCGACGAGTATTTCGCCAAGCGCCGCACCGTATTTGAGGTGCCAGTCGACCTGCGGCTCGCCGACGGCTTCCGCCGCAACGTCATCGAGCATCTGCGTGACATCGGCTACGGCCGGCGGGAAAGCTACGCCGCGGTGGCCGCGGCGATCGGTAACCCCCGCGCGGTGCGCGCCGTCGGGACCGCCTGCGCCCACAACCCGCTGCCCGTCGTCATCCCGTGTCACCGCGTGGTGCGCTCGGACGGTTCGACGGGCCAGTACGTCGGTGGACCCACGGCCAAGTCGGCGTTGTTGGACCTCGAGGCGGCGTCTCGGGAATGAAACCCGTCGCCGAGCGGTAGAAACGACACATGAAACTCGACGACTCCGCCCGCGCGCTCATCGGTTCCGGTGCCGACGCCACACTGGTCACGCTCAACCCCGACGGCAGCCCGCAAGTCTCCGTGGTCTGGGTGGCGCTGCAATCCACGCCGGACGGCGACGAACTTGTCAGCGCGCATCTCGCCGATTACAAGAAGCTGCGCAGTCCGCCGCGACCCCCGGGTGGCCGCGACGATCCTGGCCGCCAAAAGCCCGGGCCAACAGACGCCGTACCTGGCGTCACCGGCACAGCGCGCATCGTCGCGGGCGGCGCTCCGGAGCTACTCAAGGAACTGGCCAAGGCGATGCTCGGCTCAGACGAGCACTTCCCCCCGCCCAACTCGCCGCCGGGCTACCTCACCCGCATCCGGATCGACAAGGTGGGCCGCTTCGGTCCCTGGGCGTCCTGATGCCGGCTAGCGGCTGAACCTGCTGTCGCGGTCGCCTTGGTGTGCCATCATGCGAGGCACACCAAGGGAGGGAATGATGCGGCGATGAGCGCTTGCGCGCGAAGAGCAGACGACAACGATGAGCGCTTGCGCGAAGAGCAGACGACAGCGCTGGTTCGTGTTCCTGATCGCCGGGCTGATGGCTGTCGGCGGCTTCGTGGCCGCGCCGCAGGCGCCGGCAGTCGATGACACCCCGATCGGAAGAATCGGCGACACTCTGCGCGTGGAGTTCGACGGCATCATCGCCGATGTGACGGTTCACGACGTGCTGCCGAGCGAGGTTCCGCCCGGTTGGGGATGGAATGGCTCACCGCGCTGGCGGGCCCAGGGTGGGCCCTGGCGCGCGCCGGTGACCATACACGCGGTCCAGGTGCCCAACCCCTACAAGATGGCCATCGCGTTCACCTTCAATGGCGTCACTCCGTACGCCGACGCATACGTCTCCAAGCACACCGATGCGCCCGACGCGCTGGAAACCGCCCTGCTGAACGCGCCGGCTGGTTCGACGGTCAACGGCGCCGTGTACTGGGATGTCTACCGCGCCCTCGTCACGAACGTGGTTCTGCTCAACCCGCAGACCGGTAAGCACCTGGCCCAGTGGAACATCTGGCAGCCGGGGGCCCCGGCTACCCTAGAGCCGTATGGCTATTGAAGTCGCCGCGGCCGTCGAGGCTGAGCTGCCCGAACTCGCCGACGTCGCCGCCCGCACGTTCCCGCTGGCCTGTCCGCCGTCTGTGACGCCGGACAACATCGTGGCATTCATCGACGAGAACCTGTCGCAGGACCGATTCCGCGACTACCTTGCCGATCCGGGCCGAGTGGTGCTCGTTGTGCGCGAGGACGCCCGAATGATGGGGTACGTCATGCTGATTCGCGGCGTTATCGACGACGACGATGTCCAGCGCGCGGTCACGCTGCGGCCAGCGGTCGAGCTCTCCAAGATGTACGTGCTGCCGGACAGTCACGGCGCGGGCGTCTCCGCGGCGCTGATGGCCGCGGCCCTGAAAACGGCCGAAGACCTGGACGCCAAGTGCATGTGGCTGGGCGTCAATCAGCAAAACCAACGCGCGCAACGCTTTTACGCCAAGCATGGCTTTAGCGTCAACGGCACCAAGACATTTCGGCTCGGTGCCGGTATCGAAAACGACTACGTGATGGTGCGCCCACTCTGACCCGCGGCGGTCATCGCCAGCAGTCGCGACGTCGCCCGCAGATACTTCTTGCGGAATCCGCCGGCCAGCATCTCGTCGCTGAAGATGGTGTCCAGCTTGGTTCCCGACGCCACCACCGGGATGCCGGCGTCGTAGAGCCGGTCGGTCAGCGACACCAGCCGCAATGCGACGGCCTGGTCGTCGATCCGGTGCACGCCGGTGATGAACACCGTGGTCACCCCTTCGATCAGCGTCAGGTAGCGCGACGGGTGCATCGACGCCAGGTGCCGGCACAGCGCGTCGAAGTCGTCCAGCGTCGCGCCCGGCACCTCGGCGGCCCGAACGCTGACCTCCTCGTCGGTCAGCGGTTCCGGCGCCGGTGGCAGGTCGCGATGCCGGTAGTCCGGACCGTCGATTCGCACGCTCGTGAAAATCCTTGCCAGCGTGTGGATTTCACGCAGGAAGTCCTGCACGGCGAAGCGGCCCTCGCCGAGCTGCTCAGGCAGGGTGTTCGACGTGGCTGCGATCGAGACCCCGCGGTCGACGAGTTCCGACAACATCCGCGAGATCAGCGTGGTGTTACCGGGATCGTCCAGCTCGAACTCGTCGACGCACACCACGACGTAGCCGGCCAGCAGGTCGATGCATTCGACGAAGCCGAACACACTCGCCAGCTGGGTGAGTTCACCAAACGTCGCGAACGCCTTGGGATGGGCCGGAGTCTCGGGCAGCCGGAAGTACGACGAGGCCAACAGGTGGGTCTTGCCGACACCGAACCCGCCGTCGAGGTACAGCCCCACACCGGGCAGGACCTCCCGCCTGCCGAACAACTTCTTCTTGCCGGCCCGCCGCGCCACGGCCTGCTCGCAGAAGTGCTGACAGGACTGCACGGCGGCGGCCTGCGACGGCTCGGCCGGGTCGGGCTTGTAGGTGTCGAAGCTGACGTCGGCGAACGTCGGCGGTGGAATGAGTTGAGCGATGAGCCGCTCTGGCGTCACGGTGGGATGCCGGTCGACCAGATGCCCGACACCGCTGGACCCGTGCATGCAGGCAGCCTAGCGACGTGCTGGAATCGTCCCTATGCTCGACGCCGCTGCTGGGATGCGCCTCACGGTGCTAGGCGCGATCGACGAGGCCGACGAACGCCGACTGACCGATCTCTACGCGTACCCCGACGCCCTGAAGACGTGCTGGGTGCGCGGCAACATGATCGCCAGCCTGGACGGCGGGGCCACCGACGACGGCAAGGCCGGCGGGCTGGCCGGACCGGGCGACCGCGCCTTGTTCGCGCTGATGCGTCACGCCGCCGACGTCATCCTGGTCGGCGCCGCGACGGTGCGCATCGAGAACTACTCGGGCGCGCAACTGTCGGTCGCGCAGCGGCAGGCACGGCAGCGCCGCGGCCAGGCCGAGGTGCCGCCGATCGCCGTCATCACCCAGAGCGGCGACCTGGACCACGACGCCAAGCTCTTCACCCGCACCGAGGTGCCGCCGCTGATCCTGACCTGCACCCAGACGCTCGCCGACGCCCGCCGCCGGCTGGGCTCGGTGGCCGAGGTGATCGACGCGTCCGGGCCTCAGTCGGACACAGTCGACGGCGCCACGGTGCTCAAGATCCTGGCGGAGCGGAAGCTCTTCCGCGTCCTCACCGAGGGCGGACCGCAGTTCCTGAGCTTGCTGATCGAGAACGACCTGCTCGACGAGCTGTGCCTGACGGTGGCGCCCCTCCTGGTCGGCGGCGTGGCGCGGCGGATCGCCACCGGGCCCGGCCAGGTGCACACCCGGATGCGACGCACCCACCTGCTCACCGACGGCGAGGGCTACCTGTACAGCCGCTACGTCCGGGGCGACTGACGCGCCAATCGCTACTGTGGTCAGCATGCGTCGGCATCGTCAGCTGGTCCGGGCCCTGGGCTCGTCGACCCTCGTGCTGTCGGTTTTGCTGGCCGGATGTGCGCCGGGCCTGGCCGCCAACCCGCGCTACGCCACCGACTCCGGCGCCGGACCGCAGGGCCAGCCCACGACGACGTCCGCGCAGGCCGGGCCACCCGCGGTCGAGGTCCCCAAGAACGACTTGTCGTGGCGCGACTGCACGTCGCGGGTGTTCAGCGACGCGGCCGTCGAGCCGATACCCGGCGTCACCCTGGACTGCGCGACCTATGACGCCGACCTCGACCCGATCGACGGCGCCACCGGGACGGTCAGCATCGGCGTGGTGCGCGCCACCGCGGTGCAGACCCCACCCGATGCCGGTCCGTTGGTGATGACCACCGGATCGGACCTGCCGTCATCGGCGCAGCTGCCGGTGTGGCTGTCCCGCGCCGGCGGCGATGTGCTCAAGGGTCATCCGATCGTGGCCGTCGACCGTCGCGGCATCGGCATGTCGGGGGCGCTGGACTGCCGCGACCTCTACGACCGCCAGGAAATGCTCGACCAGGCGCAGTTCCAGTCCGGCGACGATCCCGTTGCCAACCTCGGCGAGATCACCATGACCGCCACCACCAGTTGCACCGACACCATCGCCCCCGGCGACTCGGCCTACGACAACTCGCACGCCGCCGAAGACATCGAACGGCTGCGCAGCACCTGGGATGTGCCCGGTCTGGCGCTGCTCGGCATCGGCAACGGCGCCCAGGTGGCGCTCGCCTACGCGGGCTTGCACCCCAATAAGGTGGCGCGGCTGGTGCTCGACTCACCGCTGCCGCTGGGCATCAACGCCGAGGCGGCGGTCGAACAACGTGTCAAGGGCGAGCAGGCCGCGCTGGACGCGTTTGCCGCCCAGTGCGCGGCCGCCAATTGCCCCCTGGGCCCGGACCTCAAGGCAGCGGTCGACTCGCTGCTTGCCGCCGCGCGGGACGGCAGCGGACCCGGCGGCGCGGGGGTGGCCAGGGTCGCCGACGCAATCTCCCGGGCGCTGGCGTACCCGCGCGGCGACCGCGTCAGCTCCACCAACGACCTGGCGTCGGCGGTGGCGTCGGCCCGCTCCGGCGACACCAACCAGTTCACCAACCTGATCACCCAGGCCGAGTCGCTGCGCGCGACCGACGGCCAGTTCGTCAACTCCTGCAGCGACGCGTTGAACCGGCCCACGCCCGACCGGGTCCGCGAACTCGTCGTGGCCTGGGGCAAGCTCTACCCACAGTTCGGCACCGTGGGTGCGCTCGACCTCGTCAAATGCCTGAACTGGCCGAGCGGCTCGGCGCCGCAGGAGCCGAAGAACCTCAAGATCCCCGTCCTGTTGCTCGGCGTGCAGAACGATCCGATCGTCGGGAACCAGGGCGTGGCAGCCGTCGCGGCCACCGTGATCAACGCCGGCACCGCCAGCAAGCGCATCATCTGGCAGGGCATCGGGCACGGCGCCACCGTTTACGCGCCCTGCGCGCTGCCGCCGATGATCGGCTATCTGGACAGCGGCAACCTGCCGCCGACCGACACGTACTGCCCCGCCTGATCACTCGGCACCGGCCTCCGGTGTACGGTGCGCTCGTGGCGGCACCTGACTCCATCCGTACCGGCCTGCTGAACGCCTTCCGGCCCCGCACCTCCCCACCGAACACTGCAACGGTCCTGCGGTCCGTGCTCTGGCCGCTCGCGATCATGTCGGTCATCCACCGCAGCTACGTCCTGGTCACCAATGGCTACATCACCGACGACTTCGGGCCCGTCTACCGCGCCGTCATCAACTTCAAGATGGGCTGGGACATCTACAACGAGCACTTCGATCACGTCGACCCGCACTACCTCTATCCGCCGGGCGGCACGCTGATCATGGCGCCGTTCGGCTACCTGCCGGTCGACGCATCGCGGTACTGGTTCATCTTCTTCAACGTCGTGGCGATCCTGCTCGCCGCCTACTTCCTGCTGCGGCTGTTCAACTACACCCTGACTTCGGTGGCCGCACCGGCGCTGCTGCTGGCGATGTTCTGCACCGAGGCCGTGACCAACACGTTGGTTTTCACCAACATCAACGGCGTCATTCTGCTGGGTGAGGTGCTGTTTCTCCGGTGGCTGCTCGACGGCAGGGTCAGTCACCAGTGGTGGGCGGGTGTGGCCATCGGCCTGACGCTGGTGGTCAAACCCTCGCTGGCGCCGCTGCTGTTGCTGCCGCTGCTGAACCGCCAATGGCGGGCGATCGTCACCGCGATCGCCGTGCCGGTGCTGTTCAATGCCGCGGCGTGGCCGTTGGTCAGCGACCCGATGAACTTCGTCACCCGCACGTTGCCCTACATCCTGGGCACCCGCGACTACTTCAACAGTTCGATCCTCGGCAACGGGGTGTACTACGGCCTGCCGACGTGGCTGATCCTGTCGCTGCGCATCATCTTCCTCTTGCTGACAATCGGAAGTCTGGTGCTGCTGTACCGCTACTACCGCACCCGCGATCCACTGTTCTGGATGGCGACGTCCTCGGGCGTCCTGCTCATCGCGTCGTGGCTGGTGCTATCGCTTGGGCAGGCCTACTACTCGATGATGCTGTTCCCGTTCCTCATGACGGTGGTGCTGCCGAACTCGGTGATCCGCAATTGGCCGGCATGGCTGGCGATATACGGGTTCATGGCGATCGACAAGTGGCTGCTGCGTGAGTGGCCGACCACCGGCCGTTACCTGGAATACATGAGGGTTACGTACGGCTGGTCGCTGATGCTGATCGTGGTATTCGCCGTGCTGTACTTCCGATACCTCGACGCCAAGCAGGACGGCCGACTGGAAAACGGCATCGATCCCCCGTGGATGATCAAGTCCGACGGGGCGAAGGCCGAATCCGAGCCGGAGACCCAACCCGTCGAACCGAAGAACGTCGCCCCCGCCTAAGGGTGAACGGGAGTTCTCATGCCGACGTACCGCGCCTTTCAGGTGAGCGGTCAGCATACGAGCGCATGATGTCGGGCGATGCGCGCTTCCGCGTCGTGCTCGATATGGCCGCGTAATAGTTGCGCTAGCGTTGGGCATGACCTCTCCGCGTCCCAAAGTGGAACTGACCGACGACGAGTGGCGCGAGAAGCTCACGCCCGAGGAGTTCGCGGTGCTGCGCCGGGCCGGCACCGAGCGGCCGTTCTCCGGTGAGTACACCGATACCAAAACCGAAGGCATCTACGAATGCCGGGCGTGTGGGGCTGAGCTTTTCCGCAGCACCGAGAAGTTCGAATCCCATTGCGGCTGGCCGTCTTTCTTCGATCCGGCCAAGTCGGACGCGGTGATTCTGCGGCGCGATGATTCGCTGGGCATGACTCGCATCGAAGTGATGTGCGCCAACTGCCACAGCCACCTGGGGCATGTCTTCGAAGGCGAGGGTTACCAGACGCCGACCGACCAGCGCTACTGCGTCAACTCGATCTCGCTGCGGCTGGTGCCGAACTCGTAATCGTGTCTGCTCGCGCTTGAGCTGGTGGCGCCGGTCGAGCGGGCGGTTGCGTCGGTGGCTGGTTGGGTTGACGCTTCAAGGGTGTTTCGGTGGACCCCGGTGGTTCATCGCACCCGTCACACGCGCACGAAAGGGTATGGATAGTGAGCGCTACCGCATTGATCCGTCAGCCGAGTTCGCGCCTCAACGAGGGCATCGTCTCCCACATCGAACGCGAACCGGTTGACGTCGCGCGTGCAGTCGAGCAGTGGGAGGCCTACGGTGAGACGCTGCGGAGCGCGGGGTGGCGCACGGTCGAGGTACCGCCTGCCGACGATTGCCCGGACAGCGTTTTCGTGGAGGACACCATGGTCGTGTTCGGCGGCACCGCGGTCATCACGCGACCCGGCACGCCGGCCCGTCAGCTAGAAACCACCGCGGCGGAGGAGACAGTCTCCAGGTTTGGCTACGACGTGCATCGCATCACCGCACCCGGCACGCTCGACGGTGGCGACGTCCTCAAGGTCGGCGACATCATGTATGTCGCGCGGGGCGGACGCACGAACGGCGAAGGCATTCGACAGCTGCGGGCGGTGTTTGCACCGCTGGGCGGGCGGGTGATCGCCGTGCCGCTCACCAAGGTGTTGCACCTGAAGACCGCTGTCACAGCCCTGCCGGACGGTACGATCATCGGCTGGCCCCCGGCCCTCGACGATCCCAGCTTCTTCCCACACTTCACGCCGATGCCCGAGGAAACGGGCTCGCACGTCGTCCTCCTCGGCGCAGACTTGGTGTTGATGGCCGACAACGCGCCGCGCAGCGCTGAACTGCTTTCGGATCTCGGCTATACGCCTGTGCCGGTGGACATTTCCGAGTTCGAGAAGCTGGAGGGCTGCGTGACGTGCTTGTCGGTGCGGCTACGCGACATTCCGTCCGCATAACCGACGACACAGGGAATCGATACGGACAGCGAAGAACGCCGAACCGACAACACTGGGACACGTTCGATCTCGCGGCTCGGCGGCTCGTGGACATGAGACAACACGTCGACAGGCGGAGCGAAGCAGACCGCGCCGTCGAGCTATCCGCGCGTAACTCGGCGATCCTCACCGTCCGGGCGGAATAATGCGGTGACCACACGGGACAGCTTCGCCGTTTGGTGTCGTCCACCGGTTTGACAGGTGGCGGTCAGGAGTTGGTGCAAGCCACGCCGACCGGGGCGGTCCCGGTCGACGTTCCGGGTGAAGGAGGAGCAATGGCATCGCTACAAGAGCAGATCTTCCGACGCAAACCGGTGGTCGAGATGGAGCTCGAGACCGGGGCCGACACGGGCCGCAGTGAGCTCAAACGCACCATGGGACTGTGGCAGCTGTCCGCGATCGGCATCGGCGGCACGATCGGGACGGGAATCTTCTTCATCCTGAGCCAGGCGGTGCCGATCGCTGGGCCGGCGGTGATCTTTTCGTTCGTCATCGCCGCCGTCGTGGCGGGCCTGACGGCGGTGTGTTACGCCGAGCTGGCCGGGGCGGTCCCGGTGGCGGGGTCGTCGTACTCGTATGCCTACGCCACCCTGGGTGAGCTGACGGCGCTGGCCGTCGGGGCCTGCCTGCTGCTCGAGTGGGGCGTGGCCGGCGCGGCCGTCGCGGTGGGCTGGTCGGAGTACCTGAACCAGTTTATGAACAACCTGTTCGGCTTTCAGCTCCCCGAGGCGCTGTCCAACGCACCGGAACAGGGCGGCGTCTTCAACCTGCCCGCGGTGATCCTCATCGTGATGTGCTCCCTGCTGCTGATCCGTGGGGCCAGCGAGTCGGCGAAGACCAACGCAGTTATGGTGGCGATCAAGATCGCCGTGCTGATCATGTTCATCGTGATCGCCGTCCAGGGCTGGGACTCCCACAACCTCACCCCCTTCGCCCCGTCCGGCTTCACCGGCGTCAGCGCCGCCGCGGCCATAATCTTCTTCTCCTTCATCGGTCTGGACGGAGTCGCCACCGCCGGTGAGGAAGCCAAGAATCCGCATCGCAACATGCCGCTCGCCATTCTGATCGCGCTGCTGGTCGTGACCACGCTCTACGTCT
This sequence comes from Mycobacterium sp., assembly GCA_040511335.1. Classification (GTDB taxonomy): domain Bacteria; phylum Actinomycetota; class Actinomycetes; order Mycobacteriales; family Mycobacteriaceae; genus Mycobacterium. The sequence continues at coordinate 3,986 of JBEVHG010000116.1, read as the reverse complement.
TGGTGTCTCTGGTCGCGGTCGCGGCCCAGCCCACGGCCGATTTCGAGAACCAGGAGGCCGGACTGGCCCAGATCCTCGAGAACGTGACCGGTTCCTCGTGGCCGGGCACCGCCCTGGCCGCCGGGGCGATCATCTCGATCTTCAGCGTCACCCTGATCTCGCTCTACGGCCAGACCCGCATCCTGTTCGCGATGGCGCGCGACGGCATGATCCCCGAGCTGTTCCACAAGGTGAACCCGCGCACCCTGACCCCCGTTAAGAACACGATCGTCGTCTGCGTCGTCGTTTCCCTGCTGGCCGGGTTGATCCCGATCAACTTCCTGGCCGAGATGACCAGCATCGGCACCCTGGCGGCGTTCGTCACCGTCGCCATCGGTGTCATCGTGCTGCGGCGAACGGCCCCAGACCTGGAGCGCCGCTTCAAGGTCCCGCTGTATCCGGTGACCCCGATCCTGGCGATCGCCGGCTGTCTGTATGTCATCGGGAGCCTGCGCCCGGTGACACTGTATGTGTTCGTGATCTGGATTGCCGTCGCATTCGTCTGGTACCTCATCTACGCCAGAAAGCATTCGCATCTCGGCCGGCACGAGCATGTCGGTCTGGCCGCGGAGGACACCCGGCCATGACCATCCTCGTCGGCTACCCCCCGAACAAGAAAGGTAAGTCCGTGCTCGGCCTCGCCGCCATGCTGGCGCGGTCCAGCGGCGAAAACCTGGTGGTGTGCACCGTGGTCCCCGCACCATGGCTGCCCGGCCTCATCCGGGAGGACACCGCGTACCAGGGCTACATCGACGACATTGCGGAGAGCGCGCTGGCTCGGGCGCGCGCCGTGTTGCCGCCCGACGTACCCGCGGAGTTCACCAGGGTCCGAGCCCGCTCCGCTCCCAGCGGCCTGCTGGAGGCAGCCGAGCAGCATCAGGCGACCCTGATCGCCGTGGGGTCCTCCGCGGCGGGACTCTTCGGGCATATCACGCTGAGCAGCATCGCCGACCGACTGCTGCACAGCTCTCCGGTTCCGGTCGCCCTGGCAACCCGCGGCTTTCGGACCGGGGGCGTCGACAAGGTCGCCCGACTGACGGTCGCCTACACCGGCACCGAACAGAGCGAGCAACTGGTGCGGGCGGCTCGGGCAATGGCGCGCCGGCTCGGTGCCGCCATTCGGCTGGCGGCCTTCGCCGTCCAGGCCGCGCCACCCGAAACCGCCCGTTTCAGCAGCGAGGCCGAAGGAGTGCTCACGGAGTGGACGGCGAACATCCAGGCAGCCGCCAAGCGGGTCCTCGAGGAGGATCCGGACCCGGGCGAGGCGGTTCCCGCAGGAGCGCAGTTCGTTATCGGACATGGCCCCGACTGGGAATACGCCCTCGAAGACGTCGAGTGGCGAGACGGCGACGTGCTGGTGATCGGCTCGAGCGACGCGGGTCCGGTCGCCCGGGTGTTTCTGGGCTCCCGAGCCGCCAAGATTGTCCGGCACTCCCCGGTGCCCGTTCTGACCTTCCCCCGCAGCGCCACGGAGGCGCTATCCGAGGAGTGATGACACCCGCAAGCTGTACGAGCCGACAGGCAAACGAAGCCGAAGCCGGAGGTTGAGCTGCGCTGGCGGTCGACTGCCCGAGCCGCCGCCGAAATGGAATTCCCGTCTGTTACAGCTAACCTCAGAGCCTTCGCTACCCCGAATCACTCCCGATTCAGTCCGATTTTCTTTCCGGGCTAGCCCCAATGCCGGGTAGTTAAGGCCCGAGGGCTGTTGTCAACGATTCCGGTTCGCGTGTCGCAGGTTTCGGTTCGGCGTCGTTGATGGTGACGGTCAGGCTGGTGATCGGCGTGCTGCGTTCGGGTCGGTGCGGGTCTTTCTTGTTGTACCGCGAGAGGGGGGATTTGACCTTGCGGACGCTGGTGCGGGATCGCCTGGGCGGGCGCAGCTCGTCGAGCACGGCGCGGCCGATGCGACCGATCAGGTCGGTTGTGTCGCCGGTGACGTTGATGGCGGTGACCAGCAGGTCTTTGGCGGTTTCGAGCGCGGTGGTGAAGCCGGCGCGGTCCGGGTCGGTGCCGGGACGGGATTCGATCGCGGTGACCATGGCCCGTCGTATCGCCTGGTAGACGGTGAGCAGCGCCCACATTTCCTGTTCGAGTCCGGCCGGGTCGGTCGAGCGCAGGACGCGGCCGGCGGCGAGGGTGTGGTGCAGTGCCAGGTAGGCGATCTCGTGTTCCCACCGTTCGTGGTACAGGGCCACGAGTTGGCGGGCGGGATGGCGGCGGGGATCGGTCAGGGTGGTGGCCAGCCGGTAATTCGCGGTGTAGCGGGTGCCGTCGGCGCAGGTGACGGTGATGTCGGCGACGATGATCCGAACCGTTAGCTCCCCGATGCGGGACAGGTAGGAGCCGTCGTCGAGCTGGGCGAGCACCGGCAGCCGACGGGTGACGCGCAACCGAACCAGGAACTGCGCGCCGGTGCCGGCCAGCTCGCCGAGGAATGCTTCGGCGTCGAAACCGCGGTCGGCCAGCACCAGCATGTCCGCGCCCAGCAGTCCCAGAAGTTTGCGCGCGTAGTCGGTCTCCGCGGTGGCGGGTGGGCCGAACACGGCGCCCAGCATCGCCCGGGTGCCGGTCTCGACCAGGGTCATCAACTCGATCACCGGGTAGCCGGTGGTGCCGAGCGCGGCCCTGAGCTTGCCCAGCCAGGACCGGTTGCGGTCGGTGTCGGGCAAGGCGTTTCGGGTTCTGCGTCGCCGGGTCGGCGCCGCACCGCTGCGAGCGTTGTTCGAGGTGCTGGCCGGGCCGGTGGCCCAGCCCACGACTCCCGGCGTGCGATACGGCCGGTACCGTACGGTGGCCTTCGACGGCTGCGTCTCGATCAAGGCACCCGACACCGGCCGGAATCGGTGCTGGCTGGGCAAGATGCGCGCCACGAACGGGGTCACCGGATATCCCGTGGTGGAGCTGATGACACTCGTGGAGACCGGCACCCGCGCCCTGCTGGGCGCGGTGTTCGGGCCGCCGGCGACCGGGGAAACCGACTACGCGCGGCGCCTGCTGGGTCTGCTCGACCGAGACATGCTGGTGCTGACCGATCGCGGCTTCGACGCCGCCGAGTTCCTCACCGAACTGGCCGGCACCGGCGCACAGTTCCTGGCCCGGCTGCGCGCGACGCGCCGGCTGCCGGTATTGGCGCGCTGCGACGACGGCTCCTACCTGTCGCGCATCGGCGAGTTGACCGTGCGGGTGATCACCGCCGACATCACCGTCACCTGCGCCGACGGCAGCAGCTACACCGCGAACTACCGGCTGGCCACCACCCTGGCCGACCCCCGCCGGTATCCCGCCGGTGCGCTGATCGGGCTGTATCACGAACGCTGGGAACACGAGATCACCTACCTGGCGCTGCGGCACACCCTCGGCGAGGGCCGGGTGCTGCGCTCCACCAACCCGGCCGGGCTCGAACAGGAGATGTGGGCGCTGCTCACCGCCTACCAGGCGCTGCGCCGCGCCATGGTGACCGCGGTCGAATCCCGTCCCGGCACCGACCCCGACCGGGCCAGCTTCACCACCGCCCTGCACACCGCCCGCGACCTGCTCGTGCACGCGGACGGCATCGCCGACGACACCGCCGACCCGGTCGGCGGCATCGGACGCGCCGTCCTCGACGACCTGCACCCGCCCCGCCGGGCCCGCACCAGCGTCCGCAAGGTCAAATCACCGCTCTCGCGGTACAACAAGAAGGACCCCTATCGGCCCGAACGCAGCACCCCGATCACCGAACTCACGCTCACCATCGACGACCCCGAAACGAAAGACTCGACACGCCAACCGAAGTGCTCGACAACAGCACATGGACCTTAACTACCCGGCATTGCCTCTAGGCTTCAGAGTCTGAGCTGCGCGCAGGTTGGTTCGCGCCTGGGACGTTAGGCCGCCCCGAGGCCTGAACCGGCGCGCTGCCGCGGTTGTCTTACCGGTGAGTCGGGCACCTGCGTTCGGGAGGTTCG
>JBEVHG010000115.1:0-9870 GCA_040511335.1 Mycobacterium sp. | reverse complement strand
GCCAGCGATGCTCGCATCGCGCCCCGGCAGACGAGCATGCCGCACGCAACATACTTCGGGCTGGACTGGCCCTTCACACCCAAGCGGCGTGAGAAGAAGCTGACGGCTTCCAGCCGTCAGAGAAGTCACCTCGAGGAGGCCGCGTCGGGGCGGGCAGAGTTCAGCGGCCACGAGATCGACGCCCTGTGGCTCGTCCCTTACGATTCGATCGCGGCGGCTTACCACCAGCTGGCGCTGGTCCGCATGATCCAGGGTGATCTGATCGGCGCCGCGTCCGTGCTGCGGGAATCGGCACCACGCACCGAGGCGCTTGGCTTCCCCCAGGGTCCGTACAGCGCCGCCTTCGAGCGGTTCGTCGAAGTCTGGATCTGTATCGAAGCCGGTCTTCTGGACCGAGCCGCGATCTCGTCACCGTCCTGATTGACGAGGCCGAGCGGCACGGGTTCGACCAGTTGCGGCTGTGGGGTGCGACCGAGCGGGCAAGCATCACCGCCTTGACGGCGCTGACCGCCAATGATCTGGCGGGGCTGTCGTCGGAACTCACGACCCTGGCCGCGCTGCTTGACGACTGCCGCGCCGCCGCGATCAACCTCTACGTCACGTTCTTTTATTCCGTTCTTGGCCGACTGTTGACCGCCGCCGGTCAAACCGAGCAGGCGCGTAACCACCTTGACGCCGGCCTGGCGCTCGCCCAGGACACCGGGATGCACTTCTATGACGCCGAGCTGCTGCGGTTGCGCGCCGGCACCCATGCCGACGACAAAGCACGTCACGCCGACCTCACCGCCGCCCGCGAGTTGGCCCGTCGCCAGGGCGCAGCCCTGTTCGAACTGCGGGCAGCACTCGATGGTTACGAACTGCGCGGCACGGCAGCGCACGCAGCTCTCAGCGAGGCGGTCGCCCACGTGCCCGCCGACGGCGGGGCCCCGGAGCTGAAGCGTGCGAAGGCGGTCCTGCAGCTATAGCCGCCGGCTGGCTTCGCTCAACACGGCGCGCAGAATCTCGTAGATCGCGTCGAATTCCTTCTGCCCGCTGATAAGCGGCGGCGCCAACTGCACCACTGGGTCTCCACGGTCGTCGGCGCGGCAGTACAGGCCGGCCTCGAAGATCGCGGGTGTCAAGAAACCCCGCAGCAAGCGTTCAGATTCCTCGTCGTTGAAGGTCTCCTTGGTGGCCTTGTCCTTGACCAACTCGATGCCGTAGAAGAATCCCTCGCCGCGAACATCGCCCACGATCGGCAGCTCGTAGAGCTTCTCCAGCGTCGCGCGGAATGCCGGCGCCATCTCCTTGACGTGGTCGTTGATGCCCTCGCGCTCGAAGATGTCCAGGTTGGCCAGCGCCACCGCGGAGGACACCGGGTGCCCGCCGAACGTGTAGCCGTGACCGAACGTGGTCTTGCCATCGTTGAACGGCTCGAACAGCCGGTCGCTGGCGACCATCGCGCCGAGGGGCGAGTACCCGGAGGTCAGGCCCTTGGCGCAGGTGATCATGTCGGGTACATAGCCGAAATCGTCGCAGGCGAACATCGAGCCGATCCGGCCCCAGGCGCAGATCACCTCGTCGGACACCAGCAGGACGTTGTACTCGTCGCAGATCTCGCGGACTCGTTCGAAGTACCCGGGCGGCGGCGGGAAGCAGCCGCCGGCGTTCTGTACCGGCTCCAGGAAAACCGCGGCGACGGTGTCGGGACCCTCGAACTCGATGGCCTCGGCGATCCGGTCGGCGGCGTACCGGCCGAACGCTTTGATGTCCGTGTCGTACGGTGCGGGCGCCCGGTAGAAGTTGGTGTTGGGCACCCGGAATCCGCCCGGCGTCAGCGGCTCGAAGGGCTCCTTGAAGGCGGGCAGACCGGTGATCGCCAGCGCGCCCTGCGGGGTGCCGTGATAAGCGATGGCGCGGGAGACGACCTTGTGCTTGCCGGGTTTGCCGGTGAGTTTGAAGTAGTTCTTGGCCAGCTTCCACGCGGTCTCGACGGCCTCACCGCCACCGGTGGTGAAGAAGACGCGGTTGAGATCGCCGGGCGCGTAGCCGGCGACCCGCTCGGCCAGCTCGATCGCCGACGGAGTGGCATACGACCACAGCGGGAAGAAGGCCAGCTGCTCGGCCTGCTTGGCCGCGGCCTCCGCAAGCTCCTTGCGTCCGTGGCCGACCTGCACCACGAAAAGGCCTGAGAGGCCGTCGATATAGCTCTTGCCGTTGCTGTCCCAGATGGTGACGCCTTCACCGCGGGTGATGATCGGCGGAGTGATTCCCTGCCCGTGGCGGGCAAAATGACCCCACAGGTGGCGGTCGGCCTTGGCCGAAAGATCTGTCGAAAGCCCTTCTCTTACATCAGTAGTCGTCATCGAGTACCCCAATTGTATTGTTGTTTAACGAGTTTCAAGTAGACCAGCGTCTCCGTCGAGATAACGCCCGGCAGTGCGCGAATCTGGGTGTTGAGCAGGTCGAGCAGGCTGTCGTCATCCTCGCACACCACCTCGATGATCGCGTCGAACGAGCCGGCGGTCAGCACCACATAGTCCACGGCTTCGATCGCGGCCAGTTTCTCGGCGACCCTGGTGGTGTCTCCAGTACAGCGTATGCCGATCATGGCCTGCCGGGCGAACCCCAGCTGCATAGGGTCGGTGACCGCCACGATCTGCATGACGCCGGCGTCGACCATGCGCTGGACACGCTGACGCACGGCCGCCTCGGACAACCCCACGGCCTTACCGATGCCCGCATACGAGCGGCGGCCGTCCTGCTGCAACTTCTCGATAATCGCCTTGGATAGGTCGTCGAGCTGGAACGCGGCACCGGGTCGGGACTCGCTGACGCGCAGCGAGACCGGCTGCATGCCGCGCTGAGCGCTCGAGTTGCCCATGCATGAGATTGTGCACGGAATCCGTCGTCACAAGCAACCAGACCTATGAAATACCGCGGTCGAGTCGCTCACCGACGCTGGAATGCGTAGCCGGGGCCTTGGGCGGTCGGCTAGCGTTGAACCATGACTGCGACCGTTTCAACCAGTGTGGCAGGCAGCTGGATCAACGGAGCCGCGGTGATGACCGGCGGCGGCCTGCATCAGGTCATCAACCCGGCGACCGGAGAGGTCGTCGCCGATTACGCGGTGGCCGTGCCCACCGATGTCGACGCGGCGGTGGCCGCGGCGCGCGCGGCGCTACCCGGGTGGGCCAGCGCGACCCCGGTCGACCGGTCGGCGGTCCTGGCCAAGCTGGCGCAACTGGCCACCGAGCATGCCGACGATCTGGTGGCCGAGGAGGTCAGCCAGACCGGCAAGCCGGTGCGGTTGGCCGCCGAGTTCGACGTGCCGGGCAGCATCGACAACATCGACTTCTTCGCAGGGGCCGCCCGCCACCTGGAGGGCAAGGCGACCGCGGAGTACTCCGCCGACCACACGTCCAGCATCCGGCGGGAGGCCATCGGCGTCGTCGCGACCATTACGCCGTGGAACTACCCGCTGCAGATGGCGGTATGGAAGGTTTTGCCCGCGTTGGCCGCCGGCTGCACGGTGGTGATCAAACCCGCCGAGATGACCCCGCTCACGACGCTGACGCTGGCACGGCTGGCCAGCCAAGCCGGGCTGCCCGCCGGCGTGTTCAACGTCGTCACCGGGGCGGGCGCCGATGTCGGCACCGCGCTGGCCGGGCATCGCGACGTCGACCTGGTCACGTTCACCGGCTCCACCGCGGTCGGCCGCAAGGTGATGGCCGCCGCCGCGGTACACGGGCACCGCACCCAGCTGGAACTGGGCGGCAAGGCGCCGTTCGTGGTGTTCGACGACGCCGACCTGGACGCCGCGATCCAGGGCGCGGTCGCCGGGGCGCTGATCAACTCCGGTCAGGATTGCACCGCGGCGACGCGGGCCATCGTGTCGCGTGACCTCTACGACGACTTCGTCGCCGGTGTGGGCGAGGTGATGGGCAAGATGGTCGTCGGCGACCCGAATGACCCGGACACCGACCTGGGCCCGTTGATCTCGACGGGTCACCGCGACAAGGTGGCGGGCATGGTCGCCCGGGCGCCCGGTCAGGGCGGGCGCATCGTCACCGGCGGCAGCGCACCGGATCTGCCGGGCGCGTTCTACCGCCCCACCCTGATCGCCGACGTCGACGAGAAGTCCGAGGCCTACCGCGACGAGATCTTCGGCCCGGTGCTCACCGTCCGCGCGCACAGCGGTGACGACGACGCCCTCCGGCAGGCCAACGACACCGACTACGGACTGGCCGCGTCTGCGTGGACGCGTGACGTCTACCGGGCGCAGCGGGCTTCACGCGAGATCCAGGCCGGTTGCGTGTGGATCAACGACCACATTCCGATCATCAGCGAGATGCCGCACGGCGGTGTGAAAGCGTCCGGCTTCGGCAAGGACATGAGCGACTATTCGCTCGAGGAGTACCTCGCGATCAAGCACGTGATGAGCGATATCACCGGTGCCGCCGAAAAGGATTGGCACCGCATCATCTTCAACAAGCGCTGATACTCGCGAACGTGCGCCCACTGCGAAAATCTGCCAAGAAATTCGCCGTGGCCGCACATTCGGCGCGACCAGGACCTACTCTTCGTCGCGCGGGATGACGACGACCGGCGCGTCGGTGCCGGCCAGGATGCGCGCGGCCGTCGAGCCGAGGAATACCCGGTGCGGCGCCGCGAATCGGCTCGAGCCGACCACCAGGAGGTCGGACGATTCCCACTTCAGCTTCTTCAGCGCCGACTCCAGCGTCGTGCCGTCGGCCACCAGTGATGCGATCTCGGGGGCGTCGGGCAGAGCGCGGGCCGCGATCGCGTGGTTCTCCTCGGCGGCGGCTACCTGCAGTTGGCGGACCTCCTGGACACTGTCCGCTTCCGCCAGGTTCTCGGCCGACACCAAAGACACCATCCGTATCGGCAACTCCGCGGCACTGGCCAGGATGATCGCGAACGGCAACGGGTTGTCGACGCCGGGGCGGGTGGGCACCGCGGCGGTGACCGCGGTGATCGTCGGGGGCGGGTCCTCGGCGTAACCGCGCGGCGCCAGCGCGACCGGGATCGGCGAGCAGTGCAGCAGCGCCCCGGCCACCGAGCCGATGACGTGGCCGCCGAACATCCCGTCGCGTGCGCCGCCGACCACAATCACGTCCGATGACTTCTGCTCGGCGAACGCGATCAGCGACTCCGCGAACGACTCGCCGGCGATCACGTGGCCGTTGACCTTCGCGCCGTTCGCCGGCAATGTCGCGGCGGCCTGCGAAACCCACTCCTCGCCCCGCTTGACCAGCGTCTGCTGGTATTGAGCCCGGCCGGGATACCCGTCGGGCAGTTCATGGTGCACCACCAACACGATGTCCGCGGTGGCATCGAAGGTCGCGGCGAGGACCCTGGCCAGTGCGACGCCGTCGTGGCCCGTTGGGGTGGCCAGGTACCCGACGGTCAGATGCATTGGTCAACCTTCTGTTCAGTAGACGTCCGGGACCTTCACTTTGGTTTCGGGAGTAAGCGTTCGGCCGTGGAAGAAGTTCTTGGTGCCGAACGCGTAGCACAGCAGCATCAGCGGGATGCCCAGTGCCAGCATGCCGACGCCAACCACGAAGACCCCGCCGATCGACCCGTAAGCGGTGTAGCCGTAGTCGGGCTGGATCATGTCGATCGCGCTCTGGACGAACGCCCACGTCATAGCCAGGGCCCCCAGCAACGGAAAAAGCCCGCGCATGAAGAAGTTTCGCGCCGACTCGAACAGCGAGCGTCGGAAATACCACACGCAGGCATAGGCGGTGATGCCGTAGTAGAACGCGACGGCCAGGCCCAGCGATGCGATCGAGTCGGCCAGCGCGTTCTGGCTGACGAAGCTCAGCACCAGATAGAAACCAAGAGCGGTGAGGCCCATCACGATGGTGCCGAATGCCGGGGTCATGTAGCGCGGGTGCACGTAGGCGAAGCGCTGGGGAATCGCCTCGTAGACCGCCATCGACAACGTGCCGCGGGCGGTCGGCAGGATGGTGGTCTGGGTAGAGGACAGCGCCGACACCGCCACGGTCAACAGCAGCAGCGATGCCACGAGCGCGCCGCCGACCGGCTCACCGAGGATCGTCAGCGCGTCGTCGGCGTTATCCGGGTTGTTCAGGCCGATGTCCTCCTCGCCGAAGCCGGCGAACGACTGCACCGCATAGGCGACCAGCACGTAGGTGGCGACCAGGATCAGCGTGGTGATCACCGCCGCGCGGCCGGGTGTCTTGTCGGATCCTCTGGTTTCCTCGCCGATCGCCAGGCAGGTATCCCAGCCCCAGTAGATGAAGATGCACAGGATCACGGCCGCGGCGATCGCGGACGCGTCCAGGCCGGAGGGCCACAGCCAACTCCACTGCGGCATGATCGCCTGTTCGCCTGCGGTGCCGGTGAAGACGCGGACCAGCGCGATGATGCTGACGACGATGAGCACGCCGAACTGGATTGCGATGAGCACGTTTTGGATGCGTTCGGACAGCACGATGCCGCGGGCGCTGATCAGTGTCATGGCGATGATGAAAAAACAGCCGAGCAGCACCTTGGCGGTCAGCGACTCCGCCAGCGAATCCAGGCCAAGGAACCTGTACAGGTAGACGGCGGCGACCTCGGCGACATTGGCCAGCACGATGATCCCCGACACGGCCAGGCCCCAGCCGCCGATCCAGCCGATCCACGGCCCGAACGCCTTAGTGCCCCAGGTGAACGTGGTGCCGCAATCCGGTGTGTCGCGGGACAATTCCCGATAGGCGAAGGCGACCAACAACATCGGGATGAACGCCAGCACGAACATCGACGGCGATTTCTCACCGACCGCGACCACCACGTAACCGAGGGTGGCGGCCAGGCTGTACGCGGGCGCGACCGACGCCAGCCCGATGACGATGTTGCCCGCGAGGCCGAGCGCATCGGCCTGCAGTCCCTTGTCGCTCTTTACATGAGCGGACGGTTCCGTGATTGCCATGGACCGGAATATACGGCGGGCGGGCGGTCGAGGCGGGCGAACTAGACTCGCCGTCATGACCGCCAGCACGCAGGTCGACGAGTTCGAGGGGCTGCGGCCGCACCTGCTGGCCGTCGCGTACCGGCTCACCGGCACCGTCGCCGACGCCGAAGACATCGTTCAGGATGCGTGGCTGCGATGGGCCGGCGCGGACCATGCTTCCATCGACGACCTGCGTGCCTGGCTGACCACCGTGGTCAGCCGGCTGGGCCTGGATCGGCTGCGGTCGGCGGCCCGGCGGCGGGAAACCTATGTTGGACAGTGGTTGCCCGAGCCGGTGGTGACGACGCCCGGTGCCGGTGATCCACTGTCCGCTGTGGTGGCCGGCGAGGATGCCCGATTCGCGGCCATGGTGGTCTTGGAGCGGCTCAACCCCGATCAGCGGGTGGCCTTCGTTTTGCACGACGGATTCGCGGTGCCGTTCGGCGAGATCGCTGAGGTGCTGGGGATCAACGATGCCGCGGCGCGCCAACTGGCGTCTCGGGCCCGCAAGATCGTCGCCTCGAATCCGGCGCCGCCGGCCGACAGTGCCCACGACGAAGCGGTCGGCACACTGCTGGCGGCGATGGCCGCCGGCGAGATGGACACCGTAATCAGACTGCTGCATCCCGACGTGACGCTGGTGGGCGATTCGAATGGCAAGGTACGCACCGCGATCAACGTCATCAAGGGACCCGACAAGGTGGCGCGTTTCCTGTTCGGGCTGGCCAGCCGGTACGGGCCGGCATGGTTGGCGTCCAGCCGGCTGGCGTTGGTGAACGGCGAAGTCGGGGCGTACAGCGTCGGCACGCCGGGCGACGACGGTTATCCGCCCGCAGCACCCCGGGTCGTCGCGCTCGCCGTGCGGGACGGCAAGGTCGCCGCCGTATGGGACGTCGCCAACCCGGAGAAGTTCACGGGCTCGCCGCTCGGTTCGGGTCTTCCGTCGCCCACGGAACCCGGCACGCGTCACCCGAATTGAAGCCCTGCTCGGTTATGCCGAGTGCGGAGTACATGCGGGCGCGCATGTTCTCCACGCCGATCTGATAGGTCAGCTCGATCACCCCGTCGTCACCGAAACGACGCTGCAGGTCGGCGACCTGCTCGTCGGTGACGGTGTGCGGGTCGGTGGTCATGGCGTCGGCGTAGGCGATGGCGGCGCGCTCGTCGGCGGAGTAGGCCGGTGAGGTGGCATAGCTGTCGATGTCCTTGAGCCGCTCGACATCCAGGCCGTCCAGCCGTTGCAGCATCAAGCCGAAGTCGACGCACCAGGAGCAGCCGATGGTGCGGGCTGTCCAAAAGACCGCCAGCTCACGCACGTTCGCGGGCAGCTTCTTGGAAGCCTTTTCGAGAACGGTTTCGTGGAGGCCGTTGGCGACCAGCAGCCCAGGGTGGTGGGCCGCGACCGCAAACGGTTCGGGCACCTCACCGAACCGCCGCTTGGCGTAGCGGTAGATGGCGCGGACCCATAGCGGCGCGCGTTGCGGTGGTACGGGTTCGATGCGGGTTTTCTGTGTCATACCCGTTAGACGAGACAGCTCGTCGACATGTGACAGCGGCTGATGATTTCGGTGCGCTAACCGACGCTCAGCGGGCTGTCTCGAAATAGATTGTCGTTGATTTGGCGGGGCGTGCGCTGATGCTGCCTGCTGTGGTTAGGCGGGCAGCGGTGTTCCGGCGAGGTGGTTGATGATCTTGCCGATGTTGTGGACGGCGGCGTGGAAGGCCCATTCGCTGCGTGCTCGGGCCAGGCCACGGCTGGTGAACCGTCGGAAGCCGAGGTTGTGTTTGGCGTGGCCGAACGGGGTTTCGGCGATGTGGGATCGCTGGGCGTAGGTGGCGATTCCTTGGGGGGTGCGCAGGCGGTGCTGCATCGCCGCTATCGGGTCGATGTCCTCGGGGGGTGCCCCCTGGGCGGGGTGCTCGGCAGCCGCGGCATGCAGGTCATGGGATTTACCGGTGGCGATCAACCGGTCCGGGCCGGGGGTGGTCAGGTTCTCCCGGGTGCAGTAGCCGTTGTCGGAGAGCACGATCCCGATCGACTCGGCCCCGGATTGGCCCGTTGAATCGGGTCGGTGACGGGTGATCAATTCCGCTGCGGCGACGGCTTTGTCGACCATGTCGAGGTAGTACTGGTTGTCGACCGGGCTGGTTCCCACATCCTTGGCCAGGATCAGCCCGTCGGCGGCGGTGAGTGCCTGGCAGTTGTAGCCCTGCAGCCAGCCGCCACCGCGCAGCGGCTGTATCCGCGACTGCGGGTCGGTGATATTGGCCATGCGCTCGGCGGGCTGGGCCTCTGCCTGGGCGCGGGCGGCTTCGGCGGCGCGCGCCTTCTCGAGCGTGGCGCGGGCCTGGCGCACCCGGGCGTTCTGCTCGACCGGCACCGGGCGCCGCCCCGCCCGCCGCTGCCCCACCGGGGCGGCGTCGAGGCCGGCCCAGCGGGCGTGTGTGGCCTGCGCGGCGGCGATCGCCTTGGCCAGCTGCCGCTCGGCCAACGCCGCCTCCACCTCGGCTGGGACCCGACCGTCATCTTCTCCCCGGCGGCGATGCGCTCCAGATACTTCCGCACCATGGCGTCCCGCTCGGCCTGCTCGGCGGCGATCTCGGCGCCGATGCGGGCCTGGGCCTGCGCGATACGTGCCGCCCGATCACGCGGAACCCGTTCGGGCTGCACCGATTCCGTTGACTCCGCAGGTTGCGCCGGGGGTTCATCCGGGCCGGCGGGATCATCGGGGTCGCCGGGCTGTGTTTGGGCGTCTAGCTGGGCAAGCGCGTCGTCGATGCGCGCCGCCCGCGAGGTCGGATCGGCCAGCGCGGCCGGCACCCAGCCCGGGGTGTCGGGGCCGAACACCGCGTCCTCGGCGGCGTCGATGGCCGCATGCGCGCTCACCGTCTGCTCGGCGATGCGG
>JBEVHG010000114.1:0-14006 GCA_040511335.1 Mycobacterium sp. | reverse complement strand
CGGCGTGCTGGAAATCCGTCCCAAGCCCGACGGCCGCGGCTCGACCTACCAGCCCACCCAGGCGGGTCGCGAGTTCTCCGACGTCATGGTGGCCCTCCAGCACTGGGGATCGCATTGGGCCGAGCTGACCCCTGAACAGGCGCACCCGGGCGTGGTGCTGTGGATGTGGGTGACCTTCTACCTGGACCATGACCGCCTCCCTCGGCGCCGGGTGCTGATCCGCTTCGACTACCCCACGCTTTCCGGACCGGGCAGCCGCGGTTGGCTACTGATCGAGCGCGGTGACGCAGAGGTTTGCGAGAAACACCCGGGCGGCGAGGAGCATCTGGTGGTCGTGGTGAACGATCCCGTGGCGTTCGCCAAATGGCATCTGGGTGAGCTTCGATGGGGAGACGCCCTGCGCTCCGGGGCGATCGAGGTGCAGGGCACTCGGACGCTGGCCCAGACCCTTCCCACCTGGCACCGAGATCCTCAACGAGGCCCGCAACCGCTGCACCGCGTCGAATCCAGCCCACACCACTCCACCCTCGCCGCCGGCGAGGCCGGACAGTACAGGCCATAGCTCCGCACGGCCTGGCGCTTGCCGCCCCCTCGCGCCACAGCAATCCAGTTCTTGTACTCGGCCCCCACCATGGAGGAGACATGAGCCTGGGATGCTAGTGGGGCTACGGACTGCTGCTCAATACCGCTGACGTCCCGGGAATGCGCCGTGCGTACAGCGGTGCCTGGGCCGCGCTGTACAACACCCACTTCTGGGTGGACCCGGCGAGTGGGATTTGCGGCTCGATCTACAGCAACTTTCGGCCGTTCGGGCCGCCGGAGGCGCTGGAGCTGTACGCCAACTTCGAGCGGGCCGTCTACATGTCTCAATAGATTGCGGCTACTTTCTCTCGCAGCGGCCTGGACCTGTAGGACAGTCGACGGCTGGGATTAACTCGGCATCCCTCAAAAGTCCGCAACGCCAACAGATTCCACGGGGGGACCGCGTCTGGGCTCAGCACGGGCGCCGGCGCGAACTCGGTGTCGGACGTGACCCACCGGATCATGGCGTGGGCCACCACGACAAGCCACACCACACCGATGGATGCCCATATCGTCACCGCACCCTTGTGCACGGGCGTCGTGCCGCGGCATCCGACGCACGGCTATCGCTCCTGATCGCCGCCCCGAGAGCCGCCCCGCTTGCTACGTTCGTGTCGCATCATGCGACGAAAGGGCGGTCCATGTCGGGCAATTGGGGATCGGTGCTGATCGAGCTCATTCCGCTGGCGCTCGTAGTCGCGCTGTCGCCGCTGTCCATCATTCCGGCCGTCCTGGTGCTGCATACACCCCGGCCCAGGCCGACTGGCCTGGCCTTCCTTGCCGGCTGGCTGGTCGGGCTGTTCGCACTGACCTCCGTGTTCGTCGAGGTCGCCGATCTCCTCGGCGGCCTGGATAAGGCACCGACCTGGGCGGCGTGGCTGCGCATCGGCGTCGGTGCGGCGTTGATCGTGTTCGGGATATTCCGCTGGGCCACAAGGCACCGGTCGGCCCACACACCGGGATGGATGCGTTCGCTCACCAGCGTCACCCCCGGCCGGGCGGCCGTCACCGCCGCGACGCTCGTGGTGCTGAACCCCAAAGTGCTATTCATCTGTGCGGCCGCCGGTTTGGCGATTGGCACCGCCGGTCTCGGCGCCATCGGCGCGTGGCTCGCCGACGTCTACTTCGTGTTGTTCGCCGCGTCGTCGGTCGCCATTCCGGTGCTCGCCTACGTCATGTTCGCTGAGCACCTGGAAGCCCCGCTGTCACGGCTCAAGGACTGGTTGGAGCGACACAACGCCGGGCTGGTCGCGGTGATCCTGATCGTGATCGGTCTGATGTTGCTGTACAAGGGAATTCACGGGCTATAGATCCGGCAGTCCCAACTCCTTCGCCGGCGCGGTCAGATACCGCGTGACCGCGGGCGCAACCAGAGTGACGACATCGTCGATGGGCAGGCTGGACAGCGGGGGCACCTGCATGACATAGCGGAGTACCGCCGTGCCGACCAGATTGGTGGCGGCCAGCATCGCCCGCAGTCGCGCCTGCTCGCCGCCACCGAGAGCCCCCGACACCGCGGTCAACACGTAGCTCTGCATGAACTCGCGGAACGCCTCATGCGCATCGGAGTTCGACGTGGCCGACTGGAGCATGGCCACCATGCTGGCGCCGGTTTCGGGCGATTCCCAGATCTTCAGGTACGTCCGCACCATGCGGGTGCCGACGTCGCCGTCACCGTCAGTCAGCGCATCGACCAGCACCTCGGGGTCGAGGATCAACCGCAGCGACTGCCGGAACAGTTCGGCTTTCGACCCGAACAGATACAGCACCATCGACGGGTCGACGTGGGTGTCGCGGGCGATCGCGCGCAGCGTCGTCTTCTCGTATCCCTCCGTGGCGAACCGCCGTTTGGCCGCCGCGAGCACCACTTCACGGGACACCGGCTCGCCCTGCCGGCGGCCCCGACGCCTCGTCGTCTTGGCAGGTGATGGCATACGCCGACACTATCATTTCAATGGATGTTGAAATCTCTGCCTGCCGGCGCTACGCTGAGCACACGCGAATAATTCAACGTCGGATGAAAAGGCTGGAACATCATGACCACGGACTCGCCTCCGCAGAGCGCCTCCCACCTGTCGCCCGTGCACGAACCGCCCGCTGCCTTGCGCGCCACCGGGATCATCGTCGTCATGACGGTGGTGCTGGCCATCGTCGCGATCGCCTTCGCGCTGCCGGCGGCGCGCTCGAAACCGCACGACGTGCCCATCGGCGCGGTCGGACCGCAGGCC
Organism: Mycobacterium sp.; assembly: GCA_040511335.1. Lineage (GTDB taxonomy): Bacteria > Actinomycetota > Actinomycetes > Mycobacteriales > Mycobacteriaceae > Mycobacterium. Next base: position 11,196 of record JBEVHG010000114.1, on the reverse strand, counting down.
GCCGGCGGCCAGGTCGCTTCGCTCCTGCAGCAGAACGCCCCCGGCGCGTTCGCGGTCACCACCTACGCCGACGAGGCGGCGCTGCGCACCGCGATCCGCGACCGACAGGTCTACGGCGGCGTCTCGTTCGGTCAGGACGGTCGCACCTTGCTCATCGCCACCGGCGGTAGCCCCGTCGTCGCGCAGCTGCTGACCCAGGTCGGCGCCGGCATTTCCCAGCAGGCCGGGGTGACGCTGCGCACCGAGGATCTGGCCCCGCCGACGGCCGACGATCCGCGCGACGCCGGGCTGGCGGCCTCCGCGCTGCCGATCACCCTGGCCGGTCTGCTGCCGGCGATCGTGCTGGTGCTCGCGCTCAAGCGTGAGGTGTGGACCAGGCTCGCGGCGGTCGTCGTGTTCGCTCCGGTGGCGGGGTGGACGATCGCAGCGCTGCTGCGCTACGTGTTCGGCTCGATCGACCAGAACTTCTGGGGCGTCGCCGGCGGACTGACGCTGGGGGTGCTCGCCGCCGGGCTGTTGATGGTGGGGTTGGGCTCGCTGTTCGGCCGGGTCGGGTTGGCCGTGGGCGCGCTGCTGGCGCTGCTACTGGGCAACCCGCTGTCGGGCCTGAACAGCGCACCGGAGCTGCTGCCGCGCGGTTGGGGCGAGTTGGGGCAGTTGTTGCCACAGGGCGCCAACGCCACCCTGTTGCGCTCGACGGCATTCTTCTCCGGTGCCGGGGCGACGACGGCCATCGTGGTGCTGAGCAGCTGGGCCGTGGTCGGCGCGGTGCTGGTTGGCATTGCCGCGGTGCGAAACGGCAAGGCAGTACAGGCTTAAACTCGGGCGGCGTGGGACTCGACGACCGTGACTCGCTGCGCGTGCTGTGCGACGCGGTCGACCCGCTGCACGGGTCCGACGAACTGATCCGCAGGTTCTACACCCGCTGGTTCGCCATCGACCTCTCGGTGCGCGATCTCTTCCCCCCGGACATGGATGCACAACGAACCGCGTTCGCCCAGGCGATGACATGGCTGTTCTCCCAGCTCATCGCCCAGCGCGCCGAGGAGCCGGTGGCGTTCCTGGCACAGCTGGGCCGTGATCACCGCAAATACGGTGTCACACAACGGCATTACGACAGCATGCATGATGCGCTCTACACCACGCTGCGCAGCCATCTGATCGACAGCTGGGACGACAAGCTCGCCGAGGCGGCGCACGACTCGCTCGCCCTGTTCATCGGGGTGATGCGCGGGGCGGCCGACGCCGAGACGGGCCCGCCGTTTTGCGACGGCACGGCCGTCGAGCACATCCGGGTATCGCGTGACATCTCGGTGGTCCGGCTGCAGCTCGACCGGCCGTTGTTCTACCACCCCGGGCAGTACGTCACCGTCCAGGTGCCGCAGTGGCCGCGGCGGTGGCGTTACCTCAGTCCCGCGATACCCGCCGACCGCGGAGGCGCGATCGAATTTCACATCCGGTCGGTCACCGGCGGCATGGTCAGCACCGCGATCGTCGGTGAAACCCGGACCGGTGACCGGTGGCGGCTGTCCAACCCGCACGGCAACATGCAGATCGACCGCGACGGCGGCGACGTGCTGATTGTGGCGGGCAGCACCGGCCTGGCACCGTTGCGGACGCTGATCATGGACCTCACTCGCTTCGGGGTGAACCCGCGGGTGCACCTGTTCTTTGGCGCCCGCTACCCGTGCGAGCTCTACGACCTGCAGACACTGTGGCAGATCTCTGCGCACAATCCGTGGCTATCGGTGTCGCCGGTGTCGGAATACAGCAGCGATCCACCGTGGGCCACCGACTATCCCGATGTTCAGCCGCCCCGTGGCCTGCATGTACGCCAGACCGGCATGCTGCCCGAGGTGGTGACCAGATACGGCAACTGGGGTGACCGGCAGATCCTCATCTGCGGCGGCCCGAAGATGGTCGAAGCGACCAAGACCGCGCTGATCGCCAAAGGCGCACCGGCCGAACGCATCCAACACGATCCGCTTGCCAGCTGACTGTGACAGAATCCTCCGATGGCTGAGTTGCCCGCGATAACGGTGCATGATCCCTCGTCGCCGCTGGCCGCCACCTTCGTGCCGACCGCCGGCATGGTCTGCACCTCATTGTCCGATGACGGCGTAGAGCTGCTGGGCCAGCGCCGCGGTCTGCAGGCCTATGTGACAACCGGGAAGACGATGGGTATCCCGATCCTGTACCCGTGGGCAAACCGGTTGAGCGCCAGCAAGTATGGGATCAATGGAGCCGTGGTCTCGCTGACTGCCGGCACCGGCGGTGTGCGCACCGACGAGCATGGCGTGCCGATCCATGGTGTCCTGGCGGCCTACCCGGGCTGGCTTGTCATCGAGCAGTCCGACAACTCGCTGACCGCCATATTGGACTACGGAGGAAAGCCGCGGCTGCTGGCGAGCTTTCCGTTTCCCCATCTGCTGAGGCTGGACATCACCCTGGCCGATCGCGCGCTGACCATACGCACCACGGTGACACCGACCACTGCGGCGTCGGTTCCGTTGTGTTTCGGCTTCCACCCGTACCTGAAGATCCCCGACGTGCCGCGGGCGGAATGGCAACTTCAGACGCCGACCCTGCGGCGCCTGCTGGTCGATCATTGGGGCATCCCGACCGGCGAGACGCAGGAATGGCCTGCGGGCACCGAGGCATTGGGCACAACCGAGATGGACGACGGCTTCGACCAGGTTCGTCAGGGGGCGGAGTTCGCGATCTCGGGCGGCGGTCGGCGCATCGCGGTGACCCTCGACGAGGGATACCCCGCTGTGCAGATATTCGCGCCCAGGGCCGACGACGTCGTCTGCTTCGAGCCGATGGCGGCCCCGACCGACGCGCTGCGCCGGGGGAATTACCAGCTGGCCGTCCCCGGTAAGCCGGCGTCCGCGCAGTTCTCTATCCGGGTGGCTTAACGGCGACTGTTTCGCGGCTGCCACACCACAACGGCGGTGCTCTTGGGCACCACGGCGACGTCGCGTCGATGCTTGGCGCGCAGCTGTTCCAGCTCTTCGGCCATCTCGGCCAACCGCACCCGCAACGCCTCGACCTGGTTGGTCAGCTCGATGATGCGCTTGATGCCGGCGAGGTTGACGCCCTCGTCATGCGACAGCCGCTGCACCTCACGCAACAACTCGACATCGTGCTGCGAGTAGCGCCGGCCACCGCCCGAACTGCGCCGCGGCCGGACCAGGCCGAGCCGGTCGTAGGTGCGCAGCGTCTGCGCATGCATGCCGGCCAGCTCGGCGGCCACCGAGATCAGAAACGTCCGGGCCTCGTCATTGTGCCGTTTGCCAGCCATTACGCACCCGCCCAACCGGCCCGCGGGTCGAACCCGCTGGCCCGCTCGGCCTTGGCGTAGGCCTCCAGCGCTTCGACCGCCTCACCTTCAACGTTCGGCGGCACCGCGACCTTGACGGTGACCAGCAGATCACCGTGGCCGCCGGACCGCTTGGGCACCCCGCGGCCACGCACCCGCAGGATGCGCCCGTCGGACGTCCCCTTGGGCACCCGAACGCCCACCTTGCCCTCCAGCGTCGGCACTGAAAGCGTTGTGCCCAAAGCTAATTCGTGGAAGCTGACCGGCACGGTGACGGTCAGGTCATCGCCGTCACGGCCAAAGACCTTGTCCCGCCGCACATGTACGGTCACGTACAGGTCACCCGACGGCGCGCCGCGCAGGCCGGCCTCGCCCTGGCCGGCGAGTCGGATCCGTTGACCGTCTTCCACGCCGGGCGGGATCCGCACGTTGATGGTGCGGGTGCGGGTCGTCACGCCGGTGCCTTTGCACTCCTGGCACGGGTGCTCGATGATCGAGCCGCTGCCCCGGCAGTCGGTGCACGGCTCGGAGAACCCGAACGCCCCCTGATTGCGGTTGATGACACCGGAGCCGTTACACGTCGGGCACACCTTAGGGCTGGTGCCCGGGCGTGCCCCGCTGCCATGGCAATTCGTGCACGGTGCCGGGCTGGTCAGCCGCAGCGGCATCGCCACACCCTGGGTGGCTTCCAGGAAGGACAGCTCGGTCTCGGTCTCCAGGTCGTTGCCGCGGCGGGGCCGGCTGGGTCGCGGCTGTTGTGCGCCACGCCCGAAGAGCCCACCGAACAGGTCGCCGATGTTCGCGCCGCCGGTCTGGCCGGCCGCATCAAACAGATCGTTGAGATTGAACTCGACGCCATCTCCACCGAATCCGCCGAAGTTGCCGCCGCCGCCGCTGAATCGGCCGCGACCGAACCGACCGCCGGCGAATAGCCGTCGGGTTTCGTCGTACTCTTTGCGCTTGGCCTCGTCGGACAGCACGCTGTATGCCTCGGAGACGGCCTTGAACCGATCGGCACCCGCAGGATTCTTGTCCGGATGCAACTCGGAAGCCAGCTTGCGGTAGGCCCCCTTGATCTCTTTGGCGCTGGCGTCGGAGGAGACGCCGAGCTCCTTATAGAAGTCCTTTTCGACCCACTCGCGTTGGGCCATGCCGCGTCACCTCCTCACCTGGCTCTAGTCGTCTGATTCTGCGGCCTCTTCGACGGGTTCGTCGGCGTTATCGGGCGTGTCCTGCGCCTGGTCTTCGTCCGGCACGGTGTCGACGACGCCGACCAGGGCGTGGCGCACCACCTGATCGCCAACCTTGTACCCGCGCCGCATCACGTGGCCGACGACGGGATGGGTGCCGTCGCCCTCGTGCTGCACGGCTTCGTGCAACGCCGGGTCGAACTCCTCGCCCTCGTCGCCGAACGCCGAAAGGCCAAGCCCCTCAAGGACGGTCACCAACTTGTCGGCGACCGACTTCAACGGGCCCGACTCCAGGTCACCGTGGCTGCGGGCGCGGTCGAGGTCGTCGAGCACCGGCAGCAGCTGGGCAACCACCGCGACCTTGGCCCGCTCGGCGGCGGCTTGCTCCTGGCGCACCGAGCGCTTGCGGTAGTTGTCGTACTCGGCCTTGACGCGTTGCAGGGTGGCCTTGAGATCGGCGGCCTCATCCGGCACCGGGGGGGCTTCCGGCGTCGGCCGACTGGGGGCCGGGCCGGTTACGCCCTCGCGAATCTCTCCGGTCTCGGGATCGATGCGCCGTTTGTCGGTGACGGTCACCGGCTCGTGCGGATCGCTTGCTGTCACTTGTTCTCCCGGTCATCGTCGACAACCTCGGCATCCACGACGTCGTCTTGCGACGACCCAGCCGAGCCGGCATCAGAGCCAGCACCGCTGGTGGCCTGCTCGGCCTGGGCGGCCTCGTAGATGGCCTGGCCCAGCGCTTGGCTCTCCTGGCCGAGCTTCTCCATCGCGGACTTGATCGCACCGATGTCCGAACCGCCCAGCGCCGTCTTGGCGTCCGCGATCGCGGCATCGACCTTGGACAACGTGTCCTCGGGAACCTTCGAGCCGCCTTCGGCCTCGCGCTGCTCCTTGACGAACTTCTCCGTCTGGTACACCATCGACTCGGCCTGGTTGCGGACGTCGGCCTCTTCCCGACGCTGACGGTCCTCCTCGGCGTGCACCTCGGCGTCCTTGATCATCCGGTCGATCTCCTCCTTGGACAGGCCCGAGCCCTCCTGGATCTTGATCGTGTTCTCCTTGCCGGTGCCCTTGTCCTTGGCGGTCACGTGCACGATGCCGTTGGCGTCGATGTCGAAGGTGACCTCGATCTGCGGCACACCGCGCGGGGCCGGCGGAATGCCGGTCAGCTCGAAGCTGCCGAGCAGCTTGTTGTGCGAAGCGATTTCGCGCTCACCCTGATAGACCTGGATCTGCACCGACGGCTGATTGTCGTCGGCGGTGGTGAAGGTCTCCGACCGCTTGGTCGGGATCGTGGTGTTGCGCTCGATCAGCCTGGTCATCACGCCGCCCTTGGTTTCGATACCCAGGGACAGGGGCGTGACGTCAAGCAGCAGAACGTCTTTCACCTCGCCCTTGAGCACGCCGGCCTGTAGCGCGGCACCGACCGCGACGACCTCGTCGGGGTTGACGCCCTTGTTGGGCTCCTTACCACCGGTCAGTTCCTTGACCAGTTCGGTCACCGCGGGCATCCGGGTGGAACCACCCACCAGCACGACGTGGTCGATGTCCGACACCGAGATGCCGGCGTCGGAGATAACCGACTTGAACGGGTTGCGGGTGCGGTCCAGCAGGTCCTGAGTGATCTTCTGGAACTCCGCGCGGGTCAGCTGCTCGTCGAGGAACAGCGGGTTCTTGTCGGCGTCGACGGTGATGTAGGGCAGGTTGATCGAGGTGCTCTGAGACGAGCTCAGTTCGATCTTGGCCTTTTCGGCGGCCTCACGCAGCCGCTGCATGGCCATCTTGTCCTTGGTCAGGTCGATGCCCGCCGAGGCCTTGAACTTGTCCACCAGCCACTCGACGATGCGGTCGTCCCAGTTGTCGCCGCCCAGGTGGTTGTCACCCGAGGTGGCGCGGACCTCTACGACGCCCTCGCCGATCTCCAGCAGCGAGACGTCGAAGGTACCGCCACCGAGGTCGAACACCAGGATGCGCTGTTCCTTCTCGCCCTTGTCCAGGCCGTAGGCCAGCGCGGCGGCGGTCGGCTCGTTGACGATGCGCAGCACGTTGAGCCCCGCGATCTGGCCGGCCTCCTTGGTGGCCTGGCGCTGGGCGTCGTTGAAGTACGCGGGTGTGGTGATCACCGCGTCGGTGATGTCCTCACCAAGGTAGGCCTCGGCGTCGCGCTTCAGCTTCATCAGAATGCGGGCACTGATCTCCTGAGCGGTGTACTTCTTGCCGTCGATCTCGATCGACCAGTCGGTGCCCATCTGCCGCTTGACCGAGCGAACGGTCCGGTCGACGTTGGTCACCGCCTGGTTCTTGGCGGGCTGGCCGACCAGCACCTCGCCGTTGCGCGCGAACGCCACGACCGACGGGGTGGTGCGGGAGCCCTCGGAGTTGGCGACGACGACGGGGTCGCCACCCTCCAGTACCGAGACGACGGAGTTGGTGGTCCCGAGGTCGATTCCGACCGCACGAGCCATGGTTTTGCCTCCTGAATAGACGAATCTGAGTCTGAGTCTGAGTCTGAGTGGACCGCACTCAAGCCTGCTACTGCCGACGCTACCGTGTCAACCCAGACTTGAGCCTGATACACTCAACTGTCAAGGCTCTCAACGGCGGGCCCGCCAACTTTGTTCCCAATTGCCCCCGAGCCCGTCATCGCAGGTGGACGATCGATCCATGGACACCACAGTCGATGAAATCGCCGACGGTATCTTCAGGCTGTCCACCTGGGTACCCGACATCACCGAACACGGCTTCACCTTCAACCAGTTCCTCCTCACCGGGGAGGAGCCGTTTCTGTTTCACTGCGGCCAGCGGCAACTGTTCCCACTGGTCTCACAGGCCTTGGGCCGGGTCCTCCCGCTGGAGGAGCTCCGCTGGATCTCCTTCGGCCACCTCGAGGCCGATGAGTGCGGCGCGATGAACATGTTTCTCGAGGCGGCGCCACAGGCCGAGGTGATCCACGGCCCGTTGGCGATCATGCTGTCGCTGAACGATTTGTGCGACCGCCCGCCGGTCGCGGTCGGCGACGAGCCGCTCGATACCGGCGGGCACCGGCTGCGGTTCATCCCCACACCGCATGTGCCGCACAACTGGGAGGCCGGGCTGTGGTTCGACGAAACAACATCGACGCTGCTCGCCGGTGACCTACTCACACATGCCGGCAAGTGCCCAGCACTCACCGAATCCGATTGTGTGGCACCGGCTCTGGATGCCGAGGCGATCTTCCACGCCACCGGCCTGACGACGAACCTGGCGCCCACACTCGAGCAGCTTGCCGCACTTAACCCGACCACGCTGGCGCTCATGCACGGCGCGTCCTACTCCGGGGACGGTGCCGCGCAGCTGCGGGCGCTGTCGGACGGATACACAGCGATGGCGGGCGCGTCACTCCAGTAACTCGCGCCTCATCTTGCGTACCGTAGGACGGGTGCGGGCATCGACCAGAACGAAGCTTGCGCTCGCGTGCCTCCTCGCCGCGGGCTCGTTGATCGCGGGCTGCCAGTCCGGCACCTCGGGCACGGCTGTCACCAGCCCGGAGTCGCCCACCGAACCCAGCTTTCCGACGTCGCGGCCGACCAGACCGACCGCGGCGCCGCCCAGGACAATCACGCCGGCGCCACCCAAGACGCCTACCGCCGCCCCACCGCGGGTCGCCGAGCCGCTGCCGCCGGATGATTCCGGCCTCGTGTACATCGAAACCAAGTCGGGCAAGACGCGCTGTCAGATCGACGAGGAAGCCGTCGGCTGCGAAGCCCAATTCACCAGCAGCCCAATGCAAGACGGGACCCGCGCCAACGGCGTGAACCTCTCCGCCGACGGAACCGTGGACTGGGTGCTCGGCAACCTCGGCGACATTCCCGTCGTCACCATCGACTACCGCACCTACAGCGCAGTCGGCTGGACCATCGTGGCGAGCAGCGACGGCACCCGGTTCACCAACGACCGGACCGGCCACGGCATGTTTGTCAGCATCGAGAAGGTCGAAACGTTCTAGCGGCGCCTCTACGCTGGCGTCCGTGGATTTCCGCGTGTTCGTCGAACCTCAGCAGGGTGCCACCTACGCCGATCAGCTCGCGGTCGCCCGCGCCGCGGAGGCGCTGGACTACTCGGCCTTCTTCCGCTCCGACCACTATCTCGCGCTGAGCGGCGACGGCCTGCCCGGTCCCACCGACTCCTGGGTGACACTGGCCGGCATCGCCCGCGAGACATCGACAATCCGGCTCGGCACGATGGTCACCTCCGCCACCTTCCGGTATCCAGGCCCATTGGCAGTCTCGGTGGCGCAGGTGGACGAAATGAGTGGTGGCCGTGTCGAATTGGGTCTCGGCGCGGGCTGGTTCGAGGGCGAACACCGCGCCTACGCGATCCCGTTCCCGGCACAGCGTGAGCGCTTCGACCGGCTCACCGAACAGCTGCAGATCATCACCGGGCTGTGGACGACACCGGTGGGCGAGAAGTTCGACTACTCCGGGACGCACTACGCCATCGCCGACTCGCCGGGTCTGCCCAAACCCGTCCAATCACCGCATCCGCCGATCATCATCGGCGGTGGAGGCGCCAAACGTACCCCGGCGCTCGCCGCGGCGTTCGCGGCCGAATTCAACATCCCGTTCGCCCCAACGGACGTGACGAAAACGCAGTACGAGCGGGTCGGTGCCGCCCTGGTCGACGCCGGACGGCCCGCAGACTCACTGATCTACTCGGCCGCATTCGTGGTGTGCGCCGGACGCGACGACGCCGAGATCGCACGGCGCGCCGGGGCGATCGGCCGGGAGGTTGACGAGCTGCGTACCACTTCACCCCTGGTGGGCACACCGGCCGAGGTCGCCGACAAGTTCGGTGAGTACGCAGCGATCGGCGTCCAGCGGATCTACCTGCAACTCCTGGACATGTCCGATCTCGCCCACCTGGAGTTCTTCGCCGCCGAGGTCATCCCCCAACTGCAGTGAGCCCCGCCGTCGTGCGGCGGCTACTATCACCGGCGATGCCCGATGAGCCCGCACCCTGGTACCGCACGTCGGGTGCCATCGTCGCGGCCGGTGGCGTCGGTCTCGTCCTGGTGATTGCGCTGGTGGTCGCCGTCGTGCAGATGTCCGATCAATGGAGCGTTACCCCGACGCCCACCTATACGCCCGCCACGTTTGCGACCACAACGGCGACGCCGCGGTCCGAACTGACCACGACCCCGACGACCACGGCCACCACCTACCCCACTGTGTCGCTGTCGACGACGGATATCAATCCGTCGATCACACCGCCGTCCAGTTCGGAGACGTCGAGTTCGGAGACGTCGAGTTCGGAGACATCGAGTTCGGAGACCATCTCACCCATTCAGGAGACCGAGGAAGACGAGCCCATAACGAGGACGCCGAGGCGAACACCTCGAACCAACATCACGCGCTCGCTATACCCGCGTCCGATCAACTGACGCTCTAGGATCGGTGCCCGTGGCGCGCTACCCGGACCACCCGAACAACTATTCCGACGACGAGCCGACCGCCTACAGCAACTACGGCGATTACGGCGGGCACGAGCCACCCGGCCCACCTCCCGAGCCGGAGGTGCCGTGGTATCGCAAGCCGGCGGCACTCGTCGCGCTCGGTGCACTCGGCGCGGCGATCGTGGCGCTGGTGGTGTACGCACTGGTCAATCTGGTGTCGGGAGATTCGTCGGACCCCCCTACGACGACCACCACCCCGACCACGTCGGCGCCGGTGATCGCGCCGCCGACCACCACCGTCACCGAGACGACCGAGCCGACGACAACACCGCCGACGACCACCACCACCACCGAGCCGACAACCACGACCACCACCGAGCCGACGACGACCACCACAACGACCACGACCACGACCACCACCGAGCCGACGACAACAACTGCGCCGCCGGGCGGTTAGTCATGGCGCGCGCCGCCTACGCCCACGATGCCGTCGTGGTTCTCGATCCCGGCGGCGACTCCGCCGCACCAGGCGGCGCCATTACCGTTGCGCTGTGCGGACATTGGGATCATCGGCCCCCGTGCCCGCTGGCGCCACATCACACCGACGCCGTGCCCGCCGGTGGCGACGCGATGCGCCTTCGGGTGTTGTTCGCCGCCGACCCGGACCGGGAGACACAGGTCCGTTCGTTGATCGGGCAGGCACTGGCATCCGGGCGGCTAACCGGTCCGGACGGGCGGGTCACCACCTGGACGTTGCAGTCCAGCGCCGCCGCCTGCGTTCGCCCCGACGAGGCCGATCACGCCGCCAGGCTCGTCGCCAGTTAGATCAGCGAGATCTGCACCAGGGGCTGTGGAATTTGAAGATCTACAACCCTGACGCAGAAATCGAGGCAAGTACCTAGCACGCGGCACCCGGCCCGGGCACGCACTCAGGTTCATCGGTGCCCGGTTCCGCCGACCCGTCGCCCGGGTCGGTCGTACCCGGATCGGTGGTGCCGGGGTCCGTGATCCCGGGGTCAGTGGTGCCAGGGTCGGTGGTGCCGGGGTCGGTCGTGCCGGGGTCCGTGGTGCCCGGGTCCGTAGTCCCAGGGTCCGCGGTGCCCGGGTCCGTCGTCCCAGGGTCCGTAGTCCCAGGATCCGTGGTGCCGGGATCGGGCACAGGCGCCGCGGGCGGTGGCGCGGCTGGTCCGGGACCGGCCGCAGGAGGCGCGGGCGGTGGCGCTGCGGGCGCCGGTGGCGCGGGCGGCGGCGCG
>JBEVHG010000113.1:0-8556 GCA_040511335.1 Mycobacterium sp. | reverse complement strand
CACTGCACGCCCGGCATCGGGTCGAGATCGACGCGCAGCTCGTCGGGGTGGTCGAGATCGTCGGCCTGCACCGGGTGCGGGTTGAGGTCGATGCACCCCAGGTTGACCGCCCAGGCCAGGCCGGCGGCGTCATGGATGACGGCCTCTTTCGCCGAGGTGCCCGATGCGTACTTCAGTTCCGCGACGTCAACGAAATCCGGTCGCTTCTCGGGGGCGCGTTTCTGGAAGATCGCCTCCTGCGAGATGCCCTTGACGAACCGCTTGAGAATCATCGGACGTCCGGCGACAGCGCGCAGCGCGCCGTCGGCAACACCCAGGTAGTAGCGGATCAGATCGAGCTTGGTGACGCCGATATCAGGGAAAAGGACCTTGTCGGGATGGGTGACGGCGACCTGCTGACCGTCCACCTCCAGCGACAGCGGACCGGCCATAGGGCCATGGTAGGTGCGACGCGCGTCACATATTGTGGTCGCATGCCCAGGCTAACTGATCTTCCATTGCAGGCAGCGGCGAGACTCCAGCAATACGCCGAACGCGGCTCGGCCGAACTGCACTACGTCCGCAAGATGCTCGAGGCCGGCGCATTGAAAATCGAGCCGCCGCAGAACATCGCCGCGATGGTCTTGGACATCCGGCGTTGGGGTGAATTCGGCATGATCCCGGCGCTCAACGCCCGCCGCAACCCCGACCGCACCGCGGTCATCGACGATGACGGTGAGTTGACGTTCGGGGAGCTCGACGACGCCGCCCACGCCGTCGCCAACGGCCTGCTGGCAATGGGAGTCAAGGGTGGTGACGGAGTGGCGTTGCTGGCCCGCAACCATCGCTGGTTCCTCATCGCCCTCTACGGTGTCGCCCGTGTCGGCGGCCGCATCATCCTGCTCAACAGCGAGTTCTCCGGACCGCAGATCAGCGAGGTCTCCGAGCGGGAGGGCGCAAAGCTCATCATCTACGACGACGAGTACACCGCCGCCGTCGGTCAGGCCGACCCGCCGCTGGGCAAGCTGCGGGCCCTCGGCGTCAACCCGGATAAAGAGGAGCCGTCGGGCAGCACCGACGAGACCCTGGCCGACCTGATCGGGCGCAGTAGCCACGAGCCCGCGCCCAAGGTCAGCAAGCATTCGTCGATCATCATCCTGACCAGCGGCACCACCGGAACGCCCAAGGGCGCCAACCGCAAAATGCCCTTGTCGCTGGCACCGATCGGCGGGGTGCTCTCGCACGTGCCGTTCAAGGCCGGTGAGGTGACGTCGCTGCCGGCGCCGATGTTCCATGCGCTGGGCTTCCTGCACGGCTCGCTCGCGATGATGCTGGGATCGACGCTGGTGCTGCGCCGCCGCTTCAAGCCCGCCACTGTGCTCGCCGACATCGAGAAGCACAAGGTCACCGCGACGGTCGTGGTTCCGGTCATGCTGTCGCGCATCCTGGACCAACTGGACAAGACCCAACCCAAGCCGGACCTGTCGTCGTTGCGGATCGTGTTCGTTTCCGGCTCCCAGTTGGGCGCCGAGTTGGCCGGCCGCGCGCTCACGGACCTGGGCCCGGTGATCTACAACCTGTACGGCTCGACGGAGGTGGCCTATGCCACCATCGCCGGACCCAAGGATCTGTCGATCAATCCCGCCACCGTCGGCCCGATCGTCAAGGGCGCCAGGGTCAAGATCCTCGACGACAACGGCAACGAGGTTCCGCAGGGCAAGGTCGGTCGGATCTTCGTGGGCAACCTCCTCCCGTTCGAGGGTTACACCGGCGGGGGAGGTAAGCAGATCATCGACGGGTTGCTGTCATCGGGCGACGTCGGGTACTTCGACGAGCACGGTTTGCTCTACGTCAGCGGACGCGACGACGAGATGATCGTCTCCGGCGGCGAGAACGTCTTCCCCGCCGAAGTCGAAGACCTGATCAGCGGCCACCCCGAGGTCGTTGAGGCCACCGCGCTCGGGGTCGAGGACAAGGAGTTTGGAGCGCGGCTGCGCGCCTTCGTGGTGAAGCAGGAAGGCGCCAGCGTCGACGAGGACGGGATCAAGCACTACGTGCGGGAGCACCTTGCCCGCTACAAGGTGCCCCGCGAGGTGATCTTCCTCGACGAGCTGCCGCGCAACCCCACCGGCAAGATCCTCAAGCGCGAGCTGCGCGAGATCGAGGTCGAGTAACCGGCCGAGCAGAACTACGGGTCCCGGGGCAGGCCCAGCAGCCGCTCGGCGATGATGTTGAGCTGCACCTCCGACGTGCCGCCGTAGATGGTGGTGGCCCGGCTGTAGAGCAGATACTCGGCCCATTTTCCGGGCAGCTGGTCGGGGTCGCCGATCGCGGCGTCGGTCCCGAACGACGACACCCCGAATTCGGCGTAGCCCTGGCCGGTGCGCATGGACAGCAGCTTGGAGATCGCCGCCGCCGGCATAGGGTCACCGCCGGCCAGCGTCAGCAGCGTCGAACGCATGTTGAGCGCCTTGGCGGCGTGGCCCTCGGCGATCAGCCGCCCGGCGTGGTTCTGCGCGATCTGGTCGAACTGGCCGTCATGAAGAAACTTGACGAACTCCTCGAGGTTCGCCATGCCCACGGGCTCGCTGCTGCCGATCGACACCCGCTCGTTGGTCAGCGTATTGCGGCTGACCTCCCAGCCGCGGTTCACCTCGCCGAGCACGAACTCGTCGGGCACGAACACATCGTCGATGAAGACGGTGTTGAACAGCGCTTTGCCGGTCAGTTCGCGCAGCGGCTTCACCTCGATGCCCTCACTGCCCATGTCGAGCAGGAGGTAGGTGATGCCATTGTGTTTTGGAGCTGACGGGTCGGTGCGCGCCAATAGTGCGCCCCACTGGGAGTACTGCGCAGCGGTGGTCCAGATTTTCTGCCCGGTGATGCGCCAACCGCCGTCGACCTTGGTCGCCTTGGTGGACAGGCCCGCCAGGTCGGAGCCGGCGCCCGGCTCGGAAAACAGCTGGCACCAAATCATTTCGCCGCGGAACGTGGGCGGCAGGAATCGCTGCTGCTGCTCGTCGGTGCCGAACGCGACGATGGACGGGATGATCCACGCCGCGATACCCATCTGCGGCCGCTTCACCCGACCGGACGCGAACTCCTGGGCGATGATGATCTGCTCGACCGGGTTGGAGGCCCGTCCCCACGGCTTGGGCAGATGCGGCTGCACCCAACCGCCCTCGGCGATCGCGACCTTGCGCTCCTCGCGCGGAATAGCTTTGAGCGCCGCGACTTCGGTGCGGATCTCCTCGCGCAGCTTTGCGGTGTCCGGGTCGAGATCGATGTTGAGCTTGCGCATCCCGGTGGTCGTGGCGGTGTCCACGACGTGCTGCGGGTAGTCGGCGGCCCGGCCGAAGCAGGCGGCCAGCACGAGTGCGCGACGGTAGTAGACGTTGGCGTCGTGCTCCCAGGTGAATCCAATGCCGCCGTGCACCTGGATGCAGTCCTGGGTGCAGCGCTGCGCGGCGGCGGGTGCCAACGTGGCGGCCACCGCTGCCGCGAACTCGAAAGCGGTATTCTCTGCGCCACTTTCGCGAACTTCGTCGATGGCGCGGGCGGCGTCCCAGACGGCGGCGGTGGCTCGCTCGGTGTCGGCGATCATCTCGGCGCACTTGTGTTTGATGGCCTGGAACTGACCGATCGGACGGCCGAACTGCTCGCGAATCTTGGCGTACGCCGCCGCGGTGTCGGTGGCCCAGCGCGCGACTCCGATCGACTCCGCGGACAGCAGGGTGGACATCAACGCACGCGCCAGGGTGCGGCTCAGGTTGCTCAGCACGCGGTCGTCGCCGACCTCGACGGCGTTGGCGCGAACATGTGCCAGCGGCCGCAGCGGGTCGACGCTCACGACGGGCTCGAGCTCGAGCTGGTCGGCGTCGAGCACCACCCACTCCTCGCCGCTGTCGATGGCCACCGGAAGCACCAGCACCGACGCCTGAGCAGCGGCCGGGACGGCGCGCACCTCGCCGCGGATGACCAGGTCATCGCCGTGCCGGGTGGCGGTCAGTCCGGAATCGATGGCGTAGGCGGCGACCACTTCGCCGGAGGCCAGATCGTTCAGCAGTTTGGCGTCGGGGTCGTGCGCGGAGATCAACGCGCTGGCAATCGCGGACGGAACGAACGGCCCGGGCACTGCGCCGTACCCGAATTCGGCGAGGACAATTGCCAGTTCGAGAATGCCGAACCCTTGTCCGCCAACGGATTCGGCCAGGTGCACGCCCTGCAGACCCTGCTCGGCGGCGGCCTTCCAATACGGCGGCGGGTTGGGAATGGGAGTTTCCAGCGCCTCGTGCAGGACCTCGGACGGCGCCACCCGCGCCACCAGGGATCGCACCGAATCGGCGAGGTCGTTGTGCTCGGGAGTGATCGCGATCGGCATGCCGCCACCCTATCTATTAACCGGTCGGTTGGGAACGACGATACCGTTGACCACGTTCGCCAGCTCACGGCCCTCCCGTAGCCGGCGGCAGTTGTCGACGGCCTCGGTCAGGTAGCGCCACATCGTGTCCACGGTGTACCAGGTGACGTGCGGCGTGAGCACCACGTTTTCCAGGCTGAGCAGCGGATTGTCGGGCGGGATCGGCTCGACGGCGAAGACGTCCAGGCCGGCGGCGGCCAGCCGCCCCGAGCGCAACGCCTCGACCAGGGCGCCCTCGTCGATGATCGGTCCGCGCGACGTGTTGACCACCACGGCTTCGGGTTTCATGCCGGCCAGCGCCTTAGCGTTCAACAGCCTGGATGTCTGGTCGGTCAGCGGAAGGTGCAGCGAGACGATGTCACTTTCGGCCAGCAGGTCGGGCAGTGTCCGCCAGCCGGGGTGACCGTCGTCGGCGGTACTGGTGTGCAGCACCCGGGACGGCGGAGTGCCCATCGCGATCACAATCCGCTCCACCCGCTTGGCGATATTGCCGTAGCCCACCAGCCCGACGGTGCAGCCGCCGATGTCACGGACCGTCTCGCCGAGGCTCGGATCCGACGGCCAGCCCGACCCGTCGCGGGTCGCGGTGTCCAGCACCGTTAACCGCCGCAGCGCCGCCAGCATCAACAGAACGGTGCCCTCGGCCACCGAAGGCGCATTCGCGCCGGGCATGTTGGCCACCGCGATGCCGAGACCCGTCGCGGTCTCGACGTCGATGGTGTTGACGCCCGCGCCCAGCTTGTGCACCAGCTTGCACCGTGGCGCCCGCTGCAGATCGGCACCCGACAGCGGCCGCAACACATGCCAGATCACCTCGGCGTCGGGCAGTTCGCGGTAGAACGTGTCGTCGTCATCCTCGGCGCAATAGCGCACATCGAGCCAATCGGTCTCTGGCGAAACAAAATCCAGGACCTTCTCGCCGGGAACGTAATGCGCCAGTACCCTCAGCGCCACCGCTTTGCGATCCATGTGGCGATGGTATCGGCCTGCTCGCTGCGCGCCCCGGGGGTGGTGAAGTAGTGGTCGGTGTCGATGGCGCACTGCAACTTGTCGGTGCTGGACAGTGCGTCGTAGATGCGCTGTGCGTCGGACGGGTACACGCCGGTGTCCTGTTCTGCGTTGATCACCAGAGCGGGGCAGGTGATGCGGGCCAGGTGTGGTTCGGCGCGGGTCTGCGCGTACCGCAGGCTCCACATACCGATCCAGCCGTGCAGCGTGCAGGCCGCGGCGATACCGTGCGCCGACCGGTTGGCCTTGACCGGTACGCCCGCGTAGCACAGGTTGGCCGGGCGCTTGGAGGGTTCCAGCGTGGCATCGACCATGCGTGGGTCGGCCCAGGTCCGCATCACCGTGAACGGCCGGTCCGAGAATCCCGCGGCGTGGACACGTTTGAGTTCGGTCTCGGCCCAGTCGGTGATGGCGTGGTTGCGGGCGATCTGTGCCGAGCGGTAGCGGGCGACGAAGTTGTCCGAATAGGGCGGGCCGTTGCATTCGTCGAACAGGTCGAGCTCGGGATCGGTTGCGAGGGCGTCGTTCTGGTCGACCACCGATGCGTCCATCCAGGCCGTCAGCACGTCCGGCCGTCCCGGATGCGCCGCGCTGGTGATGAGCCCGTCGGCGGGTGGCAGGTCGTTCAGACCGGCTGCCGGCCGCATCCCCTCCAGCGGCGTGATGTGCGGGTCGACCGCCTGCGCCTGGTAGGCCGCCATCAACGAGCCGCCACCCGAATTGCCCAGCAGCACAATCGTTTCCACGCCCTGCACCTCGTGTAGCCAGCGCACACCGACGCCGATGTCGACCACAGAATGATCCAGGAGGAAGCTGCTCTCGAACCCCCGGTACCGGGTGTTCCAGCCCAGGAAGCCGATCCCACGGGTGGCCATATAGTCGGCGAGATAGTGCTCGGTGAAGTCGATCTGATAGTGGGTGGCGATCATTGCGACCTTCGGCTTGCGACCCACGCCGCGGTGGTAGAGCCCCTGGCACGGATGCCCGCCCGAACCCGCGCGCCGCGCGGTGGGAGAGTCCAGCCCGACGAACTCGCGGGTGACCCCCGGTGTCCCCGATGACCCGGTTGTTTTGGTCATGTCAGCCCGGTCTCCTTGTGGTAGATCGTCCGATAGAAGATGTTGGCGAGGGTGCCGATGCACGCCTCATCGTCCACGTCGTTTGTGGCGCTGTCCCCGGACAGCTGCGTATAGCAGAACTGGTTGAGCATCGACACCAGCGCGACCGCGACCAGACGAGGATCGTCGCCCTTGCAGAAGCCTTGGCGCTGAGCCTGTTTCACCATCGCCGAAATCATCGATATCGGCAGCGAACAAATGTCGGCCCAGTACTGTGCGAAGTCGTCGTTCACCATGGCGAGTTGGGACACGCTGATGATCTCGGCCAGGCGGTGGCGGTAGGTGTGCCAGTGCGCGGCCGCCGCCTCGTAGGAGCGTTCGCGGTTGGTCAGGCCGGGCTTGGCGGCCGCCCGCGCGCGGTCGCGCGCTTCGTCGCGGAACCGCACGGCCCATTCGCGGACCATCTCCTCTTTCGAGTCGTAGTAGTTGTAGAACGACGCGGTGGACTTGCCGGCTTCGGCGGCGATTTCGGAGATCGTCGTGGCCAGGATGCCCTTGCGGGCGATCACGACACGGGCGGCGGCGTCGATCGCGGCCTGCGTCTGCCGTCCGCGCAGGGTCGGCAACTGCTCGCGCGGGCTTATGGTCACGCGACCCCCTTCTCGAGCCGCTCGACATTGATCGAATCTGAATCTGATGTTAGATTCAGATCTCGCCCTTGGCCAGAGGTTCGCCCGGTCGGTACCCGAGGAGGCGCGACGTGATCAAGCCCCACAATCCCAACTCCGAGTTCGAACTCGGCGGCATCAACCACGTGGCGTTGGTGTGCTC
This sequence comes from Mycobacterium sp., assembly GCA_040511335.1. Taxonomy (GTDB): domain Bacteria; phylum Actinomycetota; class Actinomycetes; order Mycobacteriales; family Mycobacteriaceae; genus Mycobacterium. The sequence goes on along the minus strand of JBEVHG010000113.1, from coordinate 1,260 downwards.
GGACATGGAGAAGACCGTCGACTTCTACAGCAATGTCCTCGGCATGCCGCTGATCAAGTCGCTGGACCTGCCCGACGGCATGGGCCAGCACTTCTTCTTCGACGCCGGCAACGGCGACTGCGTCGCGTTCTTCTGGTTCGCCGACGCGCCGGACCGGGTGCCGGGCATTTCGTCGCCGGCCGCGCTTCCCGGTATCGGCGAAATCACCAGCGCCGTGAGCACGATGAACCACCTGGCCTTTCACGTTCCGGCCGAGAAGTTCGACGAGTACCGGCAGCGGCTCAAGGACAAGGGGATTCGGGTCGGCCCGGTGCTCAATCACGACGAGAGCGAGGCGCAGGTTTCGCCGACCGTTCATCCCGGCGTCTACGTGAGGTCGTTCTACTTCAACGACCCGGATGGCATCACGCTTGAGTTTGCTTGCTGGACCAAGGAATTCACCGAAAACGACACCGGGGCCAGGCCCCGTACCGCAGCTGACCGCCGCGCGCCTAGTCGAGAAACAGCCGCGGCTCGTTGAGTTGGTCGACGATCGAAGCCAGCTGATCCGCGAGTTGGTCGGGCTTGAGCCCGACGTCACCGGCAAGCCATGCACTGATGGTCTGGCGGACGCCATTCCGATGCCTCCGGAAGCCTTCAAGGCGGCCGTCGAAGAAGAACGCGCCGTCGTCGCAGAGCGGGGGCCCTTCTTACCGCTGCTGTCCAACGAGCAGATAGCTCGCCCGGAGGAGTGGTTCTCGGCTCGCGGCTGGCGGGCGGCCACCACTCTCATGTCCGACTACCTGCGCGGGCTCGGCCGGCCAGTGCCGCCGCCAGACGCGGAAGGCGGGCCGATGATGATGAGCACCGGCCTGGTCAGCGTCGTCAAGGGGTGACCGGGGGGCGACACGTTGGCCGGCGTCTGGTCGTACCCGTGCGCCGAAGCCTGGACCGCGTTGGAAATCAGCGGCACCACGACGCATCCCAACATCGCGGCTGCCTGTGCGTTCCGGACAGACGATCGGCCCGGCGCCACGGCGCCGATGCTCGGACTGAAACCCCAGCGCGACGGCACCGCCCAGCGCTGGCGTCGCTCAACCCGCTATATATGGAGCACCTTGAGGCCCAATCCGGGCCGCCACCCGACGGTCTGCTGGAACAGCTGAGGTGATCCGTTAACCGGGCCAACTTCACCAGGTCTGAAGCGAAGTTAAGCGTTGTCTGTTGGGCGAAAGTTCACGGCGACGGCCACACACGGGTCTAGCATCGCTGCGGGGTCCG
>JBEVHG010000112.1:0-7695 GCA_040511335.1 Mycobacterium sp. | reverse complement strand
CGCGCCGCGGCTGTGGAGTTCGCGCGCCGTGGCGGCGCCGATGCCACCGGTGGCGCCGGTGATCAGGACGATCTTGTCGCGCAGGGAGTAGTGGGGGGTTGGACATTGTTGGCTTCCGATTCGAATTGTGCTGTGACTAGGCCGCTTTGAGGCTCTGCTCAAGGAACTGCAGTTGGTTGGCGACGAATGTCTCGAAGTCGTCACCGGTATAGGGCTCGAAGTGGCCGACGTCATATGTGCGCACAACGCCGTTCCGGGCCTGCTCGCCGGCCTTGATGGCCGCGCCCGGCGGGGTGGTCTCGTCCTTGGTGCCCACTTGGACGAGGACCGGGGCCTCGACGTCGCGAAGCTTGCGTCCCGGCGAATAGAAGCCGACGCCCAGCGCGAACCGGGCGGCGACCCGCTGGTCCAGATCGAATCCCGTCGGCGCCAACTGCGGGTAGCGACTCGCTTCGGGTGCGGTCATCAACGCCAGCGAGCCGGGCTCACCGGAGGTCGGCACATAGTGCGGGCTGAGCCGAAGGGCGCCGCGCACCAAGTCGTAGATACCGTGGCCGGTCAGTCTCAATATCTGCGCCGGGCTCATCGCCGTCAGCGTGGCGAATCCGTCGGCATGGGGTATCTGTGCGATCACCGCCGCCGCTCGCAGGGGTTTCGCCAACGCCATCACGTGGCCCCCGGAGAACGACGAGCCCCACAGCACGATCCGGGACGGGTCCACCTCGGGTCGGGTCCTGGCGTAACCGACCGCAGCAGTCCAGTCGGCGTGCTGCTTGCCGATGTCGAGCAGTTGCCGCGGGGACCCCGCGCTGGCTCCGAAGTGCCGGTAGTCGAACACCAGCACGTGGTAGCCCGCCGCGGCGAACCGTTCGGCGTAGGCGTCGAGCCGCATCTCCTTGACAGCGGCGAGGCCGTGCGCCATGACGATGCACGGCGCCGGGCCCTCGACGTCGGCCGGGTAGAACCAACCCGCACACCTCTGCGAATCGGAGGTGAAGGAGATGTCGAGCCTGTTCATGGTCGCCTTTCAGAGAACTGCGAGTCGCGTGATGGCCTCTAGCTTCGCAGAATCCGTCCGGTTCTAATTGACAGAACGCGACAGGGTTTTACCCAGACACGACACGTTCGGCGAAACGCCCGACGCCGTCACACGTGGGAGTCGGGGAACGCGATCACCGACAGAAACCGGATCGGCAACTGGACCAGGTCCACCGGCCCGTGCGCGCCCTCGCCGTCGATCTGCAACGAGTCGCCCGGATGCAGCCGATACACCCAGCGGCTGTGGCTGTAGTCCATGACGCCTTCCAGCACGTAGATGAACTCGGTGCCCGGATGCTGAAACAGCGGATAGCTTTGGCTCTTTTCCGACAGCGTGACGTGCAGGCACTCCAGCCGCTTGTGCTCGCCGCGCAGTGAGCCGAGCAACTGGTACTCGTGACCGTCCCTGGTGCCGGTGCGGACGACGCGCGCGCCGGCGCCGGCCTTGACGAACGCCGCGGGCCGCTCGACGTCGGCGCCACGGAACAGACTGGTGACCGGGACGTCGAAACCCTTGGCCAGCAGTGCGAGTGTGGAAAGGCTGCACGACGTCTGCGCGTTCTCGATCTTCGACATCATCGCCTTGGAAATGCCTACCCGCGCGGCCATCTTCGCGACCGTCAGGCCAAGCTGGGCGCGCAGTTGCCGTACGTTGCGCCCGATCGCCGCGTCGAGTTCGAGCTCCTCGACCGGGGCGTGCGGGTCACGGTCCGGGGGCATACTCCGGAAACCTTGTCTCTTGAGGTGAATCACCGAATCGCGCTACGACACGAGCGAGTCCGGCCGGCGCGGGGAGGATCCGCGCCGGCCGGGTGCGCTCAGGCGGGTTGCAGCTCGTACGCGGAGTCGCGGTGGAACTTCGCGTCGATGCCCGATTCCTCCTCATCCGGCGAGATGCGGATGCCCATCGTCTTCTTGATCGCGAACGCGATGAGCAGCGCGACCACGAACGAGTAGGTCATCACGGCACCCGCGGCGACTGCCTGCTTGAGCAGCTGGTCGATCCCGCCGCCGTAGAACAGGCCGTTGATCCCGTTGGGCATCGCCTCGCTGGCGAAGAAGCCAATCAGCAGCGTGCCGATCAGGCCACCGACCAGGTGCACGCCCACCACATCCAGCGAGTCGTCATAGCCGAACCGCGACTTGAGTCCGACCGCGAGCGGGCAGATGGCGCCGGCGATGGCTCCCACGAAGATCGCGCCGATCGGGGTGACAGCCCCGCATGCGGGAGTGATGGCGACCAGCCCCGCGACGGCACCGCACGCCGCACCGGTACCGGTGACGTGGCCGTCCTTGAGCTTCTCGACCGCCAGCCACGCCAGCACGGCCGCACAGGTGGCGACGAACGTGGTCACCATGACGACCGCGGCCGACGTCCCCGCGGCCAGCGCCGAGCCACCGTTGAAGGCGTACCACCCGGTCCAGAGCAGGCCCGCACCGAGCATCGTCAGCGGCACGTTGTGCGGCTTGCGCAGCTGACCGAACATCATCGACTTGCCGAGCACGATCGCGACGGCCAGCGCGGCGGCGCCGGAGTTGATGTGCACCGCGGTGCCGCCGGCGAAGTCGATGGCCTGCAGCTTGTTGGCGATCCAGCCGCCGGCCGAGTCCTCGGTGACGACGCCGTCGAACGCGAACACCCAGTGCGCGACCGGGAAGTAGACCAGCGTCGCCCACAGGCCTGCGAACACCATCCACGAGCCGAACTTCATCCGGTCGGCGACCGCGCCCGATATCAGCGCGACGGTGATGGCGGCGAATAACGCCTGGAACAACGCGAAGAGGCTCACCGGCAGGCCGTCGATGGTCGTCATCGCCTCGGTGATGTCGGACATGCCGGCGAACTCGGTGATGCTGCCGAGGAATCCGCCGTGCGACGTGCCGAAGGCCATCGAGAAACCGAACAGCACCCACAGCACGCCGACGATCGCGAGCGACCCGAAGGTCATCATCATCATGTTGGTCGAGCTCTTGACCGAAACCATGCCGCCGTAGAACAGCGCGAGCCCGGGAATCATCGCGGTGAGGCCGATGATGCAACACAGCATGAATGCTGTGGTTCCTGTATCCATAAACATCTCCTGGAGAGGGCGGCCGCGGGAGGCGGCCGTTCACTCCAAGTGACCGATGTTTCTGTTACATAGACGGGCTTTTAATGTTGCCGTCGCGTAACTTCTCCGCGTCGAGTCTGCGCCTAGGATCGCCGCCCCCGCATCAACCGCGGCGTAGCGGGCGGTCCGCTCGTCCTCGCCCTCGTACACCAGGATCAGCGCCCCCGCCGCCTTCGCGTAGCTGTTGCCGCGCTTCAGCAGGTCGGCGATCTTGGTGAACGTCTCGTCGTCGCGTAGCCCCACGATGAAGCGCACCGGTTGGCGGTGCCGGCACCCCGGGTTTGCGCGGCCGATCAGCGGAGCTGTTGGCCACCTCACGACGCTAACGATCTGATTCCCGAGCTTCGCTCCTGCCCACCGCCGGAGGAAATGGGATGCGCGAACCCCTTATTCTTGTTGGGATCTTCGCAAAGGTTTGAAAACAGCCGAAAGGTTTGGCAGTGGCGCTCGTCGTGCAGAAGTACGGCGGATCCTCGGTATCTGACGCCGAGCGGATCCGCCGAGTCGCCGAGCGCATCGTGGAGACCAAGAAGGCCGGCAACGACGTCGTCGTGGTGGTCTCGGCCATGGGGGACACCACCGACGACCTGCTCGACCTGGCCAGGCAGGTGTGCCCGGCGCCGCCCGCGCGCGAGATGGACATGCTGTTGACCGCCGGCGAGCGGATCTCCAACGCGCTGGTGGCGATGGCGATCGACTCGTTGGGTGCGCAGGCCCGGTCGTTCACCGGGTCGCAGGCCGGCGTGATCACCACCGGAACCCACGGCAACGCCAAGATCATCGACGTCACCCCGGGCCGGCTGCGGTCCGCTCTCGACGAGGGCATGATCGTGCTGGTGGCCGGCTTCCAAGGGGTAAGTCAGGACAGCAAGGACGTCACCACGCTGGGCCGCGGTGGATCGGACACCACCGCCGTCGCACTGGCCGCCGCACTGAACGCCGACGTCTGCGAGATCTACACCGACGTCGACGGGATCTTCACCGCCAACCCCCGCATCGTGCCCAATGCCCGGCGGCTGGACGCCGTCAGCTTCGAGGAGATGCTCGAGATGGCGGCGTGCGGGGCGAAGGTGCTGATGCTGCGCTGCGTGGAATACGCCCGCCGCTACGACGTCCCGATTCATGTCCGGTCGTCGTACTCCGACAAGCCCGGCACATTCGTCACCGGATTGATGGAGGACATCCCCATGGAAGACGCCATCCTGACCGGAGTGGCCCACGACCGCAGCGAGGCCAAGGTCACCGTCGTGGGGGTGCCCGATGTTCCCGGTTACGCCGCCAAGGTGTTTCGCGCCGTCGCCGAAGCCGATGTGAACATCGACATGGTGTTGCAGAACGTCTCCAAGGTCGAGGACGGCAAAACCGACATCACCTTCACCTGCTCGCGTGACAGCGGTCCTGGCGCAGTGGAGAAGCTGACGTCGCTGCAGGACGAAATCGGTTTCACCCGGGTGCTCTACGACGACCACATCGGCAAGGTCTCACTCGTCGGCGCGGGCATGCGCAGCCATCCCGGCGTCACCGCGACCTTCTGCGAGGCGCTGGCCGGTGTCGGCGTGAACATCGACCTGATTTCCACCTCGGAGATCCGGATCTCGGTGTTGATCAAAGACACCGAGCTCGACAAGGCCGTCGCCGCGCTGCACGAGGCGTTCGGCCTCGGCGGTGACGAGGAAGCTGTCGTCGACGCGGGGACGGGACGTTAGATGGTCAATATCGGTGTGGTCGGCGCGACCGGGCAGGTCGGCCAGGTGATGCGCAAGCTGCTCGAAGAGCGCGAGTTTCCGGCGACCGGCGTGCGGTTCTTCGCCTCGGCCCGCTCGCAGGGAAAGAAGTTGCCGTTCCGCGGCCAGGAGATCGAGGTCGAGGACGCCGAGACCGCCGACCCGACCGGGCTGGACATCGCGTTGTTCTCCGCAGGAGCGACGATGTCGCGGGTGCAGGCGCCGCGCTTCGCCGCCGCGGGAGTGACGGTGATCGACAACTCGTCGGCGTGGCGCAAGGACCCGGACGTGCCGCTGGTGGTGAGCGAGGTCAACTTCGAGAGAGACGTCAACCGGGCCGCGTCCCTCAAGAAAGGCATTATCGCCAACCCGAATTGCACGACCATGGCCGCCATGCCGGTGCTCAAGGTGCTGCACGACGAGGCGCAGCTGGTGCGCATGGTGGCGTCGACCTACCAGGCGGTGTCGGGCAGCGGACTGGCCGGCGTGCAGGAACTTTTCGGGCAGGCGCGCGCGGTGGTCGACGACAGCGAGCAGCTGGTGCACGACGGTGGCGCGCTGGATTTCCCCGCGCCGGACAAGTACGTCGCACCCATCGCCTTCAATGTGGTGCCGTTGGCCGGGTCGCTCGTCGACGACGGCTCCGGGGAGACCGACGAGGACCAGAAGCTGCGCAACGAGAGCCGAAAGATTCTCGGCATCCCGGACCTACTGGTGAGCGGCACCTGTGTGCGGGTGCCGGTGTACACCGGGCACTCGCTGTCGATCAACGCCGAATTCGCCCAGCCGCTGTCTGTGCAGCGGGCGCGCGAGCTGCTCGATCGCGCCCCAGGGGTGAAACTGGTTGACGTGCCCACGCCGCTTGCCGCAGCCGGTGTCGACGAATCGCTGGTCGGGCGGATCCGCCAAGATCCCGGCGTGCCCGACGGCCGCGGCCTGGCGTTGTTCGTGTCCGGCGACAACCTGCGAAAAGGTGCGGCGCTGAACACCATTCAGATTGCCGAGCTGTTGGCCGCCGAGCTCTGAGCCGCCTTGCGCCGAAACCGACGTTTGGGCGGGAAAGTGCGAGTGGGTTTCGCCATTTCGTCGATCTCGGCGTCGGCTGTCGTTCTGCTGACCGCCCCGTCCGCTCACGCCGACCCGCCCGCGCCCATGCCCGATCCGGTCCTGCCGCCGCTCGCGCCGGGCCAGGTGATTCGCATCGGGCCGACGGCCGGAACCGGCACGCCGACAAGGGATTACGGGATAGGCGCGACCGACCTGTGCGAGTTCATGGAATTCCCAAGCGGCATCCTGCAGGTCTGCGGCGACAGCTTCGCCGGCCAGGGTGTGGGATTCGGTGGCTGGTACTCGCCGATCGCCTTGCACGTCGAAACCGATTCGATCGACGACCCGACCGGGGTGCGCTATGACGGTGTCACCGGCATCGACAAGCCGCTACTGGCCGAACCGACGCCGCCCGGCTCGTCGCAGCTGCCCGCCGGGGTGGTGCAGATCAACCGCGAGAACTACATGATGGTCACCACGGTGCGTAATCTGGTGCCCCAGACGTCGCGGCTGGTGAAAGCCGATCCCGCGCAAGGTAATTGGCAAACCGTTGCCAATTCGCAGCGGGAGGCCGGCTATGAGGGCGGCCGGCAGTCCCAGATCAGTGGGTATTACGACCCGATCCCGACGCCGGACTCGCCGAACGGCTGGGTGTACATCATGGCCAACAACTTCGATCGCAGCGGTCCGGTGGTGCTTTATCGCGCCAGGCCCGAGACCTTCGCCGACCGGGCCCGTTGGCAGGGCTGGTCGGGGCTGCCCGGACTGCAGGGCGGGTGGAACAAACCGCCGACACCGCTGTGGGCGGACCGGATCGGGGAGATGAGCATCCGGCAGATCGACGGCATGGCGGTGCTGTCGTACTTCAATGCCGGCAACGGCAACATGGAGGTCAGGGTCGCCAACGGCCCGACCGGGTTGGGCACCGCGCCGGTGACCACCGTCGTGTTCGCCAGCGAGTGGCCGGATCCCGTCGAACACCTTCCGCCGCCGGAAGACAACCGGCTGGCGCAGCCCTACGGCGGCTACATCTCTCCCGGTTCGACGCTCGACGAGCTGCGCGTGTTCATCAGCCAGTGGAACACCGGACCGCGCGCGCAGGCTCCGTACCGGGTCGTCCAGTTCGCGGTCAATCCGCTCAAACCCTGGTCATAGTGGCCGTTCCCGATTGCATGGGGGCCTCGTCCGGGGCTTCGGGGCCTCGTTTGATGAGCTGCTCGCGGTCGCCCGCGCGCAGGCCACGACCGTCACCCCTTCGACCACGGGCTGACCAAATGACTCGAGTTGCCCTTCTGGACGGGGCGTTCTTCGTTCTCGAATCACCGACGCGGCCATCGCACGCCGGCATCGTCTCGGCGCAACCGTAGGGTGCGGATCTCCGGATGAAGGCCCTGTATTCACAGCCGATTCACACCTGAATCTCGCCTTGGGCCTTGGTGCGGCTTGGATGATTCGATCATGAGCGATACACCCGAACATCCGACCGAGACCACCGGCCCGGTGTCGTCGCAGACCGTCGCGACACCGACTCCACCGCCGCCACCACCGCCTCCGCCGCCACATCGTGCGCCGAGCCGGCTGAACCAGGTCGCCGCGTGGGTGGGAATCGTCGCGGGAGTGGTGTTCATCGTCGCGGTGATCTTCGGCACCGGTTTCATTGTCGGCAAGCATTCCGGCGGTCCGCGCTTCGACCACCACAGGGAATTCGCCATGTTCCACCGGGGTGGCCCGCCGCCGATGTTCCCGATGGGCCCGAGGGGGCAGTTCGAGCGCCG
>JBEVHG010000111.1:0-9329 GCA_040511335.1 Mycobacterium sp. | reverse complement strand
ACGACGCATCCCAACATCGCGGCTCCTGTGCGTTCCGGACAGACGATCGGCCCGGCGCCACGGCGCCGATGCTCGGACTGACACCCCAGCGCGGACGGCACCGCCCAGCGCTGGATGCGCTGAACCCGCTGTTGGTGGAGGCCCGCTGCGCTGCCCGACGGTCCACTGGAACAACTGCGGTGGACCGTCAACCGGGCCAACTTCACCACGTCTGAAGCGAAGCTTTAAGCGTTGTCTGTTGGGCGAAAGTTCACGGCGACGGCCACACACGGGTCTAGCATCGCTGCGGGGTCCGGAATGACCGGACTGCTTCAGGAAAGGTGCTCCTCGTGAGTGATAAGCCGAACATTCTGATCATCTGGGGCGATGACATCGGCCAGAGCAACCTCAGCTGCTACAGCGACGGGGTGATGGGCTATCAGACCCCCAACATCGACCGCATCGCTGCCGAGGGCGTGCGTTTTACTGACTACTACGGGGAGCAGAGTTGCACCGCAGGCCGGGCGGCGTTCATCACCGGCCAGAACCCCTACCGCACCGGCTTGACCAAGGTCGGCATGCCCGGCGCCGAACTCGGCCTCAAGGCCGAGGACCCCACCATCGCCACCGCACTCAAGGCCCAGGGCTACGCCACCGGCCAGTTCGGCAAGAACCACCTCGGCGACCGCGACGAGCACCTGCCGACCATGCACGGCTTCGACGAGTTCTTCGGCAACCTGTATCACCTCAACGCCGAAGAGGAACCCGAGCACCCCGACTATCCGAAGGATGCGAAGTTCCGGAAGAAGTTCGGGCCACGCGGGGTCCTGCATACCTGGGCCAACGACGACGGAACTCAGCGCATCGAGGACACCGGCCCGCTCACCAGGAAGCGGATGGAGACCTGCGACGAGGAGTTCCGTGACGCCGCAGTCGATTTCATCAAGCGTCAGCACAAGTCAAAGACGCCGTTCTTCGTCTGGTTCAACAGCACGCACATGCACTTCCGCACCCATACCAAGCCCAAGAGCGTCGGCCGTTCCGGACGCTGGCAGTCCACCTACCACGACACGATGATGGACCACGACGACACCGTCGGCAGCCTGCTCGACCTGCTCGACAAACTCGGCATCGCCGAGAACACCATCGTCATGTACTCCACCGATAACGGTCCGCACATGAACTCGTGGCCCGACGCCGGCATGACTCCCTTCCGCTGCGAGAAGAACTCGAACTGGGAGGGCGCCTACCGTGTCCCGGCGATGGTGCGCTGGCCGGCGCGTATCCCGGCTGGGAAAGTGTTAACCGGCATCGTCAGCCACAACGACTGGTTCGTCACGCTCCTCTCGGCGGCCGGTGTCTCCGATATCGCAGACAAACTCCGCAAGGGCACAAAGCTGGGTGACACCAAATACAAGGTCCACCTCGACGGACATGACCAATTGCCCTACCTCACCGGTGAGGCCGACGAGAGCCCGCGGCAGCATTTCTTCTATGTGAACGACGACGGCGATCTCACCGCGCTGCGGTTCGACAACTGGAAATTCGTCTTCCTCGAGCAGCGTTGTGAAGGCACGTTGCGGATCTGGGCCGAGCCCTTCACCGAACTGCGCGTACCGAAGCTGTTCAACCTGCGGACCGACCCGTACGAGCGGGCCGACCAGACGTCGAACACGTACTACGACTGGCTCATCGACCGCGTCTTCCTGTTCGTACCCGCGCAGGCCTACGTGGCCCAGATGATCCAATCGTTGGCCGAGTTCCCGCAACGGCAAGAGCCGGCCAGCTTCAATGTCGACCAGGTGTTGGCGAAGCTGCAGGAGGGCGCCAAGAGCAGCTAATGCATCGCACTACTCGAACATGAAATCGCGCATGAAACGCGTCATTCGGCGCAGGTAGTCCGGCTGGCTGATGTGCAGGAGATGGTTGCCCGGGAACCAATGAAATGCGCAGCGGTCCCAGTGCCTCCACAGCAGTTCGGCCTGTTGTGGAGGGGCGAAACGATCACCCAGACCGGCGATGATCAGTCGCCGGTCCTTGGGCACCAGGGGCGGGTAGTTTAGTGGCGAGGTATACCTGGACGCGGCGGCGGCCAAATCGGGGTCGGTCTGGGCGATACGTCTATTCAGTGCTACCAACATGTTCGCGGGGAACCATTCATCGACCGTCGCCTCGGGGGTGACCACGGGAACGTTGGGAATCACCGCCTGAATCCGCTCATCGACGCAGGCGATCAATGCCGATGTGTAGCCACCCAGCGAGATGCCGGTGAGCGCAACCCGGTCGACACCGGTGAACTCCAGATAGTCGATGAGTGACCGAAAGTCGAATACGGCCTGGGCCATCGCTTCCGCGAATCCCGCGAAGCCGTGCGCGAAGTAACCGTAACCGCTGAAGGGCGAATACTTTTCGGCCCGGCGGCCGTGAAATGGCAGCGTGTACAACAAAACGTCGTAACCGGAGCGGTAGAACCACGGCAACGATAGGAAGAGGCCGTTCGCCAGATACGCCGACCCAAGGAATCCATGAATCACACACAACGTGGGATGCGGGCCGTCGTCATGACGCCAATGCTGGGCGTACACGACGTTATTGCGCTCATACCCGCGGCACTGGTCGCGCAGCGCCGGGTTGATCGCCTCGAAGCTGCTCTTGAATCGGATGTTGTGCACCCGGCGACGAGATCCGCGGCACTGACGTCGGCGCCGGGAACGACACCGTTGGGTCCTGGGCCTTGGCGAGCTCGCCGTAGAAGCTGAAATTGTCACTTTCGGTGCGCGACTCCGACCGGTGCAGCATGGATCCGACCACCCGATGACAGAGGAGTCCACGATCAGCCGCTGGCGCAACGTGAGATCGACGCGTCGCGGCAGTCCGCGAGCGTCCGCCTCGCCACCGGGAACGTCGGGAACGGGGATGGGTGGATCCACCGGAGCAGCTTTAGACGTCATTGTCGGCTGGCGTTTCTCGCCGGGTGCGGCCCGCCGATGGTAACTCGCCATGCCCGGTGCGACACTGGCGACATGTGGAATCCCGACGTCTATCTCGCCTTTGCCGATCAGCGTGGCCGCCCGTTCTTCGACCTGCTGTCGCGGGTGGCCGCGGAGAACCCGCGCCGGGTGGTCGACCTCGGCGGCGGGCCAGGCAATCTCACGGTCAGCCTTTCTCAACGCTGGCCGGATGCGGCGGTGGAGGCGTGGGACAGCTCGCCGGAGATGGTTAAGGCCGCGCGAGAGCGTGGCATCGACGCGGCGGTCGGCGACGTTCGGACCTGGACGCCGAAGCCGGATACCGACGTGGTGGTGAGCAACGCCACGCTGCAGTGGGTGCCCGAACACGCCGAGCTGCTGGTCCGCTGGGCCCGTCAGCTGGCCGCCGGGTCATGGATCGCGATGCAGGTGCCGGGCAACTTCGACGCCCCGTCCCATCAGGCGGTGCGGGCCGTGGCCCGCCGGGCGCCGTTCGCAAACCCACTGCGCGATATGCCGTTCCGCGACGGCAAAGTGGTGGACACGGCCGGCGGATACGCGAACCGGCTCACCGACGCGGGTTGCACGGTCGACGCGTGGGAGACCACCTATGTCCACGAGCTCAGCGGTGAGCATCCGGTGCTGGAGTGGATCACCGGCACCGCGCTGCGCCCGGTCATCGATCGGCTCTCCGATGAGGCGTGGCAGCAATTCCGTCAGCAGCTCATCCCGCTGCTCGCCGAGGCGTACCCGCGGCGACCCGATGGCAGGACGTTCTTTCCGTTCCGGCGGGTATTCGTTGTCGCTCAGGTGAATTAGCGCTTCCGGTTGAGCAGTTCGATGACCCGCGCGACAAGCTCGTCGATGTCGGCATGGGTGGTGTCCAGCACCAGGTCCGGGTTTTCGGGCGGCTCGTACGGTGCGTCGACGCCGGTGAGACCCTTCAACTCGCCCGCGCGCGCCCGCGCGTAGAGACCCTTGGGATCACGCTTTTCACATTCCGCGAGCGACGTGGATACGTAGACCTCGATGAACGGCAGCTTCGCGGCGTCGTTGAGCGCGCGGGCGATCTCGCGGTCGGACTTCAGCGGCGAAACCAGCGACGCCAGGGCCACCACGCCGGCGTCGGCCAGCAGCCGGGTCAGATGCCCAACGCGGCGGACGTTCTCGGCGCGATCGCCTGCGGAGAAGCCGAGATCGTCGGACAAGCCGTGCCGGATGTTGTCACCGTCCAACAGGTAGGCCACATGACCGGATTCGACGAGCGCCCGCTCGACGGCCACGGCGATGGTTGACTTGCCGGACGCGGGCAGCCCGGTGAACCAGATGGTGGCGCCACGCTGGCCGGTGGCCGCCCACCGGTAGTCGCGGTCCAGCGACGATGGGTGCCAGCGGATGTCGTTGCGGGTGTGCTCGCCGGGCTTGACCTCGCGCGGCTCGATGATGGTGCCCGCGCCGACGGTGTCGTTGGTCGCCTCGTCGATCAGGATGAACGCCCCGCTGTCGCGGTTGTCGGCATACGAGTCGGCCACCACGATCGAACTGGTCCGCAGCGTCACCGCGCCGATGTCGTTGAGCGCCAACTCGACTGGCCCGTCGAGCTCATCGAGCGTCTCTGGGTCCAGCCGGGTGTGCAACGCCTGCACCGTGGTGCGCACGGTGCGGGTGCCCTGCTTGAGGGCCAGCCGGTCACCGGCCCGCAACGGCGAGTCGATGAACCAGCACACCGTCGCATCGAGCTCGCGGGCCAGTACCGGTAACGTCGCAGTGTCGGTGCCGCTGACCAGCACATCGCCCCGCCCGACGTCGACATCGTCGGCCAGCTCGATCGAAACCGACAGCGGCGCAACGGCCGTCGTGCGTACGTCATCGAGGGTGTCGACGGCCGTCACCGTCGAGCGCGTGCCTGCTGGCAGGCTCACCACCGGATCGCCGACCCGCAGCGTGCCTGCCGACAGCCTGCCGGTATAGCGGCGGCGCCCGGCGGCGGTGGGCCGCGATACCCACTGCACCGGCAGCCGTAGCTTCGAGGCCTCCGGCTGCGGGGCCGACAGCTCGACGCTCTCCAGGTACTCCAGCAGAGTGGGGCCTCGATACCAGGGAGTGCGGTCCGACCGCTGCACGACGTTGTCGCCATGTTTGGCCGCGATCGGGATGACGGTCAGGTCGACACCGCCGAGCCGCGCGGCCACCTGCCGCAGTTGGTCCTCCACCTCGGTGAACCGATCCTTGTCGAAATCGACCAGGTCGATCTTGTTGACGGTGGCGACAAAGTGCTTGATGCCCAACAGCTTTGCGATCCGGGCATGCCGGCGGGTCTGCCGAAGCACCCCGGCGCGGGCGTCGACAAGCAGGATCGCGGCGTGGGCGTTGGACGCGCCGGTGAACATGTTGCGGGTGTAGCGCTCGTGGCCCGGGGTGTCGGCGAGGATGTAGCTGCGGGTCTCGGTTGAGAAGAACCGGTACGCGACGTCGATGGTGATGCCCTGTTCACGCTCGGCGCGCAGACCGTCGGACAAGGCGGCGAGGTCGGCAACGCCTTCTTCGTCGGTGACGGCTTCCAGGTGATCCATTGGCAGGCTGTCCGTGTCGTGCAGCAGGCGCCCGATCAGGGTGCTCTTGCCGTCGTCAACCGATCCCGCCGTGGTGATCCGCAGCAGCTGGCGGGTGACGGTAGTCGTCATCAGAAGTACCCCTCGCGCTTACGATCCTCCATCGCGGCCGCCGATGTGCGGTCATCGGCGCGGGTCTCACCGCGTTCGGAGACCTTGGCGGCCGAGATCTCGGCGATGACGCGGGTGATATCGGTCGCCGTGGACCTCACGGCGCCGGTGATGGTCAGGTCGCCGACCGTGCGGTAGCGCACCCATTCGATCGCCGAGCTTTCCCCGTTGACCGGCCCGGCGTAGTCGGACACCGCGAGCAGGATGCCGTCGCGCTCGAACACCTCACGCTCGTGTGCGTAGTAAATCGACGGCAGCTCAAGGTTTTCCAACTCGACGTAGCGCCAGACGTCCAGTTCGGTCCAGTTGCTCAGCGGGAAGACCCGCACCTGCTCACCCCTCTTGATCCGGCCGTTGTACAGTGACCACGGCTCGGGGCGCTGCGCCCGCGGATCCCACTGGCCGAACTCGTCACGGAAGCTCAGGATGCGCTCCTTGGCGCGGGCGCGTTCCTCGTCGCGGCGGGCGCCGCCGAACGCGGCGTCGAAGCCGCCGGCCTCCAGCGCATCCAGCAGGGTGCGGGTCTGCTCGCGGTTGCGCGATGCGCCCGGGCCGGGGTCTGCCACCCTGCCGCTGTCGATGGATTCCTGCACCGAAGCGACGATCAGCTTGTGCCCGTAGCCGACGACGCGGCGGTCGCGGAACTCGATGACCTCATCGAAGTTGTGCCCGGTGTCGACGTGCATGACCGGGAACGGCAGCGGTGAGGGGCGAAAAGCCTTCTCCGCCAGTCGAAGCAGCACGATGGAGTCCTTGCCGGCCGAGAACAGCAGCACCGGGCGCTGCAGTTCGGCAACCACCTCGCGGATGATGTGCACGGCTTCGGCTTCGAGCAGGCGCAGCTCGTCGACGTGGATCGTGTCGACAGCGGTCATGTCGGTAGTCCCTCTCGTTGCGCTTCGGCGCGGTAACGGTCTACCCATTCGTCGGAGCGCTGATCCGCCTGACGTTCCAGCACCGGCGGCGGCGCAAGCCGCGGATCGAGCCCCAACGCCTCCAGGACCGTGCCGACCACCTGGGTGAGATTGCGCCACAGCACCGGGTAAGCGACCTGGATCGGCTCGATGTTCTCCTCGTCAAACCAGGCCCGCCAGCCCTTCTCCTGCTCGCGCAGCAGGGTGACGACGTGGGCGATCGCGCCGGCGTGGTACTCGGCGCGGGCGTCGCGCACGGGATCGGGGCGACCCCGCCAGACCCGGGTCTGCACCGCCCGCCAGAACGACACCGCCTGCGACACCACGTCCGGCCGGTACACGTGCACCAGGACCGGGTCGCAGCCGACGACGTCGCGGATCGCGGCGAGCAGCCCGTCTCCGGAGCGGTCCGGCAGATCCCTGGCGCGATCGAGCAGTAGCGGCGTCTGGTTCCACATCAACTTGCCGCCCCAGACGCCGTTGGGGGTGCGGCCCACCGTGCGGATGTAGTCGCGCCAGATCTCCGCGGGTGCGAGATCCGGCTTGCCCTCGTCGTGCGGGTCGAGCAGGCGCAGGATCGACTCGTCCTCGACGCCGGCGAACCACTGCCGCGGCTGCGGCGACATGCTCGTGGTCGGCAGGTACTGGAAGAACTCCTGCGGCTCGCCGGCCACGCCGGTCGCCCGCAACGACTCGACGAGCAGCGTGCTACCGCTGCGTTGCGACGCGAGCACGAGATAAGCCGACGGGCTGGCTGACATGCGCGTGACTCTAACCGCCATGAATCCTCACTGCATTTCCGCCATTTCGATCACCGTGAATGGAACTATTGCCCGGAACTGTGGTCGTCTTCGATGCCGCGTTCGGCTGCGATCGCCGAGCGGCTGGTGACCGGCCGGCGGTGAATCCGCAGATAAGTTTCGGTGAATCGTTCCGAAATTCGATTGCCCGCGAATTCCGACGGTATGACGTCGTTGGTCTTCTGCCGCCACTCGTGCAGCAGCAGGGCCAGGTCGCCGGCGATCGCTTCGGCCTTGTCCGTCACGTCGGGGCCCAGCAGGTTGCGCGACTCACCGGGGTCCTGCTCGAGGTCGTAGAGTTCGCGCTCCGGCCGTCGCTCAGCCACCTTCGGGGCCATCGTCCTGCCCGGCGCGCTGTCGGCGATATCCCAAGGCAGATCGAGCAATGGCCGCGACGCGTAATTCTCGATGTAGCTGTATTCCTTTGTCCGAATCGCGCGAATCGGATCAAATGAGTCGTGGTAGGTCTTGGTGGTGTAAATCTCCGAGCGCACGGGGTTGTTCTCGGCGGCCGGTCTCAGCAAATTGCGTGCGTGCGACATCCCGTCGACCTCGGCGGGGATGTCAACACCGAGCAGGTCCAGCAGCGTCGGCACCAGGTCCACGCCGCTGAACAGGTCGTGATAAACCCGCGGAGCGATGCCCTTATCCAGTGGCGGCCGCACGATCATCGCGATCCCGGTGCCGGCGTCGTAGAGGGTCGACTTGGCCCGGGGCAGGGCGGGTCCGTGGTCGGTCATGAACACCACCCAGGTGCCGCGGTCCAGGCCGGTCGCGGCCAGCGTATCCAGCAGCTGCCCGACAGCGGCGTCGGCGACGGCGATGGAGCCGTAGAACTCGGCCAGGTCCTGTCGGATTTCACCGGTATCGGGCAGGTAGTCGGGCACGACGACGGCATCGGCGTCCGCGGGGTCATAGCGCTCGCGCGGGTAGGGTCGGTGTGTCTCGAAGAAGCCGGCGGTGAGCAGAAACGGCTGCCGCGGCGGGTTGGCCAGCCACTGGGTCGACTGTTCGACCACATACTCGCAGTACGAGTTCGACACGTCGAACTCCTCGAAGCCCAGTCTCGACGGACTCGACGTCTCGTGCTGCATGCCGAACAATGCTGTGTACCATCCAGATTCGGCCAACAGGTGCGGCAGGGTGCGGACGCCGGTGCGGTACTCCCAGCCGTGGTGGGCCAGCCCGACCAGGCCGTTGCTCTGCGGGTAGCGGCCGGTGAACAGCGAGCCCCGCGACGGTGAGCACAACGGTGCGGTGGCGTGCGCGCGGGTGAACAGGATTCCTTCCGCGGCGAGTTGGTCCAGGCGCGGGCTGGACACGTCGGTGTGGCCGTAGACGCCGAGATATCGCCCGAGGTCGTGCCAATGCACGATCAGCACGTTGTCGCGTCGCACTGCTCACCCTTCTCTCTTGCGTCGTTACACCGAACAGCGTGCCCGGCTCGTGGGCAACCCTTTGGCTCACCGAGAGCAACTTATCCACAGAGCGAATTTCATCCATAGGCTGGCGTCTGGGCGTGCGTATCGGTCAGTAGAGATCGGTAGATTCGCTCATATGTACGATGATTCGTTGCCGGAGATCGACGACCTTGCCGCCGCGTCCGACGCGGGGTTGTCGACGCCGCCGCTTTGGATTGGGGGGTGGGCGGGCGCCGACCTTGGCTCAAGTCGTGGTGGGTTACTTTGACGGTGCCATGCACAGTCCTATTCGCCTTTGGCGTGTGCCTCTTTAGCTGATATGAATTCGGGTTCGGTGGATTCTGCGGCCGCTTGCAGCCGGGTGACGATGTGATCGGGATCGATCTCCTCGCCAGGCCGGTTGTTCGCGTCGGCGTCGATCGGTAAGCGGATTGCCACGTCGGTGCCATTGGGGTCGCGGTACCACAGGCGCACTCCGCTGACGTCGTTTGTGGCGCGGTGGTGGCGGGACCCGATCGCGATG
>JBEVHG010000110.1:0-4875 GCA_040511335.1 Mycobacterium sp. | reverse complement strand
GATCGTCGGTGCCGGCCGGGCGCATCGGCAACACGAGGTAGCGCGCCTCCGCGCTGGAGTCCCACACCCGGATCTCGACCTCGTCCGGGATCACCGTGCCCATCTCGGCGAGCAGTGTCCGCGGTTCCCGCACCGCCCGTGCCCCGATCGTGACCTCGCCGGACACCTAACGCCAGGCCGGGGCCGAGCGCGATGCCTGGCTGGCGCCGCCGCCACGGTGTGGGCCACACCTACCTGTTCAACCAGTAAGCGCACAACTGAATAAGCCACCTCCCTGGCGTGCGGACCGATCCACAGAGCCGACCTGATCCACAGGCCGCCGCGCCCGCGATGTCGCCCGGCGGGCCTGGTCACTCACCGCACCTACCGTCGGGCACATGGGAACCGAACTACCCGCCGAGCGGCTTCATCGCAGGCTCGGTGGAGAGGCCGAAGCCGAAGGGGGCTCGGACGGTGACGACGGCAAGCCCGATGCCGCGCTGTCGCGTTGGCTGCCCGAGGCCAAGGCCGGTGACCCGTCGGGTTGGCTGGCGGCCGCCCGCGCCGATCCCGGTCGCGCCGGCGCCATCGCGCTGGGGGTCGTCGGTGTGGTGGCCGTGCTGGTCACCGTGTTCACGTTGATGCGGGACAAGACCCCGCCGGTGATGTCGGCCAAATTGCCACCGGTGGAGATGGTTTCGTCGGCTCGCCCCACTCCGGCGGCACCCGCTCCGGAAGGGCCGGTCATCGTGAGCGTGGTCGGGCTGGTGCACAAGCCGGGCCTGGTGACGTTGGCCCCGGGGGCGCGGATCGCCGACGCGCTCACCGCGGCCGGCGGTGCGCTGGACGGCGCCGACTTGATCGGTCTGAACATGGCTCGTCGTGTCACCGACGGTGAGCAGATTATCGTCGGCATCGCCGCTCCGCCGGGGGAACCGACGACGATGGGCAGTTCGGTGGCATCCGAGCCGAGCCCGGCCGCACCAGCGGGTGAACCGACGACTACCGGAAGTGCTTCGGCGCCAGGTGGTTTGGTCGACCTGAACACCGCGACGCTCGAGCAGCTCGACACCTTGCCCGGTGTCGGCCCGGTGACAGCGGCCGCCATCATCGCGTGGCGTGACGCGAATGGGTCGTTCACCAGCGTCGACCAGCTCTCCGACATCGACGGCATCGGTCCTGCGCGGCTGGAGAAGCTGCGCGCCCAGGTCCAGGTGTGACCGCAATGGACGGTCGCGAGGTCCACCTCGACCTGCGTCTGGTGCCGGCGGCGCTGACAACCTGGACCGTCACCGCCGCCGGAATCCTGTGGTCGATCGGCGGCATCGTCTCGGCGCTGGTAGTGACGATCGCGGCTGCCACCGCGGCTGCGTGGTGGGGCAGCGGACACCGCGGGCAACGTGCCCGGGTGCGAATGACGGCAGCGGCTGCCGTCGCGGTTGCGTTGGCAGGACTCGGCTTCGCCGTTGCGGTTCAGCTGCGTGTCGACCAGGCAAGCCACCATCCGATCATCGACCGCTACGGCACCGTCGCCGACGTCATCGTCACGCCGACCGAGACGCCGCGGTCGCTGGGCGGCGGCAGGATGATGTTCCGCGGATCGCTAGAAGCCGTCGACACCGACGAAATGTCGGGACGGGTAGTGGTTTTCACCTCCGTCGTCGGCTTCACCGAGCTGACCGCGGGCCAGCCTGCCGCGTTCGACGCCCGGATCACCAGGCCGACGCGGCGCGATCTCACCATCGCCGTTCTGTCGGCAACCGGTGAGCCAATGCTGGGTGAGGCCGCACCGATTCAGCGAGCGGCGCAGCGGGTGCGCAGTGCGTTCGCCACCGCGACCCGCTCGGCCCTGCCGGCCGACCAGGCGGCAATGCTTCCCGCGCTAGTCCTCGGTGACACCTCAGCGCTGACGGGCGAGACGGCCGCCGAGTTCCAGGTAGCCGGGCTGACGCATCTCACGGCGGTGTCCGGTGCGAACGTGACGATCGTCTGCGGGGCGGTGCTGCTGACGGCGGGATTGGTCGGCCCCCGCTTCGCCGTCGCACTGGCCGCGGTGGCGCTGGTGGCGTTCGTCATCGTCGTCCAACCGTCGGCGAGTGTGCTGCGCGCGGCGGTGATGGGTGCCATCACGCTGTTGGCCGTCGCGTCGCACCGCCGCAGGCAGGCGATTCCGGTCCTATCGGCATCGGTCATCGCGTTGATGATCGGTGCGCCGGAACTCGCCGTCGACATCGGGTTCGCGCTGTCGGTGTCGGCGACCGCCGCGCTGGTCGTCGTCGCCCCGGCATGGTCGCGACGCCTGGTCGCCCGCGGCTGGCCCAAACCACTCGCCGACGCGGTGAGCGTCGCCGTCGCCGCCCAGCTCGTGACGGCGCCCCTGGTGGCGGCCATCTCGGGCACATTCAGCGTGGTGGCGGTGGCCGCAAACCTGGCGGTGGCCGGCGTGATCGCCCCGATCACCGTGATCGGCACCGCGGCCGCGGCGCTGTCTGCGCTGTGGCCGGTCGGCGCCCAGCTGCTGATCCGGTTCACCGGACCCGAGCTGTGGTGGCTGTTGAAGGTCGCTCGCTGGGCGGCCGGCATTCCCGGCGCATCGGTGCCCGTGCCTGCGGGGCCGCCCGGCGCGATCACGGTCGCCGTGGCCGGGGTGGCGGTCGTCGTGCTGTCGCGGTGGCGGTGGGCCCGGGTCGGCATATGCGCGTTGGCGGTGTGCCTGCTGGGGTGGACGCTGTCGGGCAGGGGTGTCGGGACTGTCGGCCCGGCATGACACGATCGGGTGGTGAGCGAATCGATCCCCGGACTGCACCTGGTTCTTGGGGATGAGGAACTTCTGGTCGAGCGGGCGGTGGCCGAAGTCTTGCGCGGCGCACGCAAGCAAGCGGGTACCGACGACGTCCCGGTGAACCGCATGCGCGCCGGTGAGGTGAGCATCGCCGAGCTCGCCGAGCTGCTGAGCCCGTCGTTGTTCGCCGACGAGCGGGTGGTGGTGTTGGAATCCGCCGCCGAAGCCGGCAAGGAGGCGGTGGCCCTCATCGAGACGGCGGCGGCGGACCTGCCGGCCGGGACGCTGCTCGTCGTGGTGCACTCCGGCGGCGGGCGCGCCAAGGCGCTGGCAGCTCAGCTGAAGGACCTCGGCGCAAGGGTCCACCCTTGTGCACGGATCGCCAAGGCCGCCGAGCGCGCCGACTTCGTGCGCGGTGAGTTCCGCGCGCTGAAGGTCAAGGTCTCCGAGGACACCGTCACCGCCGTCCTGGACGCAGTTGGATCCGACATCCGTGAGCTCGCGGCGGTCTGCTCGCAATTGGTCGCCGACACCGGCGGGGAAGTGGATCCGGCGGCGGTGCGCCGCTACTACAGCGGGCGGGCGGAGGTCAAGGGCTTCGATATCGCCGACAAGGCCGTGGTCGGTGATGTCGCAGGGGCCGCCGAAGCGCTGCGCTGGGCGATGATGAGCGGCGAGCCGCAGGTGGTGCTGGCCGATGCGCTCGCCGAGGCCATCCACACGATCGCCAGGGTGGGGCCGTTATCGGGCGACCCGTACCGGCTGGCCTCCGAGCTTGGCATGCCCCCGTGGCGGGTGCAGAAAGCGCAGAAGCAGGCGCGACGCTGGTCGCGGGAATCGGTCGCGAAGGCGATGCAGTTGGTGGCGACGCTGAATGCGGACGTCAAGGGCGCAGCGGCGGACGCCGACTATGCGCTGGAAGCTGCGGTGCGACAGGTGGCCGAGTTGGTGGCCGACCGGAACTGATCCCCAGTCGTCCCCTGCCCTTCGGGCGTGGGCCCACCGCTCCTACCCTCAGAAGCTGAATCAGATCTTGTTCAGGGCGCGCGAAAGAGCGGACTTCTTGTTCGCCGCCTGGTTCTTGTGGATCACACCCTTGCTGACGGCCTTGTCCAGCTTGCGGCTGGTCGACACCAGCAACTCGGCGGCCTTTTCCTTCTCGCCCGCCTCGGCGGCCTCACGGAACGAGCGGACAGCCGTGCGAAGCGACGACTTCACCGCCTGGTTGCGCAGTCTGGCGCGCTCGTTGGTGCGGATGCGCTTTTCCTGCGACTTGATGTTGGCCACGCGCTAGTTCCTTCGTAAATCTTCGTTGGGGTTCGCAAATTCTGGCGCCCGTCGAGCGAGCAGCGAGGGTTCAGATTACCAGCGCAGCGGGTAAATGCCCAAAGTGCCCAAAGAGAGGAGGCCGCTGGCCTGCGGAAACGCGCCAGTTGGGGCAGCATGTCAAGCGTGAGCCTTCGCACACTGCCGACCGAGACCGCCAAGGCGGCGCGCAGCAACTCCCGTCGAGCCGCTCGCTACGACGGGATCTTCGACGGATACAACGAACTGGGCACCTACTCCGAGGCGTTCGACGAGATGTTCGACGCGCAGGGCAACGTGCGCGGGCCCTACAAGGGCATCTTCGCCGAACTCGCTCCGTCCGACGCGTCTGAGCTTGGAGCGCGCAACGATGCGCTCGGCCGCGCCTTCGTCGACCAGGGCATCACTTTCTCGCTGTCCGGTCAGGAACGTCCGTTCCCGCTCGACCTCGTGCCGCGGGTGATCTCCGCCGCCGAGTGGTCGCGCTTGGAGAAGGGCATCAGGCAGCGCGTGAAGGCGCTCGAGATGTACCTCGCCGACATCTACGGCGAGCAGGAGATCCTGCGTGACGGGATCATCCCGCGTCGACTGATCACCTCCTGTGAGCACTTCCACCGTGAAGCCGCGGGCATCGTCCCGCCCAATGGCGTACGCATTCACGTCGCCGGCATCGATCTGGTGCGCGACGCCGCGGGCAACTTCCGGGTGCTGGAGGACAACCTGCGCTCGCCGTCGGGCGTTTCCTACGTGATGGAGAACCGCCGAACCATGGCGCGGGTTTTTCCGAACCTCTTCGCCACCCACCGGGT
>JBEVHG010000109.1:0-12412 GCA_040511335.1 Mycobacterium sp. | reverse complement strand
GACGCCGACACGCTGGCCGACCTGATCGCCACGCACAGCGCCAGGCCGGCCGCCGCCACGGTGCTCACCACCGTACTGCCCGACCCGACCGGATACGGCCGCATCCTGCGCACCGGGGACGACGAAGTCATCGGCATCGTGGAGCAGGCCGATGCCAGCCCCTCGCAGCTGGCCATTACCGAAGTGAACACCGGCGTGTACGCGTTCGACGTCGCGGCGCTGCGCTCCGCCCTGTCCCGGTTGCGCCCGCACAACGTCCAGCAGGAGCTCTACCTGACCGACGTGATTTCGATCCTCCGAACCGACGGCCACCACGTGCGGGCCAAACACCTCGACGACAGCGCGTCGGCCGCCGGCATAAACGACCGGGTGCAGCTCGCCGATCTGGGTGCCGAGCTGAACCGGCGCACCGTGGCCGCCCATCAACGCGCCGGCGTAACCGTCATCGACCCGGCCACCACCTGGATCGATGTCGACGTCACCGTCGGCCGCGACACCGTCATCCACCCCGGCACGCAGCTGCTGGGCGCCACGCGCATCGGCGGGCGCTGCCACATCGGCCCGGACACCACCCTGGCCGACGTCACCGTCGGCGACGAGGCGTCGGTGATCCGCACCCACGGCACGTCGTCGGTGATCGGCGACGGCGCGACGGTGGGACCGTTCACGTACCTTCGGCCCGGCACCGTGCTGGGCGCCCAGGGCAAGCTCGGCGCGTTCGTCGAAACCAAGAACTCGACGCTGGGCACCGGCACCAAGGTTCCGCACCTCACCTATGTCGGGGACGCCGACGTCGGCGACCACAGCAACATCGGTGCGTCGAGTGTGTTCGTCAACTACGACGGAGAAACCAAGCGGCGCACCACAATCGGCTCTCATGTGCGCACCGGCTCGGACACCATGTTCGTCGCCCCGGTCACCGTCGGCGACGGCGCCTACACCGGCGCGGGCACGGTGGTGCGCGAGGACGTGCCGCCGGGCGCGCTGGCGGTGTCGGCGGGTCCGCAGCGCAATATCCAGGGTTGGGTGGCGCGCAAGCGACCTGGCTCGGCGGCCGCCGCTGCGGCGGCAGCGGCATCCGAGCGCGAGAAGGCCGCCGGCGCGCCAGCGGAGAACACCGGCGAAGCGAACGAAACAGACGACAAAACGCCGTGAGCCGGACGCCTGCCGTTGGTGATCTGGCAACCCGGTCACGCGCAGCGTGCCTCGCTACGTACGATTAGGCCGTATCGATCCCCGACCGGCGAGGCGCACAGTGGGCACGGACTGGACCGACAACCGCAAAAACCTGATGCTGTTCTCGGGTCGCGCACACCCCGAACTGGCCGACCAGGTGGCCAAGGAACTCGACGTCCCGGTCACCGCGCAGACCGCCCGGGACTTCGCCAACGGCGAGATCTTCGTCCGATTCGACGAATCCGTCCGCGGCTGCGACGCGTTCGTTCTGCAATCGCATCCGGCGCCGCTCAACAAGTGGCTGATGGAACAGTTGATCATGATCGATGCGCTCAAGCGCGGCAGTGCCAAGCGGATCACCGCGATCCTGCCGTTCTACCCCTACGCCCGGCAGGACAAGAAGCACCGCGGCCGCGAGCCGATCTCGGCGCGTCTGGTCGCCGATCTGCTCAAGACCGCGGGCGCCGACCGGATCGTCACCGTCGACCTGCACACCGACCAGATCCAAGGCTTCTTCGACGGCCCGGTCGACCATATGCGCGCACAGAACCTGCTGACGGGCTACATCGCCGAGCGCTACTCGACCGGGGACATGATCGTGGTGTCCCCCGACTCGGGTCGGGTGCGCGTCGCCGAGAAATGGGCCGATGCGCTGGACGGGACGCCGCTGGCGTTCATCCACAAGACCCGTGACCCGCGGGTGCCCAACGAGGTGGTGTCGCACCGGGTGGTCGGTGAAGTCGCTGACCGCACCTGTGTGCTGATCGACGACATGATCGACACCGGCGGCACCATCGCCGGGGCGGTGAAGCTGCTGCACCACGACGGCGCGGGTGACGTTGTGATCGCGGCCACCCACGGCGTGCTGTCGCCGCCGGCTGCCGAACGACTCGCCGACAGCGGCGCCCGCGAGGTGATCGTCACCAACACGCTACCGATCGGCGACGATAAGCAGTTCCCGCAGCTGACCGTGCTTTCCATCGCGCCGCTGCTGGCCAGCACCATTCGCGCGGTGTTCGAAAACGGTTCGGTGACAGGACTTTTCGACGGGGACGCGTAGTGCCAGACGAGTTCCTCATCTACCACAATCCCCGCTGCTCGACCTCGCGCAAGACGCTGCAAGTGCTGCGGGACAACGGCATCGAGCCGACAGTCATCGAGTATCTGAAAACGCCGCCGTCGAGAGCGCAGCTCGTCGAGTTGATCTCGGCTGCCGGTATCGACGTGCGTACCGCGGTGCGAAAGCGTGAATCGCTTTACGACGAGCTCAATCTCGCCGAGGCCGGCGATGATGAACTGCTCGACGCCATGGCCTCTCATCCCATCCTCATCGAGCGGCCGTTCGTCGTCACCCCGAAGGGCACCCGGCTGGCCCGGCCGATCGACGCCGTCCGCGAGATTCTGTGACGGTTCGGCGCGGGGCGGCGACGGCCGCGCTGGTGATCGTCGCCGCAGCGGGCTGCGGTGAGAAGACGGCCGACTACACGTCGCTCATATCTCCGACCGCCCCGACGACCTCGACGACCGCCGCCGCCGAGGGGTCCGTCCCCATCGCGGCGTATCTGGAAAGTGTCGGTGTGACAGGGGAACCCGTCGTTCCCGACAAGCTGGCCGACCTGACGGTGACGGTGCCGACTCCGCCGGGTTGGGCGCCGTATACGAACACGAACCTATCGCCGGGAACGCGCGTGATCGCCAAGGGCGACACCTACCCGACGGCGATGCTGATGGTGTTCAGGCTCAACGGGGACTTCGACGTCAGCCAGGCCGTCCAGCACGGCTACGCCGACGCCGAGCTGTCCCAGAACTTCAAGCGTCTCAACGCCTCCAACGACAACTTCCGCGGCTTTCCGTCGTCGATGATCGAGGGCAGCTACGACCTCAACGGCGCGCGGATGCACAGTTACAACAGGATCGTGTTCGCCACCGGTTCCCCACCGGCCAAACAGCGCTACCTGGTCCAGCTCACTGTCACCGGTGACGCCGAGAAGGCCGCCGAAGAGGCGCCCGACATCGAGGCCATCATCGCCGGGTTCAACGTCGCGGCCAAGTAGCCAATGGCGGCACTAAGTCCGGCGGGCAGGAGCGAAGCGACCCGGGGAACTACCCTGTCAGCCATGAGTGACTGGACCGCCGCCGACCTGCCCTCGTTCTCCGGACGTACCGTCATCGTCACCGGCGCCAACAGTGGCCTGGGACTCGTTACGGCACGCGAACTGGCGCGCGTCGGCGCCAAGGTCATCGTCGCCGTGCGCAATCTCGACAAGGGCAACGCGGCCGCGGCTGGCATGACCGGTGATGTCGAGGTCCGCAGGCTCGATCTGCAGGACCTGGCGTCCGTGCGGGAGTTCGCCGACGGCGTGGCCGGCGACGTCGCTGTGCTGGTCAACAACGCCGGGATCATGGCGGTGCCCTACGCCCTGACCGTCGACGGGTTCGAAAGCCAGATCGGGACCAACCACCTCGGCCACTTCGCACTGACCAACCTGCTGCTGCGCAAGATCACCGAGCGGGTGGTCACGGTGTCGTCGATGATGCATTTGATGGGCTACATCAGCCTCAAGGACCTGAACTGGAAGTCCCGGCCGTACCTGGCCTGGCCGGCGTACTGCCAGTCCAAGCTCGCGAACCTGCTGTTCACCAGCGAGCTGCAGCGCCGCCTCGACGCCGTCGGTTCGCCTGTCAAGGCGCATGCCGCGCATCCCGGCTACTCCGCCACCAATCTGCAGTCGCACTCTGCGGGGACCTTTGGCAGGTTCTTCGAGGCCGGCAACGAGCTGCTTGCCACCGATGCGGACTTCGGCGCCCGCCAGACGCTCTACGCGTTGTCCCAAGACCTGCCCGGCAACAGTTTCATCGGTCCACGCTTCGGGATGCGCGGCCCCACCCGACGTGTCGGCCGCAGCCCGCTGGCCCGCAACGCGAATACCGCCCGGGAGCTGTGGGAGCTATCAGCGCAGCTCACGGACACCAAATTTTCGCTCTAAGGCCCCGATGCGCTAACCTGTGCGGGCGTCACGGCGAGGGTGGTTAGGGCCACCGTTATCGACGGGAACCTGGTAGTAGTTGCGATCCTGGCCGTGCCCCGAGAACGACAACAGGCATACAGGAGCAACATCTCATGGCCAAGACTTCGGCCCCCACCACCAACAACCTGACGGCTTCGGTACGCACCCAGACGGGCAAGGGTGCGTCGCGCCGTGCCCGTCGTGAGGGCAAGATCCCGGCCGTCCTCTACGGCCACGGCGCCGCTCCGCAGCACCTCGAGCTGCCCGCCCACGAGTTCGCCGCCGTGCTGCGCCATTCCGGCACCAACGCGGTGCTCACCCTCGACGTCGAGGGCACCGAACAGCTCGCCCTGACCAAGGCGCTCGACATCCATCCCATCCGCCGCAACATCCAGCACGCAGACCTGCTCGTCGTGCGGCGCGGCGAGAAGGTGAACGTCGAGGTCAACGTCGTCGTCGAGGGCGAGGCGGCGTACGGCACCCTGGTCACCCAGGAGACCAGCACGATCGAGATCGAGGCCGAAGCGCTGTCGATCCCCGAGCAGCTCACCGTCTCGGTCGAGGGTGCCGAGATCGGCACCCAGTTCAGCGCGGGCACGATCGAACTGCCGTCGGGTGTGGCGCTGGTGTCGGATCCGGAGATGTTGGTCGTCAACGTCGTCGCCGCGCCGACCGCCGAAGATCTCGAGGCCGAGGGTGCCGGCGAGGTGGCCGAGGCCGCCGAGGCCGAGGTGCCCGAAGTGGGCGAGGAAGCCGGCGAGGGCGAAGAGGCCGCTGCGGCCGAATCCGAATAACCGACTTCATGGCCGAGCCGCTTCTGGTGGTGGGCCTGGGCAACCCCGGGCCCAACTACGCCAAGACCCGGCACAACCTCGGCTTCGTCGTCGCCGACCTGCTCGCCGGGCGCATCGGGTCGAACTTCAAGGTGCACAAGCGCTCCGGCGCGGAGATCGCCACGGGGCGGCTCGGCGGCCGGTCGGTGGTGCTCGCCAAGCCGCGGTGCTACATGAACGAGTCGGGGCGGCAGGTGGCGCCACTGGCCAAGTTCTACTCGGTGCCGCCGGCCGACATCGTGGTGATCCACGACGAACTCGACATCGAATTCGGCCGGATCCGGCTCAAGTTCGGCGGCGGCGTGGCCGGACACAATGGACTGCGCTCGGTGGCGTCGGCGTTGGGCACCAACGACTTTCATCGGGTCCGCATCGGCATCGGCCGCCCGCCCGGCCGCAAGGACGGGGCGTCGTTCGTGCTGGAGAACTTCACTGCCGCCGAACGACCCGAGATCGGCACCATCTGCGAGCAGGCCGCTGACGCCACCGAACTGCTGATCGCACAGGGGCTGGAGCCCGCCCAGAACACCGTGCACGCCTGGTAACTCCGCGCGAGAGCCAAAAGCCCCTAAATTGGCAAGAATTGGGGGCTTTTTGCGTCTGATCGCGCTGATCCGTAAAGAAAGCCGCGCGGGGCATAAAGAAAGCGTTTGGACCGGCCGCGAACCGTCGTCGCGGGCGTAGACCTGAATACGTGGAGGACAGACAACCCGGCGCGGGGCTGCTGCGGGGCTGTTGGACGCGGCTGCTCGACGGCCGACGCCGATGGGGGTCGATCGACATCCGGCCGGATCGATTCGGGGTGACGCGCTACCAGTTGGTGGTCTACCCGCCGGGTATCAGCGTCGGCGAGCGACGCCGCATTCGGTTGTGGCGCGGATGGCCGCTGTGGGTGGTGTCCGAGATCGCCGTCAGCCGGCTCACCGGGCCGTGGACCGCGTTGGCAATATCGATAGCGGCATATCTGGGGTCGGGTGTGGCGGCGTTCGTGGCGGCCGGTGACCTGCGACCCCGGGTCTGGACAATGGCCGCGATGTTGATGTTTGGCGAGTACGAACCCACGTCCCGCGCCACCTGCGACAGACTGCAGACGCTGGCGGCCACGCTGGTCGAAGCCGACGAACGCCTCGATCAGGGGCAGATTTCGGCCATCGACCACGAGATGGTCTGGTGGGCGGTGTACAACCAGATGGCGACCGCTCCCATCGAAGCCCAGGGGAGCGCATGATGGCCGAGTCACTGCAAATGCTGACGACGATGGCCGCACCGGCCGGAATTCTGCTGACGATCCGTTTCATCATCGTGCGCCAGGCGCGCCAAGCGGGCGAACCCGCGAGACGGTTTCAGTCCGCGGTGCGGCGCGCGTAAGGCGCGCAGCGCGAACGGCGCGAAGATCGCGGTCAGCGCCAGCGACCACAGGATCGTCGCGAGCACCGGATGGTGCAGCGGCAGCTGCGCGCTCTCCGGCGCCGGCCCGCCGTTGCCCACAGTTCACGCATGGCCTGAGCCAGCGACGACACCGGATTCCACTCCGCGATCACCCGCAGCCAGTGCGGCATCGGCTCGGTGGGCACGAAGGTGTTGGCCAGGAACGTCACCGGAAACAGCGCGGTGAACATCACGCCGTTGACGGCCTCGACGGTGCGCAGCAGCGAGCCGATCAGGATGCCGAACCAGATCATGCCGAACCCGAACACCAGCACCAGCGCGAACGCCAGCGCGGCCTCGGCCACACTGCCGCGGATGCGCCAGCCGATCGCGAGCCCGGTCACAGCCATCACGACGACACCGAGGGAGGAATGGATGAGGCTGGCGATGCTGCGGCCGATCAGCACCGAGGACCGCGAGATGGGCAACGACCTGAAGCGGTCGATGATGCCCTTCTCGATATCGGCGGTGATGCCGGAAGCGACGACGAACGCCGAGAACACGATGGTCTGCGCCTGTATGCCGGGCAGCAGGAACTCCCGGTAGGACGCGCCACCGGTATTGGTGATCGACGCACCGAAGACGAACGCGAACAGCAGCACGAACATGACCGGCTGCACCGTCACGTCGCTCAGCATTTCGGGCATCCGTTTGGTGTGGATCATGTTGCGTTTCACCATGATCCACGATTGCTGGGCGATGTTGGTGGGCCGGGTGCGCACCGGCCGCGGCTGCACGCGGACGGGAGCGGCGACGGCTGTCATGCTCCTACCTCCTCTTCGGTGCGGTGGCCGGTGAGCGAAAGGAAAACGTCATCGAGGCTGGGACGCGACAACCCGATGTCGTCGACGTCGATATCGCTGTCACGCAGCCAGCCCGCGACCCGGACCATGTCGGCCAGCCCGTCGGCGGCGGCGGTCAGCTGTCGGGCCCTGGCGTCGACGAACACCTCGGCGCCGGTCTTGGCCAGTAGCGCCTGCGCTGCCGACAGGTCGTCGGCGCGCGCCACGGTCACCACCAGGCTGGCGTTGCCGGCCTGCCGTTTGAGCTGCAGCGGCGAACCCTCGGCGATGATGCGGCCCTTGTCGATCACCACGATGTTGTCGGCGAGCTGGTCGGCTTCCTCCAGGTACTGCGTGGTCAGCAGCAGCGTGGTGCCCTGCTCGACCAGGCCGCGCAGCACCTCCCACAGCTCGCTGCGGCTGCGGGGATCCAGGCCGGTGGTCGGCTCGTCGAGGAACAGCACCGGCGGCGAGGCCAGCAGGCTCACCGCTAGATCGAGCCGGCGGCGCATGCCGCCCGAGTTCGACTTGACCACGCGGTCGGCGGCGTCGGCGATCGCGAACTGCTCCAGCAGGTCGTCGCCGAGACATGCCAGCCCCTTGTGCCGGATGCCGTAGAGGCCGCCGATCATCCGGATGTTCTCCCGGCCGGTGAGCAGCTCGTCGACGGTCGCGACCTGCCCGGTCAGGCCCATGTTGAGCCGCACCTTCTCGGGCTCGAGGCGCACGTCGAAGCCGGCGACACGGGCGGTGCCGCTGGTCGGCTCCGTCAGCGTCGCCATCATCCGGACGGTGGTGGTCTTGCCCGCCCCGTTGGGGCCCAGCAGACCGAGCACGGAGCCCGGCGGCACGGTGAAGCTGACACCATCGACGGCAACGGTAGAGCCGAACCGCTTCACCAGGGCGATCGCTTCGATGGCTGGTGTGGTTGGCATGACACCGACGGTATCGACGACCACCGACACTTCGTTACCGACGAGCGACCGCTTTTGTACGTTGGTGACCGGCGTGTCGCCGGACAGACACGGTCGCTCGCGGGAGAGGTGATCCTGCGGTTAGGTGACCAGCGAGACGGAATTCGACCGGCGGAGCTTGCCCGACGGCGTCTTGGGAATGGTGCCCGGCCCCAGCACCACGACGTTGCGCGGGCGCACGTCGACCTCGGCGACGACCTCGTGGGCGACCTGGTGCTCGATCCGGCGCACCTCGGCCGGATCCTGCCAGGCGTTGGATTCCACTGCGACGGCGAAGGTTTCGCGGGAGTGCCCGGCGTCCAGACGCACCGCCACGGCGCAGCCCGGCCGCACGCCTGCGACGCGGCCGGCGGCCCGCTCGATGTCGGTGGGATAGATGTTGCGCCCGGCCATGATGATGACGTCCTTGACGCGGCCGCACACCACGACGTGGCCGTTCTCCATCACGTAGCCCAGGTCGCCGGTGTCGTACCAGCCGTGCTCGTCCTGGGCGGGAACGAAGCCGCCCATGGTGATGTAGCCGGGCGTCAGGGGTTCGCCGCGCAGTTCGATGACACCGACACCGCGCGGCGGCATCAGATTGCCGTGTTCGTCGATGACGCGGGCCTGCAGCCCCTCCAGCAGCGGGCCCAGCGAGGCCAGCCGGCGGATATTGCCCCTTGTGGTCGGGACGGCCCGGCGCAGCGCGGCCAGCAGGTCGGCGTCGACCTCGTCGACCACCAGGCCGGCGCCGCACTCGGAGAACGACACCGCCAGCGTGGTCTCGGCCATGCCGTAGGCCGGCAGGATCGCCTCGGGCTTCAGCCCGAACGGCCTTCCGGCGTCGATCAGATCCTCGACGTCCGCCGGCTCGACGGGCTCGGCACCCGACAGCGCGAAACGCAGGGAGGACAGGTCGAACTGGCCGGGTGTGGCCTGCTTGCGCAACCGCTTGGCGAACAGCGCGTAGGCGAAGTTCGGCGCCGCGGTCATGGTGCCCTTGTACTTGTCGATGAGCTTGGCCCACAGCAGCGTGTCGCGCAGGAAGTCCATCGGGGTGACCTTGACCAGCTCGGCGCCGAAGTACATCGGCACGGTCAGGAAGCCGACCATGCCCATGTCGTGGAAGCACGGCAGCCAGCTGACCATGACGTCCTTTTTGACGTCGTACTCGGCGCCGATGAACATCGCCTCGGCGTTGGAGTGGATGTTGCGGTGCGTGATCTGGACCGCCTTGGGCGAACCCGTCGAGCCGGACGTCAGCTGCATCAACGCGAGGTCGTCCTCGTCGGTGTCGACCGGGTCGATCGGGTCGCCGGTCAGCAGGTCTGCGATGGTCAGGACCTTGATGCCCTTCTCCTCGAGCACCGGGACGGCCACCAGGAACGGCTCGGACACGACGACGGCCTTGGCCTCGATCATGCCGATGACGGTCATGGTGTCCTCGGCCCACAACGCCAGGTCGGTGCGCGGCGTGGGCTGGTGCAGCATGGTGAGGCTGGCGCCGCGGATCCAGACGCCCTGCGCGGTCGGGGCGATCTCCACCGGGAATCCCGCCAGCACGCCCACGGCATCGCCGTGTCCCACACCGGCGGCCGCCAGCCCCCCGGCGATCCGGCGGGCCCGCTCGTGCACCTCGCCCCAGGTATGCCGGAGCGGCTCGTGTGGCTCGCCGGTGACCATTCCGGTGGAGGCGGTGCGGGCGTTGCGGTACATCTTCTCGGTGAATCTGCTCACGACGACCTCCTGGTGACCGGCGCCATTGCCCGGCTTCTCATGCTCCGCCTGATCAGGGGCGCTTTCGCATAGGCGCGCACGCACAATTGGGGAGCGGTTTTGTCTCGAATCGGTGGTGCGCCGGACGAGGCACGCGCAGTTGCAGGAGCGGTGACATCGGGGTTCTCGCTACGCCTGTGCGCCCGCCTACCGACGTTTCCGGCAGGGGAAGGTTTCGCGCCCGACGCTTCACCGCTAGTTTTCACCGTCGATCATCTTAGGCAACTCTTAAGTAGCCGCCAAACTCTCGCGAGAATTGAGGCCTGAGTCACACCCGCTCGTGATCAAACCGATGTGGACGGCGCGGGCACAACCCGGGCGCCGTGCACCGGGCCGCTGGCGACCCGCACCGTGCGGCAGACACCGGCACCGGCCAATTGTGCGCCGATATCGACCGCCGACGCCGCCGACGCGCACAGGAACGCACACGTTGGCCCAGAACCGGACACAATCCCGGCCAGTGCCCCCGCCTCCGCGCCGGCCCGCAGTGTGCGCCGCAGTCCGGGATCGAGGCTCACCGCGGCGGGCTGCAGGTCGTTACCCAGCAGCGGCGCCAGCTGGGTGGGATCGCCCGACGCCAGCGCCGCAAGCACGGGCTCGGGATCGTCGAGTCGCGGCGGCTCAGCGCGGCTCGAATCGGCGGTCTCGCGCAGCCGGTCGAGCTCGGTGAACACCGCCGGTGTGGACAGCCCGCCGTCGGCGAAGGCGAGCACCCAGTGGAAGGTGTTGCGGGCGAGCACCGTCGCCAATTCCTCGCCTCGGCCGGTGCCCAGCGCGGTGCCGCCGTGCAGGGCGAAGGGGACGTCGCTGCCCAGCTGCGCGGCCAGCGCATGCAGGTCGCGCCTCGGCACGCCGAGCTCCCACAGCGTGTTAATCCCCACCAGCACCGCGGCGGCGTCGGCGCTGCCGCCGGCCATGCCGCCGGCCACCGGGATCGACTTCTCGATCGAGATCGCGACGTCGGGCGCCCGCCCGACATGCTCGCCCATCAATTCCGCCGCTCGCCAGGCCAGATTGCGCTCGTCGGTCGGTAACGACTCCACGCCCTCGCCGGACATATCCACCGACAACACATCGGCGTTTCGGACGGTTACCTCGTCCAGTAACGACACCGCGTGGAAGACGGTGGTCAGTTCGTGGAAGCCGTCGTCACGGCACTCACCGACGGCGAGATAGAGATTGACTTTGCCCGGCACCCGCACCGTGACCGACCCAGTGGGGACCCACTCGGACGCGGTAGAACCGTCGGACGCGGACACGGCACGACACTATCGCCGGATCGAGCACGAAAACTACCTAAGTGGTGATATAACCCCTCGAGAAATCTCGCCGCTCGAACAAATACCCGATACCGACGGTCGCTCACGCTAGTGTTTGCTCGAGCGGGGTGTCAAGGATCACAGTCCTAGGCTGACAAGGTGCTTGCGCCGGGCCAACGGTTCGAGGGATACGTCATCGACGCAACCCTCGGCCACGGCGGATATGCGACGGTGTACCGGGCGCACGACGCCGCGGGCCCGGACCGCGCGATCGCACTGAAGATCCTCGGCGAGGACCACCGCCAACCGGACCATCTGGCCCGTCTGCAGCGGGAGTTCGAGTTTGCCCATCAACTGGATCACCCGCACATCGTGACGATGTATGAGTGGGGGCCGGACTGGCTGGCCATGGAACTCGTCGACGGCGGCACGGTGGCCGGCCTCGCAGGCGTGGCCGACCGGCTCACGGCGCTGGCGCAGGTCGCCGACGCCTTGGACTGCGCCAATCAGCGTGGCATCGTGCATTGTGACGTCAAGCCGTCCAACATCCTTGTTTCCCAAGACTTTTCCCGCTTCGGCGCGGTCCTCATCGACTTCGGTGTTGCCTACGCGGTGGCCGGGGGCGTCGGCCGGCGCCCGCCACATATCGAGGCGTCGCTGCATTACTCCGCACCGGAGCTGCTGTATGGGCACGCCCCCTCGGCGGCCACCGACGAATATGCGCTGGCGTGCACGGCCGTCGAGTTGGTCACCGGTTCGCCGCCGTTCTCGGCGAAGTCTGCGATGGCGCTTGTCGACGCGCATCTCCACCGTCCGCCGCCGCAGATCTCGCGCGAGATCACCTGGCTGCCACGCGCCGTCGACTCAATCCTGGCCAAGGCGATGGCCAAGGACCCCGACAACCGCTATCAATCGTGTGGGCAGTTCATTTCGCTGATGATTCGGGCGCTGCGAAGCTGACGCCCAGCGTCACATCACGGGGGCGTGTTGCTGCCTGGTGTAGCCGGACCGCTGCAGTAGTCGCACGAAGTCGGCGATGGACAGGGTCTCGCCGCGACGGGACGGGTCGATGCTGGCGGCCAGCAGGTGCCGGGCCGACTCGTTGCCCGATCCGGCCCACTCGGCGAAGGCGTTGCGCGACGTCTTGCGCCGCTGCGCGAACGCGATGTCTATCAGGTCGAAGACCTGCTTGCGGAA
>JBEVHG010000108.1:0-10533 GCA_040511335.1 Mycobacterium sp. | reverse complement strand
TGAGTCTCCTTTGTTGGCAGGGCCTTCACCTAGCTTGCCGCACATGACTGCGTGCCCAGTACGTCGCCCGCACAAACCCGACGGTCGCGCGCCGCGAGCGTCCAGATTTGTATGTGTTTCACCGGCGTGTCGCCGCGCAGACACGGTAGCTCGCGGGAAAGGCGGGCTCAGTACGCAGCGGCGTCCGTCAGCGCCGTCAGCAGGCGACGGGCGGCGGCCACCCGGTCGGCGGCGGGCCCGGCCAGCGTGTCCAGCGCGCACTCGGGGTCGGCGGGCGGACCCATATGCCCGCAGCCGCGGGGGCAGTCCTTGATCGCCTCGGCCAGATCGGAGAACGCCAGCAGCACATCGTCGGGCTGGATGTGTGCCAGCCCGAACGACCGGATGCCGGGCGTGTCGATCACCCAGCCCGACCCGCGCAACGGCAGCGCCACCGACTGGGCCGACGTGTGCTTTCCCTTGCCGACGCCCGACACCACACCGATGGCTCGATCAGCTTCCGGCACAAGGCGATTCGCCAGTGTCGACTTTCCGACGCCGGAGTGGCCCAGCAGCACCGTCACGTTGCCGGCCAGCAGCGGTGCGACGGCGTCAAGCGGGTCGTCGCGACCCGCGGTGGTGACGGTCAGGTCGAGGTTTGCGAACTGCGCGGCGAACGGCTCCGCCGGAGCCAGGTCGGTCTTGGTCAGGCACAGAATCGGCGTCAGACCGCCGGCGTAGGCAGCGATCAGCGCGCGCTCGACCAGGCCGGTGCGTGGCGGCGGGTCGGCCAGCGCGACGACGATCAGCAGTTGGTTGGCGTTGGCGACGACGACGCGTTCGGTCGGGTCGGTGTCATCGGCCGTTCGCCGCAACACGGTTCGTCGCTCGCCGCGCCGAACGATGCGGGCGAGCGTGTCCGGCCGCCCGGTCAGGTCGCCGACGATGCCGACGTCGTCGCCCACCACAATCGGCGTGCGGCCCAGTTCACGGGCCCGCATGGCGGTGACGCGGCGGTTCGGGTCCCCGCCGAGCACGCAGCCCCACCGGCCCCGGTCGACGGTGACCACCATGGCTTCGACGGCGTCGGCGTGCTCGGGACGAGTTTTGGTCCGCGGCCGTGAGCCCCGGCCCGAGCGCACCCGGACGTCGGACTCGTCGTAGTCGCCAGGCCTCAAGCGCCTGCCTCGGGATCCACCGACTGACCGGCGAGCATGTCGGCCCACAACTGCGGGAACTCGGGCAAAGTCTTGGCGGTGGTGCCGATGTCCTCCACCTCGACACCGGGCGCCCGCAGCCCGACGATGGCGCCGGCCATCGCCATCCGGTGGTCGGCGTAGGACCGCCATGTTCCCCCATGCAGCGGCGCCGCGGTGATGACCAGTCCGTCGGGTGTTTCTTCGCATTGCCCACCCACGCCGTTGATTTCGGCCCTCAAGGCGGCGAGTCGGTCGGTTTCGTGCCCGCGCAGGTGTGCGATGCCGGTGAGCTGCGACACCGATCCCGGAGTAGCCAGCACGGCCAGCGCCGCGACCGCGGGGGCCAGTTCGCCGACGTCGTGCAGGTCGGCTTCGAAACCGCCGTACGCGGGGGCGCCCTGCACCTCGAGATACGAATCCGTATGGCGCACAACCGAACCCATTTTCTCCAGAATGGAAAGGATGGCGTCGGCCGGCTGGGTGCTAACCGACGGCCATCCCGTCACCCGCACGCTGCCCCCGCTGACCACTGCCGCGGAGAGAAACGGGACAGCGTTGGACAGATCGGGCTCAATGGACCAGTGCCGAGCCGCGATTGGCCCGGGGCGCACCCGCCAGCGGTTGGCTTGCGCATCGTCGACGTCGACGCCGGCGTCACGCAGCATCGACACCGTCATCGCCACATGCGGCGCCGAGGGCACCGATTCGCCGGTGTGCACGATGGTCAGGCCGTCGATGAAAGCGGCACCGGAGAGCATCAGCCCGGAAACGAACTGTGACGAGGCCGACGCGTCGATCTCGACGGTGCCGCCGGCGACCGATCCGCCGCCGTGCACCCGGAACGGCAGGCCGTCACCGTCGATGGTCGCACCCAGCCCGCGCAGCGCGGTCAGCAGCGGTGCGATGGGCCGGGCGCGGGCCTGCTCGTCGCCGTCGAACGTGACCGTTTCCGTGCTCAGCGCGGCCACCGGGGGAACGAAGCGCAGCACCGTTCCGGCCAGCCCGCAGTCAACCCGGGCGCCGCGTGCGGGGACGATACGGCCACTGACAGTCAACTCGCTTTCCGTGCCCTCGACCGTCACGCCCAACGCCTGCACTGCGCCGATCATCAGGTCGGTGTCACGGCTGCGCAGCGCACCGCTGATGGTTGACGTGCCCTGGTCGGTGGCCAGCGCGGCCAGCACCAGCGCCCGGTTGGTTTGGGACTTCGAGCCCGGCACGGTGACCGTCGCGTGGACAGGGGTCGGCGTGGTCGGTGCCGGCCAATTGCTCACACGTCCATCCTGCCTTGTCTGTCGTTTCTGCCACCATGGGATATATGTGCGGGCGATTCGCGGTGACGACCGATCCGGCGCTGCTGGCCGAGAAGATCCAGGCGATCGACGAGGCCACCTCGGCGCAGAAGGACGCGGGCGGACCCAATTACAACGTCGCGCCGACCACCACGATCAGCACAGTGGTGAAACGGCACACCGAACCGGAGGATGAGTCCACGCGGCGGGTGCGGGCCATGCGCTGGGGCCTTGTTCCGCCTTGGGCCAAGACCGGCGAGGACGGCGCCCCCGACTCCAAGGGTCCGCTGCTGATCAATGCTCGGGCCGAGAAGGTCACCAGCTCGCCCGCCTTCCGAAACTCCGCGAAGTACAAGCGCTGCCTGATCCCGATGGACGGCTGGTACGAGTGGCGGCCCAATGGCGAGACCGCGGCCGGCAAGAAAGCGCCGAAGACGCCGTTCTACATGTACGGCGGCGACGGCGAGCTGCTGTTCATGGCCGGGCTGTGGTCGACCTGGCGACCGAAAGACGCGACGAAGAACGCCTCGCCGCTGTTGAGCTGCACGATCATCACCACCGACGCGGCGGGCCCGCTGGCCGAGATCCATGACCGGATGCCGCTGACAATCAGCGCGAGCGACTGGGACCGGTGGCTGGATCCCGATGCCCCCATCGACGAGGGCCTGCTGCGCGGGCACGGCGACCTGGACAGGATCGAGATACGCGAGGTGTCCCGGCTGGTCAACAGCATCCGCAACAACGGGCCCGAGCTCATCGAGCCGGCCGAGCCGCAACCCGAGCAGGCCACGCTGCTCTAAGGGCCCGAGTACCCCGGCGGGTTCGGAGTGTCGACCCACAGATCGACTCCCAGGTCCGACCCCGGCACACAGTCGTAGACCGACAGATCGCTCACTCCGGACTCGACGAGCACGTCCTCACAGAGCACGCTGTTGCCGGTGTACTCCCGCGCGGGCTTGTTGAGAATCACGTACGCGGCGTCGGCGTAGACCTCGGGCTTGCGCGCCCGGCCCATCGCCTCGTCGCCGCCGAGCAGGTTCTGCACCGCGGCGGTGGCCACCAAGGTCCGCGGCCACAAGGTGTTCGATGCGATGCCGTTGTCACGCAACTCCTCGGCGATCCCCAAGGCGCACAACGTCATTCCGAACTTGGCCATCATGTATGCGGTCGGCTTCAGCCACTCGGACTCCAACCGGAGCGGCGGCGAGAGCGTCAGGATGTGCGGGTTGCCCCGGCCCTCCATGTGCGGGATGCAGGCCTGCGACACCGCGTATGTGCCGCGCACCTGGATCCCGTTCATCAGGTCGAAGCGCTTAAGCGGCACCTCGGTGATGGAGCCGAGGTTGATCGCCGAGGCGTTGTTCACACAGATGTCGATGCCGCCGAACCGTTCGACGGTCTGGGCCACCGCGTCGGCCACAGAGTCGCCGTCGCGGATGTCGCCGACGATGGGCAGTGCCTGCCCGCCCACCTCCTCGATCTCTTTGGCTGCGGTGTACACCGTGCCCGGCAGCTTGGGATGCGGTTCGGCGGTCTTGGCGATCAGAGCGATGTTGGCGCCGTCGGCGGCGGCACGTTTGGCGATCGCCAGGCCGATGCCACGGCTCGCGCCGGAGATGAACATGGTCTTCCCGGAAAGCGACATGGCGTCACCCTAGCGCTGCGGCCAGCCGGCGCCATTGCTCACGCGGAAACGTCCTCGGGTCGGTCTCGAACCTGCACGCAGACGTGGTCGGCGCCGGCGTATGTTCCTGCACCCTTTGCGAAATTGCCTCCTCGTCGCCCCACACGATGATCGCGCTTAAGAGGGAGTCACTCACCGACGCCAGATCGTCGGGAATCCATAGCGCAGGAAAGCCGAGCTCCTCGAGTTCGGCGGCGCGTCGGCGGCCTCGGCCGGGTCGCCGTAACGCAACTGGGAACTCCACCCGCCGACTCCCGAAGCCTCCATCCCGTCCTCCTGTGTTCGGTTCTCTCGACTAACCCCGGATCGATGCGGTGACCGCGTTGGTGAGCCGGATCAGGTCCTGCGGGTGCACCGCGACGTCCCAGCCGCGCTTGCCGGCGCTGCACAGTATGCGATCCCAATGCAGCGCGGAGTCATCGACGACGGTCGGCAGCGGCCTGCGC
Source organism: Mycobacterium sp. (assembly GCA_040511335.1). GTDB lineage: Bacteria > Actinomycetota > Actinomycetes > Mycobacteriales > Mycobacteriaceae > Mycobacterium. Next base: position 5,933 of record JBEVHG010000108.1, on the reverse strand, counting down.
TGGCCGAAGGGGGAGATGCCGCCGATGACGTAGCCGGTGGAGCGTTCGGCCGACACCCGGTCGGCCATCTTGGCCTTGGGCACACCCAGCGCGGTGGCGGCGGCTTTGAGCGACAGCTTGGCCGGCACCGGCAGCACCGCGACAGCCAGACCCTTCGGGACGGCGATGATCAGCGTCTTGAAGACCTGCTCGGGGTTCACGCCCTCGACGCCGGCGAGCTCGTCGACGGCCTCCTCACCGAACTTCTCATTCAGCGGGTCATGCGCATACCGCAGCACTTCGTGGGGAACCTCGGCGGTCAGCAGCGCCGTAATCGCGGGGGTTGCTGCACGGGCCACCGGTTCAGACTAGTGCGGGCCGCCGGGAGGCGATCGGCAGGCGAAGCGGGAACAACGACGCCCGTCCGTGCTGTTATTGGGTGCAGTCGTGGCGGTCGCCCGGCTGTCAAGAATGTTGTCGGTCGCAGCCTCTAGGATCGAGAGAAGGGGATTTTGGTGCCAACGGTGGCCCTGGAACGTCCGGTGGATTTGCCGGACCTGTTTGGCGCCGCTACAGAAGGGACGGTGTTCCCCACGATGACCGACATCGACGGCTCGGTGCCCGACCAGGCGCCCGAGACCGATGCCGAGCTGACCGCGCGCTTCGAGCGCGACGCGATCCCCCTGCTCGACCAGCTCTACGGCGGCGCTTTGCGGATGACCCGCAACCCTGCCGACGCCGAGGACCTGCTGCAGGAAACCATGGTGAAGGCCTACGCCGGGTTCCGGTCGTTCCGCGAGGGCACCAACCTCAAGGCATGGCTCTACCGGATTCTCACCAACACCTACATCAACAGCTACCGCAAGAAGCAGCGTCAGCCATCGGAGTATCCAACCGAGGAGATCACCGATTGGCAGCTGGCGGCCAACGCCGAACATTCCTCGACCGGTCTGCGCTCGGCGGAGGTGGAGGCACTGGAGGCGCTGCCGGACACCGAGATCAAGGCGGCGTTGCAGGCCCTGCCCGAGGAGTTCCGGATGGCGGTGTACTACGCCGACGTCGAAGGCTTCCCCTACAAGGAGATCGCCGAGATCATGGACACGCCGATCGGGACCGTGATGTCGCGACTGCACCGCGGTAGACGGCAGCTACGCGCCCTGTTGGCCGACGTCGCCAGAGATCGCGGCTTCATTCGTGGAGAAAAGATCGATGCGCCGGAGGAGGTGTCGTCGTGAGCGGTGAGGACGAAACCTTCACCCCGCCGACAGGTCCCGTCGACCCCGAGCATCCCGATTGCGCGGCGGTGATCGCCGAGGTGTGGACACTGCTGGACGGCGAATGCACGCCGGAGACGCAGGACAAGCTGCGTCACCATCTCGAGGAGTGTTCGGACTGCCTTCGCCACTACGGCGTCGAGGAACGGGTCAAGCGATTGATCGCCCACAAGTGCAGCGGCGAGAAGGCGCCCGAAGGTTTGCGGGAGCGGCTGCGGATCGAGATCAGCCGCACCACCATCTTCCGCGGCTGACGGGGCGTCCTACGAGTTGGGGCGCTTGCCGTGGTTTGCCTTCGAGTGCTTGCGATCGCGCTTCTTGCGGCCACGCTTGGCCATGGGAATCCTCCGTGTGGTCAGGGGTTTCTTCAGCCCGCATCGGGCGGGCGCGTCTAGACCAGTGTCTCACGTGTCGGCACGTCGGCTGTCGCCCCGGTGTTGTGGTTCGATAGAGCGGCAAGCAGCCGGGACGAAGTGGGGTGAGGATGGCCGAGGACGTTCGCGCCGAAATCGTGGCCAGTGTGCTCGAGGTCGTGGTCCACGAGGGCGATCCGATCGGCGAGGGCGACACCCTGGTCCTGCTGGAGTCGATGAAGATGGAGATCCCGGTGCTGGCCGAGGTGGCCGGCACCGTCACCAAGGTGAGTGTGTCGGCCGGCGATGTCATCCAGGCCGGCGACCTCATCGCGGTGATCAGCTAGCGGCGATCGCCGCCGGGAGTACTGCCGATGTCCACTCTCGGTGACCTGCTCGCCGAGCACACCGTCCTCCCCGGCAACGCCGTCGACCACCTGCACGCGGTGGTGGGTGAGTGGCAATTGCTCGCGGATCTGTCGTTCGCCGATTACCTGATGTGGGTCCGTCGCGACGACGGGGTGCTGGTGTGCGTCGCGCAGTGCCGGCCTAACACCGCGCCGACGGTGCTGCTGTCCGACGCGGTGGGCACCACCGCCGGGGCCGACGAGATGCCGCTGGTGACCGCGGCCTTCCAGTCCGGCGCCATCGGCCAGGAAAGCGTTGGGGGACAGCAGGATTCGCAGGAGGACGGCGGGCTGAACGTGGAGGCCGTCCCGGTGCGTTACAACAACCAGGTGGTCGCCGTGCTGACCCATCAGACTGTACTGGCGGCCCGACGCAAGGCCAGCCCACTCGAAGCCGCCTACCTCGACTGTGCGGGCGACCTGCTGCACATGCTGTCCGAGGGGACGTTTCCCAATGTGGGCGACCTGGCGATGTCGCGGTCCAGCCCCCGCGTCGGCGACGGTTTCATCCGGCTGGACGTGGCCGGGGTCGTCGTCTTCGCCAGCCCCAACGCGCTGTCGGCCTATCACCGGATGGGTCTGGCCGCCGAATTGGAGGGACACAACCTGGTCACCATTACCCGGCCGCTGATCTCCGACCCGTTCGAGGCGCAGGAACTGGCCGTGCACATCCGCGACTCGCTGGCCGGCGGGTCGAGCATGCGGATGGAGGTCGACGCCGGGGGCGCGGCCATTCTGCTGCGCACCCTGCCACTGGTCGTACACGGAAAGGCGGTCGGTGCCGCGGTGCTGATTCGCGATGTCACCGAGGTCAAGCGCCGCGACCGCGCGCTGCTGTCCAAGGACGCGACCATTCGCGAAATCCATCACCGGGTGAAGAACAACCTGCAGACCGTGGCGGCGCTCCTTCGCCTGCAGGCCCGGCGCACCAACAACGCCGAGGGCCGCGAAGCGTTGATCGAATCGGTACGGCGGGTGTCGTCCATCGCGTTGGTGCACGATGCCTTGTCGATGTCGGTGGACGAGGAGGTCAACCTCGACGAGGTGGTGGACCGGATCCTGCCGATCATGAACGACGTCGCCACGGTGGACACCCCGATCCGCATCGGCCGCGTCGGCGACCTCGGGGTGCTCGACGCCGACCGGGCCACCGCGCTGATCATGGTGATCACCGAGCTGGTGCAGAATGCGATCGAGCACGCCTTCGCCGCCGCCACCCAAGCGGGCTGCGTGACGATCCGAGCCGAGCGGTCAGCGCGCTGGCTCGACGTCGTCATTCACGACGACGGGCGCGGCCTACCGGACGGGTTCAGCCTGGAGAAGTCCGATCGGCTCGGCCTGCAGATCGTGCGGACCCTGGTGTCGGCGGAGCTGGACGGCTCGCTGGGCATGCACGACGTTCCCACCGGCGGAACCGACGTCGTGCTGCGGGTGCCGATAGGCCGACGGCCCCGGCTCGCTCAATAGCGCGTTCGATTACACAAAATGACATTCACTGCCACAATTTCGCATTTTTGCATTGCACACAGTTACAGCCCCGACTTTCGTCGGGGCCGTAGCGGTTTGTCATGCAGCTGAGGTTAGACCTCGCTGCGGGCCTTGGTCCGGGCGTTGCGGCGCTTCAGTGCGCGCCGCTCGTCTTCGCTCATTCCACCCCACACGCCGGCATCCTGGCCCGAGTCCAGCGCCCAGGTGAGGCACTCGGTCGTCACCGGGCAGCGATTGCAGACGAGCTTCGCGTCAGCGATCTGCGCAAGCGCCGGACCACTGTTCCCCACCGGGAAGAACAGCTCCGGATCCTCGTCGCGACAAACCGCCTTGTGGCGCCAATCCATTTGTCGATCTCTCCTAACCGTGTGCGCAGCAAGGCGCACGAGCTTTTTCTTCGGCTGTAACGCGTGCACACAAATGTTTCTGCACTGTTTGCATCGATGCTTTCACAGGCTGAACAGATGTCAATAGCGGCGCGTTAACAGGTGTGCAATCTCACTAGCGAGGTCTGTTACCAGATCCCTAACTCGTTTGTACTATACTAAATCCACCTGCGCCCTAATTTGGCCGAACTCATTACATCAATGCAGGTCAGAAGGGGTTCTTTGCGGGGGGGGAGCGACGACGCCCAGCGCATCAGGCACCGCTGTGAACGTCATCTCGTCACGCCGACCCACGTAGTCACCGTCGATCTGGCATGCCACCGGCGTGTCGCTCGTCACCCGCAGCCACGGCAGGTCGTCGTCGCGGATGAGGTGCTTGGCCTCGAGGCGGGGCTTGCGTGACAACATCTGCCGGACCAGCCGCAGGTTCGCCCAGACGTTCGTGCTGGTGGTCGCGAACACGCCCAGACCGGTCTCGAACGTGGTCGTAGGGTTGGTCCACACCGGCCGGGTGTTGGCGTAGGTCCAGGGGCTGGCATTCGACACGAATGCGAAATGCACGCCCGAAACCGGCTCGGAGTCCGGCAGGTGCAGCGTCAGCGACGGCTCCTTGCGGGCGCTGGCCAGGTTCTCCCGGATCGCGACTCGAATGTAGCGCGAGGAGGTGACCTTGCGGCCTTTGTCGCGCTGCGCCTCGACGGCCGCGACCACGTCGGCGTCCACGCCCATGCCGGCGGTGAACACCGCCCAGCGCTCCCCGCAGTCCATCAGCCCGATGCGCCGCCAGCGTTTGCGCCGTCGATAGTCGGAGAGCAGGTCGACGAGCTGATTCGTGGCTTCGATCGGATCGGGGCTGATGCCCAGTGCACGGGCGAACACGTTGGCCGATCCGCCCGGAACCACCCCGACGGCCGGAGCGTCGTCGCCGGGACCGCGTTCGCCGAGAATGCCATTGACCACCTCGTTCACCGTTCCGTCGCCGCCATGCACGATCAGCACGTCGACACCCTCGCGGGCGGCCTCGCGGGCGATCTTGATCGCGTGGCCGCGGTGGTCTGTGTGCGCGACGGTCAGCTTGACGCGGCTTTCCAGCGCGTGGGCGAGCAGGTCGAGACCGGCTGGGGTGATCGACGTCGCATTCGGGTTCACGATCAGCACGGCGCGCACGAGGCAAGAGCCTATCGGCGCCGTCCGGGATCAGTGCGGTTCGACCAGCTTCGTGAAAAGGACGCAGACGTCCAGATGACTCCCGCACATCATCGCGAACGAGTCGACCCGGTGAAAGCACGACGGGTCACTCGGCAGTCCGCGACCGGGATCGGAGCAATGCTTGAAATCTGTGGATCGGGCTCGTGGACCCCGCCATGACGGTTGGCTCAGCCTAGGGATCCCGCTGTCCCGGTGACTCGTCAAAGCCGAAGAGCCGAATCGGAGTTTCCCACAACACCTTTCGGCGGTCGCCGGGATCGGACACCAACCGCTCGATGAGGGCGAGAATGAGCCCGTAGTCGATGCGCTCGGGAGCCCGCAGGAACGGCCAGTCCGACCCCCACACGCACCGGTCCGGAGTGAATGCCTCGAGCAACGCCCGTACGAACGGCCAGGAATCCTCCCACGGGTATCTCGTCGCCGAGCACTTCACCAAGCCGGAGATCTTGACGAAGTACCGGCCGCTCGATGCCAGGTCGAGCAACCGGCGAAATCCCGGCTGGTTCAGGCCAGCACTGGGAACGGGCCGCCCGCAGTGGTCGATCAGCACGCGCACCCCGGACGGCTCCAGCAGCGGGGCCATCTCCACCAGTTGGTCCGCTTCCACCTGCACGTCGGCGAACATGTCCAGATCAGCGAGGTCGCGCAGCAGCGCCTCTGTGCCATAGAACGCCTGGACGCCCAACAGTGCGGCCTGCATCGTGGTGCCCACCACGCCGCGATCGCGCAGCCGCTCCAATTCGGACCGGCTGATGTCGTTGTCAACCACAGCGACACCCCTGAACCGACCGTTCCCCCGCTCGAGGAAATCCAGCAGGCATCGGTTGTCCGTGTCGT
>JBEVHG010000107.1:0-9520 GCA_040511335.1 Mycobacterium sp. | reverse complement strand
TCTCCCAGAGCAGTTCGGCGACGGCGCTACCGGCGTGGCGGGCCTTCGTTTCATATTTCGTGTCGGGCCGCTCCACCGTGATGGGCAGGGCGCGCGTTCCGGCGGTGATCCGGCGCAGCCGCGGTTCGGCGTCTCCGGCCTCGGCGATCTGATCGGCGTAGCCGGCGTGATCGGTCGCGGCGTGCAGCACCCCGCCGGGCCGCAGTCGGTCGGCGATCAACGCGATGGTGGCCGGTTGCAGCAGCCGGCGCTTGTGGTGGCGGGCCTTGGGCCACGGGTCGGGGAAGAACACCCGCACGCCGGTCAGCGAGTCGGCGGAGAACATGTGCTCGAGCACGTCGACGCCGTCGCCGCGGACCAGCCGGATATTGGTGACGCCTTCGCGCTCAATGCCGCTGAGCAACTGCGCCAGACCGCGGCGGTACATCTCGACGGCGACGACGTCGAGATCCGGCTCGGCCTGCGCCATGGCCAGCGTCGAGATGCCGGCGCCGCAGCCGATCTCCAGAACGATCGGCGCCGACCGGCCGAACCAGGCTTCGATATCGAGCCCGTCCACCGGACCGTCGGCATCGCGCGCCTGCATCCCGAGCTCGGGCCACAGCCGGTCCCACGTCTGTTGTTGGGCGTCGGAAATGGTCGAGCGCCGAGAGCGGAAACTGGTGATCCGGGGGTATGGGTGCGGGGCAGGGGCTGTGTCGCCCGGAGCCGCTCGGCCGGCGACATCGGCCCTGCGCACATGCATCCGTCCATGGTCGCTCATCAATGCCGGTGGACCCGCATCGTGGTGCAGATTGATACCCAACAGTTGCCTTCGCCTGGTAGGGCAAAACATCCGCTCGCGCCGGGGTCGGAGAGATGCCACCATTTGCGATAGGGGACCGGAGTTTTTCCTCCGGCGGGTAAGGAAGGCCACCAGATTTTCGCCGATGAGCTGACGCATTTCGCTGCGCGGTGCCGCAACCCGCGGTTGACGCCGATCATCCGGCATGTCACCGGCCCGCTGTACGTTGCGGTGCGCGGTCGCGACGGCGTGGGCCGCGGGACCGTCGCTGCGGCGCTGGCCGGCGCGGGTGTCACCGTGACCGCGGATGTCGACGCCGCCGACGTCGACGTCATGGTGATCGCCGAGGTGCTCAAGCCCGAGGAGCGCGCCGTGCTGGCCGGCACGGCTAAGCCGACGCTCACCGTCCTCAACAAGGCCGACCTGACCGGCTACGGCGCCGGCGGACCCATGGCGCTGGCTCAGCGCCGCGCCGCCCAATACCGGGCGCTGACCGGGGTGCCGACCGTGCCGACGGTCGGCCTGCTGGCCATCGCGGTCCTGGATGACGAGCTGGTCTACGCGCTGCGCCTACTGACGACCGAGCCCGCCGATATGAGCTCCGCCGACGCGTTCCTGCAGACGGAGCACCGCCTGTCCGGTGACGTCCGGTCCCGGCTGCTCGACACCCTGGATCGGTTCGGCATCGCCCACGCCGTACTTGCACTGCGCCGAGGCGCGGACGCCGCGTCGCTGCCGGCGCTGCTGCGTCGGGTCAGCCAGGTCGACCGGGTCGTCGCGCAGCTGACCGCCACCGGCGCCGCGGTTCGCTACCGGCGGGTGCGCTCGGCGCTCACCGAATTGCGGGCGCTGGCAGTGCAATCCGGTGATGACCGGTTGACGGAATTCCTGTCCGCCGACGACACCGTCATCGCGGTGATGGCCGCGGCCGTCGAAGTGATCGAGGCGACCGGGGTGGACGTGGACCCGGGTGACGACCCGGCCGCGCATCTGCGCCGCGCGCTGCACTGGCGGCGCTACGCCGGCGCACCCCTCGACCCGCTGCGACGCAACTGCGCCGCCGATATCTCCCGGGGTTCGCTGCGCCTTCTCCGAAGGGCGCAACCCGGATGACCAACGATCCGGTCGCGCTGGCGGACGCCTTGGTCGCGGCGATCGATCCGGGCCTGAACTCGCCGGGCGTGGAGAGCCGCGATGTCGTGCTGGTGGCCGGACCGTGGCTGGCCGGCACCACCAGCCTGATCGCCGCACTGCGCGAACGCATGCCCGAGCGCACCTTCGTCGAGGCCGACGAGCTGGGTCCGGTCGATGCCCCCGCAGCGGTGGTGTTCGTGGTGTCGGCGATTACGCCGGCGACCGAATCCGATTGCGCCCTGGTCGATTTGGCGGCCAAGTACGCCGACCTGGTGATCGGGGTGGTGTCGAAGATCGATGCGCACCGCGACTGGCGCGACGTGCTGGCCGCCGACCGTGCGTTGCTGGCGGCGCGCGCTCCCCGCTATGCCGACGTGCCCTGGGTGGCGGTGGCGGCGGCGCCCGATCTGGGTGAACCGAACCTCGACGAACTCGTCGACCTGCTGAGCGAGCGGCTCGATGATCCCGATGTGAAACAGCGAAACCGGTTGCGGGCCTGGGAAACCCGGTTGCAGAACGTCATCGCCCGACACCAGGCCGACGGTGCTGGGGCCGACCTCGAAGCGCGGGTGACGACGCTGCGCACGCGGCGCGGCGACATCCTGTGCGGGCGGCGGCTGTCGAAATCCGAACGGACCATCGCGCTACGCAGTCAGATCCAGCAGGCGCGGGTTCAGCTGACGTACTTCGCGCGCAAGCGATGTACATCGGTGCGCACCGAACTGCAGGAGGACGCCTCGGGGATAACCCGGCGCACGCTCGGCGGGTTCGAGTCGTATGCGCGCGGCCGGGCCGACGAGGTGGTCAGCGAGGTCGACGATGGCATCACCAAACATCTCGGCGATGTCGCGATCGAACTCGGCCTCACCGGCCCCGCGTCCGCGCACGAACCCCCGCCCCCCGACGTCCCGCCGCCACCGCTGAAGTCACGACGGCTGGAGACGCGGCTGATGATGGTGCTGGGCGCCGGCTTCGGGCTGGGTGTCGCGTTGGCGGTGAGCCGGCTGTTCGCGGATGTGGCGCCGGAGCTGAGGATCGCCGGGATGGTGGCCGGCGGGCTCGTCGGGTTGCTGCTCACGTTGTGGGTGGTGGGGATCCGCGGACTGCTGCACGACCGGGCGGTGCTGGACCGGTGGGTCACCGAGGTGACCACCTCACTGCGGTCAACGGTCGAAGAGCTGGTCGCCACGCGCGTGTTGGCCGCCGAGACGGCGCTCACCACCGAACTGGCCGCACTCGATGAGGTCGAGAGCACGACGGCCGCCGACCGGATCGCCGAGATCGATGCCGAGTTACGCGAGCACGCGATCGCGACCGCACGCGCCGCGGCTCAGCGTGATCGGCGGCTACCGCCGCTGCAGCGGGCGCTGGACGCCGTCCGCGCCGAGTTAGCCGGCGCGCCTGCCACAGCCCCGGCCGGGCGGCATTGCGACACCTGAATCGATACACCGCGGGGAAAATGTTTTCTGAATCGTTCTTGTGAGTGATCGGACATGCTCCCGATGGACCGCGGGCATCTCACCCACGTTAACCTGTATTCCAGGGACGACCGTGGCGCCGTCCTTGCCTTCGGACCGGCGCTCTCGGTGCCTGCGTCCTGGCAGAAACCTACGCAGGAGATTGTGATGACCGCAGCGACCATTCCGGGTCTGGACACCGCACCGACGAAGCACAAAGGACTGCTCGCGTGGGTCCAGGAGGTCGCCGAGCTCACGCAACCCGATCGAGTGATGTTTGCCGACGGCTCCGACGACGAATACCAGCGGCTGACCGACCACCTGGTCGGGGCGGGGACTTTCCGGCGGCTCAACCCCGAGAAGCATCCCAATTCTTTTCTGGCGCTCTCCGATCCCTCCGATGTGGCGCGCGTGGAGTCGCGCACCTTTATATGTTCCCAGCGCGAAATCGACGCCGGCCCGACCAATAACTGGATGGACCCGGCCGATATGCGGTCGATCATGAAAGACCTGTACCGCGGGTGCATGCGCGGCCGGACCATGTGGGTGGTGCCGTTCTGCATGGGTCCGCTTGGCGCCGAGGACCCGAAGCTCGGTGTCGAGATCACCGATTCGGAGTACGTCGTCGTGTCGATGCGAACGATGACCCGGATGGGGAAGGCGGCGCTGGACAAGATGGGTGACGACGGCTTCTTCGTCAAGGCGCTGCACTCCATCGGCGCGCCGCTGGAGCCCGGCCAGAAGGACGTGCCGTGGCCGTGCAACGACATCAAGTACATCAGCCACTTCCCGGAGACCCGGGAGATCTGGAGCTTCGGCTCGGGCTACGGCGGCAATGCGCTGCTGGGCAAGAAGTGCTATTCGCTGCGGATCGCCTCGGCGATGGCGCACGACGAGGGCTGGCTCGCCGAGCACATGCTGATCCTCAAGCTGATCTCCCCGGAGAACAAGGCCTACTACGTTGTGGCGGCATTTCCGTCGGCGTGCGGCAAGACCAACCTGGCGATGATTCAGCCGACCGTCCCGGGTTGGCGCGCCGAGACGCTCGGCGACGACATCGCGTGGATGCGGTTCGGCAAGGACGGCCGGCTGTATGCGGTCAACCCGGAATTCGGATTCTTCGGCGTTGCGCCGGGCACCAACTGGTCGTCCAACCCGAACGCGATGAAGACCATCGCCGCCGGCAACACCGTCTTCACCAATGTCGCGCTGACCGACGACGGCGACGTGTGGTGGGAAGGCCTGGAGGGCGACCCGCAGCACCTCATCGACTGGAAGGGCAACGACTGGACCCCGGAGTCGGGCACCAAGGCCGCGCACCCCAACTCGCGGTACTGCACGCCGATGTCGCAGTGCCCGACGCTGGCGCCGGAGTGGGATGACCCGCAGGGCGTGCCGATCTCGGCGATCCTGTTCGGCGGCCGGCGCAAGACGACTGTGCCGCTGGTGACGCAGGCCCGCGACTGGCAGCACGGCGTGTTCATCGGCGCCACGCTGGGTTCCGAGCAGACCGCCGCCGCCGAAGGCAAGGTCGGCGCGATCCGGCGCGACCCGATGGCGATGCTGCCGTTCCTCGGCTACAACGTCGGCGACTACTTCCAGCACTGGATCGACCTCGGCAAGAACTCCGATGAGTCCAAGATGCCGAAGGTGTTCTTCGTTAACTGGTTCCGCCGCGGCGACGACGGCCGCTTCCTGTGGCCGGGCTTCGGCGAGAACAGCCGGGTGCTGAAGTGGATCATCGAGCGGATCGAGCAGAAGGCCGGGGGTAAGACGACGCCGATCGGCACCGTGCCTTCCGCCGAGGACCTGGATCTGTCCGGGCTCGACGTCGACCCGGCCGACGTGAACGAGGCGCTGACGGTCAACGCGTCAGAGTGGCGTGACGAGCTTCCGCAGATCGAGGAGTGGTTCGAGTTCGTCGGCGAGAAGCTGCCGACCGGCATCAAGGACGAGTTCGACGCGCTGAAGCACCGCTTGGCTGACGCCGACTAGCGCTGGGCGCGGTCGCGACACTGTAACCACGCAGCCGACACGCCGAGGCGGGCGTGCGCAATTACAGTTTCGTTGGGTCAAGCTGGGTGCGGTCGAGCTGTTCGAGCGTGTAGGTTGCCATGGCGGCGCTGGTCATGTCTTCACCGGCACGGGCAAAGGATTCGTAGACTCGGTCGCCCCAGAACGTCGGCGGGGATTCAGGCTAGGTCGGCGGTGCCGGTACCGGATACGACATGTCGAGCTTGGAGCGCGTCGTGCACGCGGCGGCGCCCTGCCCGGTGGACATCAAGAAATGATCGACTGGTGGGGACCTGTCGTCGACGAGTACTACTCGTCCTCGGAAGGACTGGGCATCACGTTCATCGGCGCCGAAGACAGGTTGAAGCGGCCGGGTTCGGTCGGCAAGCCACTGCTCGGAGTGGCGCATGTGCTCGACGAGAACGGCGCGCGGGTCAGGCACGGCTGGGTAACGGTAGGCGACATCGGCTGTCTCGACCAGGACGGCTATCTGTTCCTGACCGACCGGCGCCACCACACGATCATCTCCGGCGGGTGAACATCTACCCGCAGGAGGCCGAGAACATGGTGGTCACCCATCCAAAGGCGTTGGATGCCGCGGTGTTCGGCATTCCCGACGACGAGATGGGCCAAAGCGTCCAGGGGGGTGGTGCAGACGCTTGACTCCGCCGACGCCACCGAGGCGTTCGCCGACCAGCTGCTGGTAGCTGCGAGGCGGTTGTCGCACTACAGAGTGCCCGCGGACCATCTCGTTTGAGGCGCAGCTGCCGCGCACAGATAGCGGCAAGCTGTTACAGGCAGGAGCTGATAGGCAAGTACTAGTGAGAATGTCGAGCTTGCGAGCGCCACCCCGAGTGCGCGCGGCGCCACCTGACCACGGCCCGTCTCAAGGCGCGGGTTGCGCGAGGACACCTCAAATGTGGCCGTCAGTCGTCGTTGACGTGGGCCGCGCGGTGTCCTAGAGTCTGATGAGCAGACACTCTGTCTACATAACGGACAAATTGATCACCAGGCAGGAAAGGGAGGACGCAGTGCGCATCCGACACCTTGGGATAGTCGTCGAGGACCTCGAGCGGACGGCCGAGTTCTACGAGAATGTGCTCGGCTTCAAGCGCCTAGGAGATGCTCGCACCCCCGGGCACTACCCCGGCAGGGCGCTCGATCTCAGCGACGGCGAAGTGAATTACTCTCTGCTCCAACCCAACCCTGACATCGAGCGCTCCGGCTGGACGTATGGCGCGATGGGGCCCAACCACATCGGCGTGACGATCGAGGACACCGGTGCCGTGGTGACCGCCTTGAAGGAGCGCGGCATCGAGGTCTACGGCGCGGAAGAGGCGGACCCGCCCCGGTTCTTCAAGTTCCGCGATCCCGACGGTGTCGAGGTGGACGTCGCCACGCCGGAGCGCGGCTGGAAGTTCTGATCGCGAGGAACGGTGCCGACTCCTGCTCGGGTCCTCCTGAGCAGGAGTCCGGTTGATCCGTGGTTCGTCTCGCAGGTCGTTCCCTTCCGCCGATGTGGCTCGTCGGCACGGTCACCAGCATCTTCCTGCTTCAGGTCGCAGTCACCATGGCGCGCCCGGTGTCGACCTACCGCCTGTTGGCCCTCGGCGCCGACGGCACCACCCTCGGCCTGACCGCCGCGTGCTTCGCCGTGCCGCCGATGCTGCTCGCCGTCGGCTTCGGAAGGTGGACCGAGCGACACCACCCCGCGATCCTGCTCGCCCTTGGTCTGGGCGTATCCGCCGTTGCGGGCTTCGGTCTCGTCGTCGCGGAGGCGATCCCCGCCCTCGCGCTCGCCACGACGACACTCGGCATCGGGCATATGTCGGGCACCATCGGCGGCCAGAGCATCATGGCGCAGGCACAGAGTTCGCTGTCGCGCATCGGCAGGTTCGGGACCCTCACCACTATCTCGGCGCTCGGTCAGATCGTCGGCCCGGTTCTCGGCGGCGTGATCATCGGGCACAGTGACGAGCCCAGCCTGGCGTCGACCTCCTCCGCACTCCTGGTCGCGGCCTGGGTCTTCGTCGGTGGTCTGCCCGCCGCCGCTCTCGCGTTGCGCACCCGGATGCAGGTGTCGACTGTCCGCACCGGGCGCGCCGAGAGCGTATGGCGCCTTCTCCGTCGGCAGGGGATGTCGGCCGCGCTGATGACCAGCTTCTCCGCCAAGAGCGGCGTCGACCTGCTGCTGGTTTACGTGCCGTTGCTGGGCGCCTCCGTCGGACTCACGTCGTCGCAAGTCGGCATCCTGCTGGGCATCAGCTCCAGTGGCGCACTCTTCGCGCGGGCGGCGACCCCGTGGTTCGTCCGCCGGATCCCGACGCTGAACCTCACTGTTGTCGCCACGATGGTCGCGGCCGCCTGCCTGCTCATCGTCGCGTTGAGCCACAACCTGGCGCCAATGATGGTCGCGATGTCGGTACTGGGTTTTGCGCTCGGCCTGTCCCAGACGACGACCATGGACTGGGTCGTCGAACTGGTCGACGACACCAGCCGCGGATCCGCGCTCGGACTCCGCGTTTCGACCAACCGCGTCGGGCAGGCATTCATCCTCGTGGCGGCCGGCGGAGCGTCACAGGTGTGGGGAGTCGAGGTCGCCTTCGCTCTGCTTGCGGTCGTCATGTTCGCCACCGCCGGAGCAGGCATCGCCAGCGCTCGCCGCGGCCCTCACTCCGCGGGCTCCTGAGTGGTCACCGGGGACTCCGGGGTGCGGGCGATCGTCTGGATCATCAGGTCGCCGATGTGCGAGATCCGAGATGAGCTCAGCCGACTCGTGGGCGCGGCGACGGCGATCGCGGCATGGCGTCCGGCGAAGTCGCGGAACGCGACGGCCACCGAGCCGACGTCGTCCTCGGTCTCGCCCGCATTGACTGCGTATCCATGCGCCCTCACGCGCGAGACCTCTTTCATCAGGCTCGCCTGCGTCGTGATCGACCGCTCCGTACGAGCGGCGAATGGCTCGGCCGATACCGGGTACAGCTCGGCGACCTGCTGATCGGTCATCTGGGCGAGCAGGGCCTTGCCCAGCGATGTGCAGTGGGCCGGCACCAGGGTCCCCGTCCGCGCCACCACGCGGAGGGCGCGCTCGGACTCCACTGCGTCGACGTAGCGGACCTGGTTGCCCTCCAGGACGCCGAGATGGACGGTCTCGCCGAGCTCAGCGGCCAACTCCTCCATCATCGGCCGGGCCTGTTCGCGGACGTTCAGCGAACCGACGACGGCGAGCCCGACCTCGACCAGCGCGGGACCGGCGATGTAGGCACGGGTGACGGGCTCCTGCTGGACGAAGCCGTGATGGGCGAGCATCGCGAGTAGCCGGTGCGCCGTCGAGTGGGCGACGCCCAGGTATTTGCAGGCGTCGGTAAGCCGCACTCGCTGCTGCTCACGGAACAGCAGCAGCAACAGGAGCGCGTTGTTCACCGAGGCGATCGGATATGCCGGGCCGGTATCGCTCTCCGGTCGCATCTTCTGCATAGAAGAAGTCTACGGGCGGGTAGTGCGAGAATTGCCAGGTTCGCGTTTCAAGGTGACGCTTGACACATCGGCTCCTCCCCCCTAAGTTTCTTACAACCAGAAGATATTTCCATCTTGAAGACATTGACCTAAGAGGCTTTGCATGGATCAGGACATCGAGAGGCGTGCCGACACGACCGTCGGCGGGGTCGATCACGAGGTCGATAAAGACGCCGATCACGGTGTCGATCACGACGACGATCACGACGCCCGGCAGCGACACGACACCCGGATCACCCGGCGCGTCCACGTCGTCCTCGGCCTGGTGATCGCCGTACTCGGCGCTTGGCTGTTGTACCGGAGCCGCACGGAGCTGGAGTTCCGTGGCGCGAACGACGAGCCTGGGCCCGGCTACCTTCCCGTGCTGCTGACGATCTGCCTGATCGGCCTGGGCCTGGCCCTCTCCGCGGTCTGGTTGTTCGGCTCAAGGCTCGCCACGGTGAGGCGCCGACGCTCTCGCTGTCGCCCCGGCACATGGGTCGTGCGTTGCTCGTGTGGCTTGCGCTGGTCGTCTGCGCATTCCTGATCGAGCCGCTCGGGTTCCTCCTCGCCGGCGAGGTCCTTGTCCTGCTGGTGATCCTGGTGATCGAGCGGATCCGCTCCATCCCGCTGATCA
>JBEVHG010000106.1:0-13536 GCA_040511335.1 Mycobacterium sp. | reverse complement strand
CCGAGGAAGTCACCGTGCGGCTATTTCCAGCCGACCCGTCGACCGGAGAACGCGGGCAACCCGTCGATCGAGTTCCGCTGGCGCGCAACGCGCTTGTTTACTCCTATCGGCATCAAGTCCGGGTGAACTAGCGGTGAGAAACCGACCCGATGGGGTGTGCTCCCCGCTCCCATTGATCGACACGATGCCGTCGGTGTACCGCGGTGATCCGCTTGCCCAACAACTGTGTGCCGCATTCGACGACGTGCTCGCACCGATCTTCGGGACGCTGGATTGCCTGCCGGCTTATCTCGATCCGAAGACGGCCCCCGAGGACATGCTCGATTGGCTTGCGGGCTGGATCGGCCTGACGATCAGCGGGCATGAGGCTGCGACCCGCAAACGGGAGCTGATCACGGCGGGTGCCTCGATCCTGCCCTGGCGCGGGACGGTGCGGAGCGTCCACGAGGCGGTAGTTGCGGCCTTCAATCGGGAGACCGAGGTGATCGAGTCCGGGGCTGCGACGTGCTCGACCGAACCGGACTCCGAACCGGGCGGCCAACCCGTCCCCACCCTTATGGTGCGGGTCTTCACCGATGACGCCGACGACATCGACCGGCGCAGCCTCGACGCCGTCGTCGAAGCGGCCAAGCCGGCGCACATCCCGCATCGTGTCGAGGTGATCACCGGCCCGGCACAGCCGTCCGGGGAGGGCGCTCATGCGCCGGTCACCGGCCCGCCACAGCCGTCCGGGGATGGCGCAGATTCGCGGGACCTCACAGAACCGCCGGGGGACGGCGCAGATCGGTCGCGAGGAACGGGGCGGATCCCTGCCGTGACACAGCCCTCGGGCGACGACAATCTCTCACAAGAGACGGCGAAGTTCCCGAAGCTGGCCGATCCCTCGGGGGATCCGCCCCCGGGCGAGGCACCTCCCTCAGGGGACGGCGAACCGTCCTCAGGTGGCTGAGACCTCCAGGTCCGCCTTGATGCGGGCGTGCTCGCGGCGCACGTACTCCGCGGAACTGACGTCACCCAACACCTCGTGCAAGTCGGCCAGGATGAGCCACGGAATCTCCTGGTAGGGATCGAGTTCAACGGACCGCTGAGCCGCGCCGAGCGCGTTCGCGTAGTCGCCGAGTTTCCGGTAGTCCGAGGCCAGTGCCGCCGCCGCTGCGGCTACGCTGCGCCGAAAACGTTCGCGTTCGTTGTCGACATGCTGCGTACCGGTAATTTCCGGCAGCAAATCGCCGGTATACAGTGCCAGCGCTTCCTCCCGTGCCGAAATGCGCCCCTGCAGATCGCCGCGCGCGGACATTGCAGCCGCACGCGACAATGCGTTCGTGAAGTCACGGACGTCGACGGTAGCGCCGATCGACAGGCAGAGCCGATACGATTCCCCGCTGCGGCGGATAACCACTTCACCGCCATCGAACATGGCCCGCACACTAGAAACGGCTACCTGCAACCGATGACACGCGACGGAATGGCTGACACCCGGCCACAATATCTCTTCGAGAAATTCCCGATGATGATCGTGATCCGGTGCCAACGACAGGATCTGCAGGACGTGGCGCGCCTGTGGCCGCAACTGTTCGGGTTCGGCCGCCCGCCCATCGATGTCTATGCGATAACCGCCGAAGCAACGGATGCGCACACGCGGGGTGCCGACCTCATGGGTCGTTGCGGATTGGTGCCCGTTGTCCCAGGCCGCCGTGCTCGGTAGTGAGAGGCCGCACTGAACGGCCAGTTGGGTCGCCTCGACCATGTCCTGAGGTTGACCACGCGGCGAGGCCGACGCCGACAGGGCGAGCGCCAATGCCTGGGCTCCGCGCGTCCCCAGCGCGCGGCTGGTCTGCACGGCCCGATGGGCCGCCGCCGCCGTCGTCCCTTCCCGCATCGCCAACAGCTGACACCAGTGCTCGAGCACAGGTGCACCCAGATCATGGAACCTACTTGCGGCACTGGATAATTCAGCCGATCCGGATTCTCCGATTTGCTGCTTTGCGACACCGACCGCCAACGTCAGCAGTCCCGCCCCCCACGGATCACCCATAAGGTCGGCGGCGCGAATCATCTCCGAGCAGCATTCGAAGCGCCATGTGGCGTCTTGTGAAGTGATGAGCGTGATCTGCTCAAAACCGTGGCACAACCGCGATATCCAGGGCAGGCCTTCCTTCTCCGCGAGCGATGCGATGGTGCTGAGGTCAAGGGCTGCATCCCCGTCGCCGCTGCCGATCAACTCAAGCGCCGCCGTTGCCAGGCTGGCGGTAATCATCGTCAAGGAGTCGGCCGATTCTTCCCTTTGGATCGACGCCAAGACCCGGCGGGCCAACTCGACCTCGCCCGCGGTGAGCGCGGCCAACGCGTACACCAGACGCACCCGGGCATCCTGGTCAGACGTCGGGACCGGAACGGCGCCGAAATCGGGCGACTGCCGAAGCGCCTCGCGGAGGGTCGTGCTCCAGTGTTGCACCTGCGGGACAACGGAATTCGACCCCTCCGATCGATATCCGGGCAGCCACATCGAGACGACCTGGACCTCGTAGCGGCACATCTGCTGGTAATTGGGTTCCTCATAAAGGGTGCGTGCGTGTTGATAGGCCTCGGCGGCTCGCTTCAGCGCGCCCTCGCGAACCAGTCGGCGGGCATTGGCCAAAGCCAACCAGGGGTCGTGCTGCCATGTGCTCGCCGGCAGCAAGTGGGCGTCGTCGACGACAGTCGCATCGATGCGCGCGCCTCCGGTGTCTTGCACCAGTCTCGATACCGACACCCAATCGCCTGCCTTGGCGTAAGCGCGGGCGGCCGAACGCAATTCGCCGAGTGACTCCAGCACGCGGGCGCTGCGCAGGTACCAGGACCGAGCTTCGGCTGGGCCGCACTCCTCGACCAGGGCCATCTCCAGGTGTGACTGCAGCACTTCGTGGTAGCGGAAGTACGTGCCGCCGTCGTCGGTGAACGTGAACAGTTGCGCGTTCTCCAGTTCCTCGAGGACGCGATGGCTGCCGCTGGTTTCCAGCAGGTCGTCACAGGCGGGTCCCGACAAGCGGCCGAGTGTGCACGTTCGCAACAGAAACTGGCGGCGATCATCGGGCAACTCGGCGAGCACGTTACGGGTCAGGTAGGAGCGCACGAGTTTCGATCGGCCACCCAGGTCAGCCACGGCCTGATGGCGTTCGGCGGCGGTTCGGCCCATCGTGGCGAGGTGGAATAGCTGCAATCCGGCGGCCCATCCGCCGGTCCGGCGGGTTAGGGCGGCCGCCGCTTCGGGGCGAAGCGGCTGATGGTAGACCGAAGCAAACAACTCTTCGACCTCCCACGAGCGGAATCGCAGGTCGTCGCTGCCTATTTCGCGGAATGAACCGGAAACCCTGATTCGGGGAACATTGACGTCTGGGATTCGCCGGGAACCGCAAATCAATTGCAGCCTACGGGGTCGCAGCGAAACGAATCGCTCCAGTGCTTTCTCGGCGGGTGTATCGGCAATCTCGTGTAGATCGTCGAGAATAAGCAATCCACCTGATCCACTCCATCGGTCGAGCGCGCTCAGCAAATCCGCCATCGCAACGGCACCGTCCATCTCCACCAGCCCGGCGAGCGCGCCGGCCAGGTGTGTGACGAGTCGCTTCTCGGTCGAGTCGTCCGCCGTCGTCCGGTACCACCCGACCGGCACGCTGGCAGCCGCCGCCACGCGCGACAGCAGCGTGGTCTTGCCGGAGCCGGCGGGCGCTACGACGACGTCGAGAACGGTGGGCGGATCGTCCAGCAGCGGCTTTTCAAGCCGCTCTCTGGCAAGCCCCGTGACCTCAGGCACACGGAGCTTTTCCTGCAGGACGACATCCTTGGCCATTTCACGACCGGGTCAGCCCGCGAACACCTTCGGCAGCGATTGTCGCGACCTCACCCGTGACTGATTCATCTTTTCCGGCGTCCCCTCAAGCCGCCCAAACCCTGCACTCGGGAATCATATGGCGGCAGCCAGCGCCGGGGAACGAGTATTGGACTACTCGATCATTTGCAGTCGCTCGTACCGGTGCAGTTCGCCCAGACTTCGGCTCAACGTTCCCGCGCGAATTGCACGATTGGCATATGTCGGCGTCCTCGTAAACCGCGGCCACGGTCTGAATCCAGAATGCGGCAGCCGACTGCAGCCAATACAGCCGCCGGGACCGTAGCCTGGTCGGGTGTCAGCGCAGCGCATCAATGTCTCGTCGGGATCAGAGTTCGAGGCGCAGGTCGGCTACTCGCGTGCCGTGCGCACCGGAGCGCACGTGGTGGTGGCCGGAACAACCGGCGCCGGTGACGACATCGCCGCGCAAACGCGGGAAGCATTGCGCCGCATAGCGATGGCGTTGCGCGAAGCCGGAGCGTCGATGTCCGATGTGGTCCGGACCCGCATGTATGTCACCGACATCTCGCGGTGGCACGAGGTCGGCACCGTGCACGCCGAGGTGTTCGGCGACGTCGGGCCGGTCGCAACGATGGTCGAGGTGAGCGCGCTCATTTCGCCGGAGCTGATGGTGGAAATCGAGGCCGACGCCTATATCAGCGGCTGATCGGCGCGAAGGTCGCGTCCGCGCCCCGGCCGGTAGGGCGTGACACTTGTCGCAGCAGCCGCGGCAATGGCCCGTACAGATGCGGGAACACCGGACTGGTGCAGTCTGCTGCGTTCGGTGCGAGCCGGTGAGCCGGCCGTCGCAAAGTTGCGTGACATGAGCTTCTTCGAGTACCTGAACACGGTCGCCAGCTCGCCGACGGCCGGGTGCTAAGCAGCTGCTGCAACTGGTGCAGCGCTTCGGCACGCAGGCGCCGGCGGCACACGCTGCGGGTGGCGCACGACCTGACCCAGGAAGAGATCGCGGCTGGCCGAGTCGCCGCGTGAGACCGTCAACGAGACACTCGCCGATCTCGCCTACCCCGACTGGATTCGCTTGGAGGGCAAGAGTGTTCTGATTTCCGACTCCGAGCGGCTGGCGCGCCGAGCGCTCTGAGCATTGCGCCGAAATGGACATTCCCGGTCGTCAACGCGGCGCGGGTGTCATCCGGCGCATGGCTGACGCCATACCGGCAGTTCGGCTGTGCGAGATCGAGGCGTAATGCCTACATCAGCGACTGATCGGCACGAACCGCCCGTCGTCGTCCGGCCGATAAGGCGTGACACTTATCACAGCGGCTGTGGGCAACGGTCCGTACAGATGCGGGAACACCATCGAGTCGGGATCGGTCGGCAGGCCGGGTTCCCAGCGGACCGGGGCGGACAGCCGGGCGGGGTCGACGCGCAGCAGCACCAGATCCGCGCGCCCGGCGTAGATCCGGTTGGCCGGCAGATGCACCTGCTCAGGCGTCGAAAGGTGGACGAACCCGACGGCGTCGAGGGAGTCGGGTCGATGCTCACCGCGGGCGCTGGCCAGCCGCCAGTCCGCGGCGCTGCACAGGTGAACCAGGACGGCCGGGGACGGTTTCATACCGCCAGCCTGCCCGCCCAGCAACACGGCAAACGCGTGAGACACGACACACCCGGTGAACCCCCGGGGAACAAAGCCGGAACCGAAATCGTCTGAGACAGTAGACCTACCCGAAGAGCATCAAACCGGAGGAGCCATGAACGCAACTCTGACCAGTCCCGAACTGACCAGAGCTGATCGCTGCGATCGATGCGGCGCCGCTGCCCGTGTGCGTGCGACGCTTCCGTCTGGGGCCGAGTTGCTCTTCTGCCAGCACCACGCCAACGAGCATGAGGCCAAGCTGGTCGAACTGGCTGCCGTGCTCGAAGTCAGCCCGGTGGAGGCGTAGCCCTTCCCCGGAGCGTCGCCTGGGCAGGACCCCATTCGTCAGGAATGCTGGACTGGTCATGACTGACCAGCCGCCGGTTAAGCCGACGCGTCACCACATCTGGCCTCTCCTGCGCCGCACGTTGTCGAAAAGCTGGGACGATTCCATCTTCTCGGAGTCCGCGCAGGCGGCGTTCTGGTCGGCCCTGTCGTTGCCGCCTCTGCTGCTTGGGATGCTCGGCAGCCTCGCCTACGTCGCGCCGCTGTTCGGCCCGGAGACGCTGCTGACCATCGAAGAGCAGCTGATCAGCACCGCCGACCGGTTCTTCTCCACCAATGTGGTCAACGAGATCATCGAGCCGACTGTCCGCGATATCGTGCGCGGCGCGCGCGGCGAGGTGGTGTCACTGGGCTTTGTGATCTCGCTGTGGGCGGGATCGTCGGCGATCTCGTCGTTTGTCGATGCGATCGTGGAGGCCCACGACCAGACACCCCTGCGCCATCCGGTACGCCAGCGGTTCTACGCGCTCGGCCTGTACGTGGTGATGCTGGTCTTCGCGATCGTGACCGCACCGTTTTTGGCGCTGGGCCCCCGCAAGATCGCCGAGTTCCTCCCGGACAGCTGGGACAACGTGCTGCACTTCGGCTATTACCCGGTGCTGTTCGTCGGCCTGGTCGTGGCGGTGAACATCCTCTACCGGGTATCGCTGCCGAAGCCGCTGCCATCGCATCGGCTGATTTGGGGCTCCGTGTTGGCGGCGGTGGTGTTCCTCGTCGCCACGTTCGGACTGCGGGTCTATCTGACGTGGATCACCAGCACCGGCTACACCTACGGCGCGCTGGCGACGCCGATCGCGTTCTTGCTGTTCGCGTTCTTCCTGGGCTTTTCGATCATGCTGGGCGCGGAACTCAACGCCGCGATACAGGAGGAGTGGCCGGCGCCGGACACTCATGCACGGCGGCTTCGGGGCTGGCTGGAGGAGAAGGCCGAATCGCGCAGCGTCAGCTCCAACGAGCCGGCCAGACAGACGACGGCCAGCACGGGCACCGCTGACGGCGCGGACTCGGCTACTTCTTGAGGGACTCGTAGATCCGCTTGCAGTCGGGGCATACCGGCGAGCCGGGCTTGGCGGCCTTGGTCACCGGAAACACCTCGCCGCAGAGCGCGACGACGTGCGTACCCATCACGGCGCTTTCGGCGATCTTGTCCTTCTTGACGTAGTGGAAGTACTTCGGGGTGTCGCTGTCGGTCCCGTCGTCAAGGCGTTCTTCGGCGTCGGTGCGCTCGATCGTCTGGGTCTGCATACGTTTATTGTGCCCGTCACAAAACCGGCCCGTACAGCCGTCGCAAGGTGTGGAACAGTGGAGGTATGAAACACGGCCAAGAGCTGGGTTTCGACGACGACGGTCGGCCGGTTCTGATCACCCGTGCCGCGCCCGCCTTTGAGGTGCAGCACCGCGAGCGGGTACGCAAGTACGTGATTCTGATGGCCTGCCGCGTCCCGGCGCTGATTTTCGCCGCAGTCGCCTACGGCATCTGGCAGAACGGCCTCCTCTCGCTGGCGATCATCGTGGTGTCGGTGCCGCTGCCGTGGATGGCGGTGCTGATCGCCAACGACCGGCCGCCGCGCCGCGCCGAGGAGCCGCGGCGCTACGAGCGGAGGCGGATACCGCTTTTTCCGACTGCGGAGCACCCCGCGCTGGAACGTCGCACAGAGCCGGCGCCGCAACCGGATTCGGCGGCGCCGCAAGGCGATGTTCCCGATTGAGCGGCTGCTAGTTCCATTCTCAGGACATTCTCAGGTCATCGGCGAATAACCGCAGATCAGCAGGTGTGAACTGGCCGACGGGCGGGAACTCTAATCGGCACTCGGGCGTTGTAGCTCATGACAGTTCGAGCCGAGCAGGAGGCCCGTAATGGCGAATGCCACCACAAGCCGCGTTGACCACGATCTGGACGCTCAGAGCCCAGCCGCTGATCTCGTGCGCGTGTATCTGAACGGCATCGGCAAAACGGCCTTGCTCAATGCCGCGGACGAAGTAGAGCTCGCAAAGCGCATTGAGACGGGCCTTTACGCACGGCATCTGCTGGCGACGCGTAAGCGTCTGGGCGAGACCCGCAAACGCGAGCTGGCGGCGGTTGTCCGCGACGGTGAGGCGGCGCGCCGCCATCTGCTGGAGGCCAACCTGCGACTGGTGGTGTCGCTGGCGAAGCGTTACACCGGCCGCGGCATGCCGCTGCTGGACCTCATTCAGGAAGGCAACCTCGGCCTGATCCGCGCGATGGAGAAGTTCGACTACTCCAAGGGCTTCAAGTTCTCGACGTATGCCACCTGGTGGATTCGGCAGGCCATCACCCGTGGCATGGCCGACCAGAGCCGCACCATCCGGTTGCCCGTGCACCTGGTCGAGCAGGTGAACAAGCTGGCCCGAATCAAGCGGGAGATGCACCAGAACCTCGGCCGGGAGGCCACCGATGAGGAACTGGCCGCCGAGTCGGGCATCCCGGTGGACAAGATCACCGACCTGCTCGAGCACAGCCGCGACCCGGTGAGCCTCGACATGCCGGTCGGCAGCGACGAGGAGGCTCCGCTGGGCGACTTCATCGAGGACGCCGAGGCGATGTCGGCCGAGAACGCCGTCATCTCCGAGCTGCTGCATACCGATATCCGCCACGTGCTGGCCACGCTGGACGAGCGTGAACAGCAGGTCATCCGGTTGCGGTTCGGCCTCGACGACGGCCAGCCCCGCACCCTCGACCAGATCGGCAAGCTGTTCGGGCTCTCGCGCGAGCGGGTCCGCCAGATCGAGCGTGAAGTGATGGCCAAGCTGCGTCACGGTGACCGCGCCGACCGGCTGCGCTCCTACGCGAGCTAACGATTCGCATGCAATAGCCCCGCCGGCAGCCGGCGGGGCTATTGCTGTGTCGGCGCGACGATGGGACGCAGTTCAGGCGCCTAGAACGGTAGACTCTGGCGTGACGGAGGGTGCGGAATGAACGATCTCATCGATACCACCGAGATGTACCTGCGGACCATCTACGACCTCGAGGAGGAGGGCGTGGTGCCGCTGCGGGCCCGCATTGCGGAGCGTCTCGAGCAGAGCGGACCCACCGTCAGCCAAACAGTGTCGCGGATGGAACGCGACGGGTTGCTTCACGTCGCCGGTGATCGGCACCTCGAACTGACCGAAAAAGGCCGCGCCCTTGCCATCGCCGTGATGCGCAAGCACCGCCTCGCCGAGCGGCTGCTCGTCGACGTGATCGGGTTGCCGTGGGAGGAAGTGCACGCCGAGGCCTGCCGCTGGGAGCACGTGATGAGCGAGGACGTCGAGCGACGCCTGCTGCAGGTGCTCGACAACCCCACCACATCCCCGTTCGGCAACCCCATCCCCGGCCTGTCCGAACTCGGCGTCGGGGCAAACCTGGCCGGTGGCAGCGACGCGAACCTGGTCCGGCTCACCGAGCTGCCGTCAGGTTTCCCGGTCGCAGTGGTGGTGCGTCAGCTGGCCGAACACGTCCAGGGCGACGCCAACCTGATCGCGCGGCTGAAGGAGGCCGGGGTGGTGCCCAACGCCCGGGTGACGGTCGAAGCCAACGACAATGGCGGGGTCAACATCGTGATTCCGGGCCACCAGCAGGTCGAGCTGCCCCACCACATGGCCCACGCGGTCAAGGTCGAGAAGGTCTAAGCGAGACCATCCCCGGGTCGCTTCGCTCCTGCCCTCCGGACGCATCACCCGGCCCGGCGGCCGAAGGATCGCCGCGGCGGCAGCCGAACGCCGAGCCGGTCGGCCAGCCGGTACCCGGTGACGGCCAACTCGCGGATCTGTTCGGGCCGCATCCCCGATTGCAGCGCGGTGTCGAGCATGCCGGCCATCCGATGGGTGGGGTCGCAGCGCAGCGCCGCCTCCAACGACACGCCCGACAGTGGGCCGTCGCCACGGGCATAGGCCGAGAACGCCAGCAGCACCAGCGCCTCCACCCGCCACGGTTCCGGCAGTGTTCGCGCCAGCATCGCCCACAGCGACTCGGCCCGCGCGGCATCCTCCCCGACAGCCAGGGCATACAGCGTGTCGCGCACCCGTGGGTCGGTCAACGCGCATGCCAGCCGGGCCAGCTCCGCGTCGGTCAGTCCCCCGCCGTCGGCCACCCGCGCAGCCGCCGCCATGGCGTCTTCGACATCGCTGCGCGCCTCCGGATCGGCGCGCTCGGCGGCGCGGCGTTCCGCGGCCTGCTCGCGGATCACGGATTCCAGCTCGGCGCTGCGGGCGGAATCGCTGACACCGATGACCTCCTGCAATTCGGCGCGGCACCCGTAGAGCCGGCGCCCGCCCACAACGGCCGCCAACGCCAGCGGTGACGCCGACGGGTCGTCGACGACCCCGCCGTTGCCGCAACCGTCCGCGCAATGCCAGCGTCCCCCTGCGGCCACCCGGTCGACGACGTGGGCGGCGAACAGCTCGATCCCGCGCTGCGCGAGCGAGGTCGTCAGCGCGGCGGCAAGTTCGCGGTAGTCGTCGTTGCACATCCGGCAGGCCGCACCCTCCGCGTCGATCACCACCGCGATCGCGGAATCGGGTCTGGCCGAGGCGGCCACGTCGGCGATATGGTCCAGCGACGCGGCCAGTTCGGGCGAAAGGTCAACGCGCATAACGCAACCCATTTCGCCGCGGTCGACGGTTACCAGTACGAGGGACTTCTCGGGCACGAACCCGAGCACGGCAGGCAGCGCGGCGATCAGGCTTGACGGCCGGTTGAGGTGAAAGTCGGGCGGTTGCGATGTTGTCATGCCCCGACGGTGGCAACCGACACCGTCGGATACGCGCGGCCGTGCCGACCGGCGGTCCGGCCTGGGGATGAACCCGCAACTGGGGATGGCCTACGGCTGACCGCCACGCCGCACCTTGAGCAGCGCGTCGGTGAACAGGGCATCCAGTGCTGCGGTGTCCGGCGGTGCGTCGGCGCTTGCCGTCATCCACACGGCCGTCACCTGCACATCGGCCACCTGCGCCACCAGTGTCAGCGACCGCAGCGTCTCGCCCGTCGTGGACACCGTTTGATCCACCGCAAGGCTGTCTTCGGCGTCAACCGGCGGCACGGGAAGCAACGTGGCGGTGACGGTGGCGCTGCGCTCGCCGGCGGTGGTGGTGAACGACGGGCAGGCACTCAACCGGTCGCGACGGGCCGTCAGCGTGGTAGCGGCACGGGTGAGGGCGACGGTGAGGCTATTCGCGGTGGCGGTGTCGATGCCCTGCACCGCGACGGCGTCGCGCGGCGAGGCCCCGGGCGGCCGCGGCGCGCACAGCGGCGGTGTCACAACCGCTCGCGCCTCGACACCGTCGATATCGCGGATCGTTTGACCCACTGACATCGGGTCGAGGACGACCGCCGGGTACTGGGCGGGAAATCGTTGCGGTTCAATCAGTAAGTCGCTCAACGGAATCGGCTCGGCCGGGCCGGCGTCACGGGCCGGGGCGTGCGCCGATCCGTCGACCGCGCGCGTGCAGCCGCCGAGCACCGCCGTCGCCATCACCAGCGCGCAACCGAAAAGGGCGGTTCCCGATCCGATCGGGCACCGCAGACGTCTGCTGACCATTACTGTCATCGTCTCATCGCCGGGCCCGGCAGGTGCTCAGGCGCGCGGGCAGGTGCAGTTGCGGACCTTGTTCACGCGCTATTGACGCCGTCGGCATGCGAGATTCCCCCGATCGGCGTAGACCTCTTTCATGGGTTCAATGCAGGAATACGACCTCGTCGTAATCGGTTCGGGTCCGGGTGGTCAAAAGGCCGCCATCGCGGCGGCCAAGCTCGGCAAGTCGGTGGCCGTGATCGAGCGGGGCAGGATGCTCGGCGGCGTCTGCGTGAACACCGGGACGATCCCGTCCAAGACGCTGCGCGAGGCCGTCGTCTACCTCACCGGCATGAGCCAGCGTGAGCTCTACGGCGCCAGCTACCGCGTCAAGGAGAAGATCACCCCCGCCGACCTGCTGGCCCGCACCCAGCACGTCATCAACAAGGAAATCGACGTGGTCCGCAGCCAGCTGATGCGCAACCGCATCGAGCTCTACACCGGGCACGGCCGCTTTGTCGACGAGCACACGGTGCTGGTCGAGGACCCGAACCGGGCCGAGCGAATCACGGTCAGCGGCCGCTACATCGTCCTCGCCACCGGCACCAAGCCGGCGCGCCCGGGGGGTGTCGAGTTCGACGAAGAGCGGGTGCTGGACTCCGACGGCATCCTGGATCTGAAGTCCATACCGTCGTCGATGGTGGTCGTCGGCGCGGGCGTGATCGGCATCGAGTACGCGTCGATGTTCGCCGCGCTGGGCACCAAGGTGACCGTGGTCGAAAAGCGCGATTCGATGCTGGACTTCTGCGATCCCGAGGTCGTCGAGGCGTTGCGGTTCCACCTGCGCGACCTGGCGGTGACGTTCCGGTTCGGCGAGGAGGTGACCGCGGTCGACGTCGGCTCCGCGGGCACCGTCACCACACTGGCAAGCGGCAAGCAGATTCCCGCCGAGACGGTGATGTACTCGGCCGGAAGGCAGGGTCAGACGGATCACCTGGACCTTGCCAACGCCGGGCTCGAATCCGACAACCGCGGCCGGATCTTCGTCGACGACGAGTTCCAGACCAAGGTCGATCACATCTACGCCGTCGGCGATGTGATCGGGTTCCCCGCGCTGGCCGCGACATCGATGGAACAGGGCCGGCTGGCGGCATATCACGCGTTCGGCGAGCCGACGTCCGGGATCACCGAGTTGCAGCCTATCGGCATCTACTCCATCCCCGAGGTGTCCTATGTCGGCGCCACCGAGGTGGACCTGACGAAGGATTCGATCCCCTACGAGGTCGGGGTGTCGCGGTATCGCGAGCTGGCCCGCGGGCAGATCGCGGGCGATTCCTACGGCATGCTCAAGCTGCTGGTCTCGACGGAGGATCTCAAGCTTCTGGGCGTGTGTGGCGCGTCACTGATCTTGCACATGGCGGCGTCGCTCCCGTTGAGGCTGGTTTGGGTGTGAGTTAGCCCCGCTCGGTCGGTGCGGGCGGGGCTGGGGTGGTCGAGGTGTCGCGGCGGTGGTCAGGGTGTCGCCGCGGGGTCGTGGCTGGTTTCGGTGATCGCGGATCGGGCGCTGGTTTCGTCGATGAGGTTCTTGCCGGCGGCGCAGGCGGCGATGAGGGCGGCGAGGGCGAGGCGGTTGACGGCGCGGGGTTTGCCGCGGCCGGATTCGTGGATGAGGGCGGTGGCGTCGTCGGTGAACAGCGGGTCGGATCGGCCGGCCAGCTGCAGGTGGTGGCGGATGTATCCGGCGGTTTCGTCGCTGGTCATGCCGGTCATGGTGCGGCGCACCGTGATGCGTTGTTCGAGTGCGGCCAGGGTGCCCAGGGCCATTTTGGCGGCGAGCGTGGGTTGGCCGAGAAGTATTGTGGCGAACGGAGATTCGGTGTCAAGCCGGTGATTGGTGAGTAGCCGCAGCGCTTCCAGGGCATCGTGGGTGAGGAGGTGGGCCTCGTCGATGCACAGGATCGGGACACGGCCGCGTTCGGCTGCTTCGGCGGCGAGCGCGTCGCGGGCCTGCGGGACCAGGGCGGCGTTGTGGAAGCTGGGCTGCCCGCCGAGCGCGGTGACGATGTGGTGGTAGATGCCGCGCGCGGCGACGGTGGGGTCGGGGATGTAGATCAGGTGGTGGCGGGCGGGTTCGGCGCGGTCGATGGCGGCGCGGGCGGCGACGGTCTTGCTGACGCCGACCTCGCCGGTGATCACGGTGATACCGCGGGTGGCGA
>JBEVHG010000105.1:0-9263 GCA_040511335.1 Mycobacterium sp. | reverse complement strand
CGACGCTCTTCCGATCTTCGCCGCCGCGGCATCCAGGTCATCCACCTTGAAGAACACGTAGGGGGATGCCGCCGGGTCGCCGCCGTGGATGCCGGCAGCAGTGCCGAGACCGGCGATGTCGAAGCCTGCGGCTTGGCCCGAGGCACCCGGGGTGAACGTCCAACCGAACAACTCCTCGCAGAACCGCTTGGACTTGCCCGGATCCTCGGACCCCAACTCGATGAACGACAGTTCTCCAGACATCGTGCCCCTCCTCAGGGATCGGCGCTCCCACGCTATGGCCGCGCCGAGCGCCCGAGCAACCCCTGCCACCCCTGCCACCCGAGCAACCCCTGCCACCCGAACCCGCGACACCCGCTCGCGCTACCCTGAGCAGGTGCGACCACTCACCGGAGACCAGTTCCACCTCACCCGCGGCCCCTGGCGGGCGGTGATCACCGAGTTGGCGGCAGGCCTGCGCAGTCTCTCGGTGAACGGCGTGGAGCTCACCCCGTCCTACCCCGAGACCACCATTGCGCCGCTCGGTGCCGGCATCGTGCTGGTGCCTTGGCCCAACCGGGTGCGCGACGGGCTGTGGCAGCTGAACGGCGCAGCCCAGCAGCTGGACATCACCGAGGTGAGCCGCGGCAACGCGAGCCACGGCCTGTTGCGCAACACCCCGTACCGGGTGGCTGCTCAGGATGCGGCATCCGTCACCCTGACCGCCGCGATCAACCCGCAACACGGCTACCCATTCCTGCTCGACACCAGCGTGCGGTACGAACTGGTCAACGACGGCCTGCGGGTCACGCACCGGATCACCAACCAAACGGAGGCCGCCGCCCCGGTCGCCCTCGGCACCCACCCGTTCCTGCAGATCGAGGGCGTGCCCACCGAGCAGCTGACGCTCACCGTGAACGCGGCGTCGCGCTACCAGGTGGACGAGCGGAAGGTCCCCACCGGTCAGGTGCCCGTGGACGGCGACTTCGACCTGCGCTCCGGCCGGCTGGTCGGGGAGCTTGACCTGGACACCACGTTCGGGGAGGTAACCACTCGAGACGGTGTCGCCGCCACCCTGTCCGCTCCCGACGGCCGCACGCTGTCGCTGCTGATGGACGAGAGCTTCTCCTACGTGCAGGTGTTCACGCCGCGCGAGTACCCGCTGGCCTCCGGCAAGGGCCTCGCAGTGGCGGTGGAGCCGATGACGGCGCCCGGCAACGCGTTCAACTCCGGTGACGGGCTGCGCTGGCTGGAACCGGGGGAGACCTGGACCGCCGTGTGGGGGATCCGGTACGAAGACTAACGCCTCACACGAGCACGGGAGTAGCGTGCCAGCATGGCGCACATCGACCGGCTCGAGGCGAACGAGGTGTTCGTGTTCGGTTCGAACGCGGGCGGCATGCACGGTGGCGGCGCGGCGCGCACCGCCTACGAGAAGTTCGGCGCCGTCTGGGGTGAGGGACACGGCCTACACGGGCAGTCCTACGCGATCGACACGATGAGCGGTCTCGACGAGATCGGCCGCGAGGTCGGCACATTCCTGGACTTCGCGCGCCGGCATCCGGAACTCCGCTTCCTCGTTACCGAAATCGGCTGCGGCATCGCCGGTTACACGCCCGCCGAGATCGCTCCACTGTTCGCCGAGGTGCCGCAGAACGTGGTGCTGCCCGAGAGTTTTCTGTAGCGAAGGGATGCCGCGATGGCCGCGCTGTTCGTCTGGGAAGGGATCAATGACTGGCGGGCCGAAGTGGCCAGCGTGCAGCTGGGGGCGGCGGGGCTGGCGGCATCCGGAACCCAGATCGGCGTCGATCCGCTGCCGTATCGGGTGGACTATACGCTGGGCACCCGCGACGACTTCGCCACCGAGCTGCTGGACGTCACAGCCAGCGGCACCGGCTGGCAGCGGCGGCTGATCCTCGGCCGCGATGAGAGTGGTCTCTGGTCGTGCACGGTGCAGCAGGAGGGCGCGGCCCCCAACGAGGCCGCTCTCGCCCCGCCCGGCGGCGACATGGCCGCGCTGCACGACGTGCTCGACTGCGACCTCGGCTTCTCGCCGCTCACCAATACGATGCCGGTGCTGCGGCATCGGCTGCACCAGAAGCCGGGCACCGTCGACTTTCGGATGGCGTGGGTCGCCGTGCCCTCACTGGCGGTCGTGATGGACCGGCAGAAGTACCAGACCGTACGGGCGGGTGCCGCCGACCCCGCGCTCGTGCGCTATTCGAGCCACCGCTTCACGGCCGACCTCGAACTCGACTCGGACGGCTTCGTGCTGACCTACCCGGGGCTGGCACGACGCGTCGGCTGAGCCTGTCGCGGTCGCGTCGCCGGCACCGACGAAGACGACCTCGACGCCCATTGACTAAAGCATCCGCACGGGCGCATATTGGCGACCTATGAAGGTTGGAGAGTGCCGTGGCTTTTCAGCGCAAACCGAAATCGAGGTCAACCGGCCAAACCACTGCGCCAGCTGATGTTGACGGCACCGAGGATCTCACCCAGCCGCAGCCCACCACAACCACGCCGAACCGGCAGCGAGCACGCGCCGCGATCGGCGGAGTGGCGGGCGCCGCGGTGGTCGGGGCCATTGCAACCGCTGTGATCACATCGGATCGGGTCGATAGCGTCTTCAGCTGGATCGGCAACCTGTTCGCGCCCGCCGCGGTGTCGAGCGACGCCGAACCGGTTGGGACCAAGACGGTGACCAGCGCCGACAAAGTGTTTACGGTCGACATCCCCGAGCGCTGGGCGACCCGAAACGCTCCGTTCAATGTGTTCGCCGACGGATCGTTGAATCTGGGCTCCGCAATTTACGCGGGCGTCGACATCGATGGTGCGCTCTCCTTTGACACCGCGGGGGCCTACATCGGGGCGTCAACGCACGCGGCACAGCAGCTCGGTCTCGTCGGTGCAAGCGACACGACGCTTGCCCTGTGGGCACAGTCCGAGTTGGACCGGTTCGACTGGACGATTGACGGATGCGTGCCGACCAACGATCCGGTCCCAGACCACGACGGCTGGATTGTGCGCGGCAAGATCTGGGTCGATTGTGCCGCCAACGAGGGCATGCGGCTCATCGAGCTGTATGCGCTCCCAGTGGGCGGGGACGTGACCATTCACGTTCAGATGAGTTTGATGAGCGATGATCCGGACGCGGTTGCCCAGACGCTCGTGAGTTCGCTCGTCGTCGTCGATTCGCGACTCGAATCGGGTGGTCCGAGCACGCAGGATCTGGTCGTCCCGTAAGCGGCTACCGAGCCCTGGAACTCCAGAGCTCAGGACGCTACGCCTGCGGCCGATGCGATCGTGCCCACGCCGAGCGCGGCGAGGATCCCACCGGAGGTGCGTTCGAGCGTCTTGCTGACCCGCGGCCGGTTCAGCCACGCGTTCGCCTTGGCTGCAACCAACGCGAGCAGAACCAGATAGAGGCCGCCGATCACGGTCAGTGTGGCGCCGAGCAGCATCGTCATCCAGAACGCGGATGCCCCCTGCGGCAGGAACTGCGGCACGACGGCGAGAAAGAACAGGCCGACCTTCGGATTGGTTAGGTTGGAGAGCAGGCCGGCAGCGAAGGCCCGCCATGCGGAGCTCGCCGGGACAGGGGCTGCGACGTCCGCCCCGCCCTTGCTGCGGTGGCTGCGGAGGGCCTGGATGCCGAGGAAGATCAGGTACAGGCCGCCGACGATCTTGATGGCCTGGTACACCTCCGCGGACTGCGCGATGATCGCGGCCAGGCCGACCCCGACGAGCAAAGCCCAGCCGAGTTGGCCGA
This sequence comes from Mycobacterium sp., assembly GCA_040511335.1. Classification (GTDB taxonomy): domain Bacteria; phylum Actinomycetota; class Actinomycetes; order Mycobacteriales; family Mycobacteriaceae; genus Mycobacterium. Next base: position 5,512 of record JBEVHG010000105.1, on the reverse strand, counting down.
TCGCCGCGCCCGAGCCGGCGGCGATGCCCGGCCGGAGCCCGCGCAGGCTGTAGCGCAGGGTGAGGAAGCTGTCCGGCCCGGGCGTCACGGCGAGCACGAGACCGAGGCCGCAGAAGGCGAGGAACGCGGCGGTTGTCATGCCGCGATTCTGGCAGAACCCCTCGGTCGACGCAGACCGATGGTCAGCACCGCGACGACGGCAGCGAGCGACGCTGCCGCTGTGGCAGCCCCGGCAACCAGCACCCCGCCGGCGGGGGCGACGATCGACTGACCGATCAGCGCCTGCCAAGTCAGAATGGCGAGGACCGCCGCGAAGGTGAGGCTGCCGAGGATCACGAGGTGCAGCCGCACCCGTGCCTCGCGCAGCACGACGATCCGCCCGGAGAGGGCCTCCAATAGAAGCAGGGCGAGCGGGATCGCCTGCAGCGCGTGCATACCGACGAAGTGCGGCACGCGCAGGTCGCCGCCGACCGTGCTCCAGCCCAGGAACGGCAGGCCTGCCCCGCCGTCCGGGACGCCGACCGCGTGCGCTCCGGCGATGCCCTGGAAATCCCGCAACTGCTCGGGGGTCGGGCCGGTCATCAGGAAGGCAACCGCCATGCCGACCAGACCGAGGAACACTCCCGCCCGAATCGCGACGGTGCGCGCGGCATCCGTTTCCCGGGTGAACAGCAGGGCGATGCCGACGAGCAATGTCATCAGCCAGACCACCACGATCGAGAGTGCCATGATCGACCAGAGCGTGGTGTTGAGCGGTGTCGCGACGTTGAAGTGGCTGGTGGTGTCGGCTGCCGCGGCGCCGACGATGACGACGATCTCGAGCACCAGGCCGATCACGGTAACGGTGCCCGCAATGTTGCCGAGCCGCCGGAAACGACGCATCTGTCCGATCAGCCAGGCCAGGGTGATGGCGTAGATGCCAATCGAGATGGCGAACTTCATCGGTTTGAACCAGGCGTTCTGGCCGAGGATCTCGCGCGGGTCGATGATGGCCAGTACGGCCGTCACGAGGGTGAGCGCCGCCATCAGTACGGCGAGGACCATCAGTGGTCGGTGCCAGTGATCCGGTCGGGGAAGCGGCAGGGTGGAAGGCTGGCGCTGGAGAGTGGAAGTCATGAGCGGGGTTCTTTCGGGTCTGGCGGTGGCGGGGCACCGAATCGGTGGTGGGACGTGTTCTCCTGGGCGATCCGTCGCAGACCCGCGATGAGGGTGTCGCCGAGCACAGTGCCCACGACGACGGTCTCGGCCATTCGGTCCCGGGAGCCGCTGTCGGCGACCAGTCGCAGGTCGACATCGGCGATCAGGTCGGCGGCCTCCGCGTAACCGGACAGAGCCGCACCGAGATCTTCCCGGCCGATGTGTGCGTAGCTATCGAGTACGCTCGCGGCCTGCGTGATCCCCGGATTGTTCGGGTACACCTGCCAGCCACGCTCGTCGATCACCTCGCGCACCCGGGCGAGCGACGCATCCGACGGGGGCGTGGACGACTTCGGGATGGCCTGCTGAGCCACGCCCAGCGTCGAATCGAGCGGCAGGGCCGGGTCATCGATCGCCGCCAGAACGCGCTGTGTGTCGGCAACCGAGAGTCCCCCGGTGTCGATGAGCGCCCGGATCAGGCGGAGCCGGGCGACGTGGTCGTCGCCGTATTCGGTCTGGTTGTAGCCGGTTCGGTCGCCTTCGGGTAGCAGGTGTTCCCGCGTGTAGTACTTGATCGTGGCGGTACTCACTCCGCTGTGGCGGCTGAGTTCGGAAATGCGCATATCGATAGTTTGGCTATCGATAGTGAAACTGTCAATAGTCGCACGGGGCCAGCGGTTCCGTGGGCTCCTTGTGGTTTGGTGCTCGTTTAGCGCGGCCACACGCCGGAGCTGCCGCGGCGGTGGCTGTCGACGAGGTGGGTGTCGATCATGCCGATCGCCTCCATCAGCGCGTACATCGTGGTCGGGCCGACGAAGGCGAAACCCTGTTTGCGCAGGGCTTTCGAGAGCGCGAGGGACTCGGCCGACTGCGTGGGGATGTCGCCCAGCGACCGCGGCTCGGGGGTGCTCTCCGGCTGGAACGACCAGACGAAGTCGACGAGACCGCCCTGCTCACGGAGAGCGATGGTGGCGGTGGCGTTGGTAATCGTCGCACGGATCTTCGCCCGGTTACGCACAATTCCCGGGTCGCTGAGCAGCCGCTCGACATCCTGCTCGGTGAAGGCGGCGACGGTGTCCGGATGGAAGTCCGCGAACGCGGCGCGGAACGCCGGGCGCTTGCGCAGGATCGTCACCCAGGACAGGCCGGCCTGGAAGGCCTCGAGGCTGATGCGCTCGTAGAGTCCTTGCTCATCGCGCACCGGCAGGCCCCACTCGGTGTCGTAGTAGTCGCGCAGCAGAGGGTCGGTGGATGCCCAGGAGGGGCGGAGGAGCCCATCGTCGCCCGCGACGGCGCCCGTCACGGGGCCAGTCAGAGATGTGGCGGGTGGCTGGTCCATCTCGGTCATGCGGCTGCCTCCAGAGTGAGCAGGGCGGTTTTCGCCTCCAGCCCGCCAAGATACCCGCCGAGCGAGCCGTCGGTGCGCAGCACGCGGTGGCAGGGGACGACGACGGGCAGCGGGTTCGTCGCGCAGGCGCTGCCGACCGCCCGCACCGCCTTCGGGTTGCCGACGATCTCGGCGACTTCCTTGTAGGTCTCGGTGTGGCCGTACGCGATGTCCGACAGGTGGCGCTGCACCGTCTGACGGAAGCCGCTGGTGAGTGCGTAGTCCAAGGACAAATCGAAGCCGGTGCGCCGACCGGCGAAGTACTCGTCGAGCTCGCGGGCGGCCGTGTCGAGCCGCGCCGGAGCGTGCAGGATGCGGGGACTGACCCGGCTCGCGAGCGAGTCGAGCACGCGGTCGAAGTCCTCCCGCTCGAAGGCGACCCGCACGAGCCCCCTGTCGGTGGCGGCCAGCAGCAGCGGGCCGATCGGACTGTCGACCACCGTGTAGGCGATGTCCAGCAGGCCCGCGGCATCCGATCGCCGTTCGAGCGTGCGGTGCAACTCGGTGAGCCTGGCGGCGTCGGGGGAGGTGAGCGTGATGAGGTCGCGCGTGTCCGGTTCGGCCGCGTCATTCAGGGCGGTCATCGGGATGCTCCTTTCGAGGCGTCGCCCGCTGGGAGGTAGTGATCTCGCAGGTTTTTCATGCCGTCGGCCGCAGCCCGTCTGGCCGCGTCTGCGGTGCCGCCCAGGATGTCTGCGATCTGCTGATAGGGGAGTCCGCCGAGGTGGTGCAGGGCGACGGCATGCCGCTGGCGGTCCGGCAGTTGTTTCACGGCGTTCCAGAGATCGGTGTTCTGGGAATCCGGATTGCCGCGGGTACTCGGCAGCTCGGCGAGCGTTTCGACCGGAACCGCATGCCGTTGCCGTGCCCGGGTGATGTCGATCGCCTTGCGGTGCGCGATGGTGACGAGCCACGCCTGGACGTTCGCGTCATCCGGAAGGGCGGGGTAGGCGCGCAGCGCCGCCAAGAACGTCTCGGACCAGGCGTCGTCGGCGTCGGTGTGCGGACCGAGCACGGCGCGGCACACGCGCAGCACGGTGGCGGCGTGCTCGGTCACGACCCGTTCGAATGGCTGCTTCGTGTTCATCACTTTGGTAGACGCTTGGGGCATCCGAAACGTGAGATCGGAGCCGGAAGGGACAGTCTTTCAGTCTTTGTGGTGGACTCGGTGGTTCTCGAACCCGCGGCGCTCGGGAACTCCCGCCGATGAATTGTTGTACTGCGTCCAATAAATCGCTAAGTTCGTTCGGTGATCGATATCCAGATTGACGGCGTCGGCAGTCGGCTGGTGCCGTACGCCGACGGCTTGGCCCAGCAGTATGACCTGCATCGAGCAGTGAGCGAAGGGTTGGCCCCAGACACGGTGCTGCTGCTCGAGCACGAGGCCGTCTACACCGCCGGCAAACGCACCGAGGCGTACGAGCGGCCGGTTGGCGACGTTCCGGTTGTCGATGTCGATCGCGGCGGCAAGATCACCTGGCATGGTCCCGGTCAGCTGGTCGGGTACCCGATCCTGCGGCTTTCGCAACCGCGCGATGTCGTCGCGTACGTCCGTGCCCTCGAAGGGATGCTGATCGACGTGGTGCGCACGTTCGGCATTGACGGCGTGCGGATCGGCGGGCGCTCCGGCGTCTGGGTGCGCACGGGATCTCGCGACGCGAAACTTGCGGCAGTGGGCATCCGCGTTGCCTCCGACACCACGATGCACGGCTTCGCGCTGAATTGCAGCAACGACCTCGCTCCGTTCTCGGCGATCGTTCCGTGTGGAATCAGCGACGCCGATGTGACTACCCTTTCGCAGCTGCTCGGCCGGCGAATCGACCCGGTCGACGTCGTCGAGCATGTCGCTGCCCGTCTCGACATGCTGCAGGGAGCGACCGTATGAGCGTCGTCCCGGGCGAACGCCGGATGCTGCGCATCGAGGCGCGCAATGCTGCGACACCGCGAGAGCAGAAGCCGGAGTGGATCAAGACTCGCGCGCGGATGGGGCCGGAGTACACGGCGGTGCATGACCTGGTCGCGGCCGGTCAGCTGCACACCGTCTGCCAGGAAGCGGCGTGCCCGAACATCTTCGAGTGCTGGGAGGACCGCGAGGCGACGTTCCTGATCGGTGGGTCGCAGTGCACCCGGCGGTGTGACTTCTGTCAGATCGACACCGGTAGACCGGCCGACTACGACACGGACGAGCCGCGGCGGGTCGCGGCATCCGTTCGCACGATGGAGCTGCGGTACGCGACCGTCACCGGAGTGGCCAGGGATGATCTGCCGGACGAAGGCGCCTGGCTGCATGCCGAAACGGTGCGGCAGATCCACGAGCAGAACCCCGGCACCGGAGTCGAAATCCTGGCAACGGACTTCTCCGGCAACCGCGATCTGCTGGGTGAGGTGTTCGCGTCGCGTCCCGAAGTGTTCGCGCACAATGTGGAAACGGTGCCCAGAATCTTCAAACGGATTCGCCCAGCCTTTCGGTACGACCGCTCGCTGGGGGTGCTCAGTCAAGCCCGGGATGCGGGGCTGATCACCAAGTCCAATCTCATCCTCGGCATGGGCGAAACGACCGCTGAAGTACACGAGGCACTCCGGGACCTCTTCGCCGCCGGATGCCACATCGTCACCCTCACGCAGTATCTTCGGCCAAGTCCCCGTCACCTGCCGGTGGCACGCTGGGTGCACCCCGAGGAGTTCGTCGAGTTGAAGCAGGAAGCCGAGAGCATCGGGTTCCTCGGCGTGCTCGCCGGGCCGCTGGTGCGCTCGTCGTACCGGGCGGGGCGGCTCTGGGCGCAATCGATGCAGCGCGCGGGGCGACCGATTCCCGAGCGGCTGGCGGCGCTTGCCGAAGACCGGGGCTTCGTGCAGGCGGTCGGCTGATCCGACCAGCCCACAACAGAAAGTGGGCCCGGTGGGGCTCGAACCCACGACCCGCGGATTAAAAGTCCGATGCTCTACCAACTGAGCTACAGGCCCTACTGGTACAAATCTACCGTCCCC
>JBEVHG010000104.1:0-13495 GCA_040511335.1 Mycobacterium sp. | reverse complement strand
TGACGCTGGCCTCCGGCGGCGTCATCGTCGTGCAGGGCTACTCGTCACTGGGCAATATCGGCATCGAGGCGCTGACCGGATTCCTCTCGGCATTCCTCAACGTGCGAATCGTCGCCCCGGTGATCGCCGGTATCGCGCTGGCCGCGACCATCGGCGCCGGGACCACCGCGCAACTCGGCGCGATGCGCGTCGCCGAGGAGATCGACGCCGTGGAATCGATGGCGGTGCACTCGATGTCCTACCTGGTGTCGACCCGGCTCATCGCCGGCCTGATTGCGATCATTCCGCTGTATTCGCTGTCGGTGCTGGCGGCGTTCTTCGCCGCCCGCTTCACCACCGTCTTCATCAACAACCAGTCCGCCGGCCTCTACGACCATTACTTCAACACCTTTCTGGTACCGACCGATCTGTTGTGGTCATTCCTGCAGGCGATCGTGATGTCGATCGCCGTGATGCTGGTGCACACGTATTACGGCTACAACGCCTCCGGTGGCCCGGTCGGCGTCGGCATGGCGGTCGGCCAGGCGGTGCGCACGTCGCTGATCGTCGTCGTGACCATCACCCTTTTCATCTCACTCGCCGTGTACGGCGCGTCCGGCAACTTCAACCTCTCCGGGTAGGCGGGGACGATGTCGGCCGGTGACGCCAGGCGCAGCCACGTCAGGATCGCTGCGGCAATCCTGGCGGCCCTGCTGTTGGCCGCCGTGGTGTTCACCTACCTGGCCTACACCGCCGCCTTCACCTCCACCGACACCGTGACGGTGACCTCGCCGCGGGCCGGCCTGGTGATGGAGCGCGACGCCAAGGTCAAGTATCGCGGCATCCAGATCGGCGAGGTGAAATCCATCGACTACGCCGGGGATGAGGCGAAGCTGACGCTGGCGATCAACAGCAGCCAACTGCGCTACATCCCGTCCAACGCGGTCGTCCGTATTGCCGGCACAACGGTTTTCGGGGCCAAGTCGGTGGAGTTCGTGCCGCCCGAACAGCCGATCGGCCACCTGCGTCCGGGCACCGAAGTGGCGGCGTCGGATGTGCAGCTCGAGGTCAACACACTGTTTCAGACGCTGAGCGATGTGTTGCACAAGATCGACCCGGTCAACCTGAACGCGACGCTGACCGCGCTGGCGGAGGGGTTGCGGGGCAACGGCGACGACCTGGGCGCGACGCTGTCCGGGCTGAATTATTATCTGCAGCAACTGAATCCGAAGCTGCCGACACTGCAGGAGGATTTCCAGAAGGCCGCGTCGGTGGCCGATGTCTACGCCGACGCCGGGCCGGACCTGGCCAGGATCTTCGAGAACGCGCCTGCGATCAGCAACACCATCGTCGACCAGCAGGACAATCTGAACGCGACGCTGTTGGCCGCAACCGGTTTGGCCAACAACGGCACCGCCACCCTGGAGCCCGCCGAGAACGACTACATCGCCGCCGTTCAACGGCTGCGCGCGCCGCTGAAGGTCGCCGGCGACTACTCGCCGGAGTTCGGATGCATCTTGAAGGGGACCTCGTTGGCAGTCGATCGCTTCGCGCCGATCATCGGCGGCATTCGGCCGGGCCTGTTCGTCGCATCCAACTTCTTGCCCGGCTCGCCGGCCTACACCTATCCGGAAAGCCTGCCGCTCGTCAACGCCTCCGGCGGGCCCAACTGCCGTGGCCTGCCCAACCTTCCCACCAAGCAGTACGGCGGATCCTGGTACCGCGCACCATTCTTGGTCACCGACAACGCGTACGTCCCGTACCAACCGAACACCGAATTGCAGTTCGACGCGCCGTCGACCCTTCAGTTCCTCTTCAACGGCGCCTATGCCGAACGGGACGACTTCTGATGCGCGGCAACGGAACCCTGGTCAAGGTCGCCATCTTCACCGTCGCCATGCTGCTGGTGGCCGCGATGTTGGTGGTGGTGTTCGGGGAGTTCCGGTTCGCCTCGGGCAACGCCTATCACGCCACGTTCAAGGAGGCGTCACGGCTGAAGTCCGGGCAGGATGTCCGCATTGCCGGGGTACCGGTGGGCACCGTCAAGGGCGTAAAGCTGAACCCCGACAACACCGTTGACGTCGCGTTCGATATCAGCGACCGCTATCAGCTCTACACCTCGACGAAGGCCGTGGTCCGCTACGAGAACCTGGTCGGCGACCGCTATCTGGAAATCACCTCCGGACCCGGCGAACTGAAGAAGCTGCCGCCGGGTGGCACCATCCCCGAGCAGAACACCCAGCCGGCGCTCGACCTGGACGCATTGCTGGGCGGTCTGCGGCCGGTGCTCAAGGGTTTGGACGGCGCCAAGGTCAACGAGGTCAGCAGCGCGGTCATCGAGCTTCTGCAGGGGCAGGGCGGCGCGTTGTCGAATCTGCTCTCCACCACCGGCGCGTTCACCCAAAACCTCGCCGCCCGAGACCAACTCATCGGTGATGTCATCAACAACCTCAATACGGTGCTGGCGACGGTGGACGAAAAGAGCGCTGAGTTCAACGCCAGCGTGGACAAGCTTCAGCAGCTGATCACCGGACTGGCGCAGGGCCGCGATCCGATCGCCGGCGCCATCGGCCCGCTCGCGTCGGCCGAGAACGACCTGACCGACATGCTGGCTGCATCGCGGCGGCCACTGCAGGGAGTGATCGAGAACGCCCGGCCACTGGCGCAGCGACTCGACGAACGCAAGGGTGACGTCAACAAAGTCATCGAGCCGCTCGCGGAGAACTATCTGCGACTCAACGCGCTCGGCGCCTACGGGTCGTTCTTCAACATCTACTACTGCTCGATCCGGATTAAGATCAACGGTCCAGCGGGCAGCGACATCCTGATTCCGTTCGGCGGGCCGCCGGATCCGTCGAAGGGGAGGTGCTCGGAAAATGGCTAGACCAGACGACAGCAATCCTCTCCGCACCGGAATCTTCGGCATCATCCTGGTGGCATGCCTGGTGCTGGTGTCCTTCGGCTACACCAAGCTGCCGTTCTGGCCGCAGGGCAAGCCGTACGAGGCGTACTTCACCGACGCCGGCGGCATCTCGCCGGGCAACGACGTCAACGTGTCGGGCATCCGGGTCGGCGAGGTCATCGGCGTCGAGCTGGCGGGCGATGCTGCCAAGGTGACGTTCACCGTCGACCGGGATGTCAAGGTCGGTGACCAGTCGCTGGTCGCGATCAAGACCGACACCGTGCTGGGCGAGAAGTCGCTGGCGGTCACTCCGCGCGGCGGCGGCACGTCGACGGTCATCCCGTTGGGCCGCACCACCACGCCCTACACCCTCAACGCGGCGCTGCAGGATCTCGGCCAGAACGCCAGCGAGCTGGACAAGCCGCGCTTCGAGCAGGCGTTGGCGACCCTCACCGATTCGCTGCGTGACGCCACCCCCCAGCTGCGTGGCGCGCTGGACGGGGTCGCGAACTTGTCAAGCAGTCTGAACGCGCGTGATCAGGCGCTCGAACAACTGCTGGCCCATGCCAAGAAGGTCTCGGACACGCTGGCCCAGCGCGCCGGGCAGGTGAATCAGCTCGTCATCGACGGCAACCTGCTCTTCGCCGCGTTGGATGAGCGCCGTCAAGCCCTCAGCAACCTGATCGCCGGGATTGACGATGTGTCGCAACAGCTTTCGGGCTTCGTGGCCGACAACCGGTGGGAATTCGGCCCGGCGCTGGAGAAGCTGAACCTGGTGATGGACAACCTTCTCGAACGGCGAGAGCACATCGGTGAAGCGCTGCGGCGGCTGCCGCCGTACGCGACCGCGCTGGGTGAGGTGGTCGGCTCCGGCCCGGGCTTCCAGATCAACCTGTACGGCCTGCCGCCCGCGAGCCTGGCCGAGGTGCTCCTCGACACCTACTTCCAGCCGGGCAAGCTGCCGGACAGCCTTGCCGACTACCTGCGCGGGTTCATCTCCGAGCGGCTGATCATCAGGCCGAGGTCACCATGACGCACGGCAACGGAACCAGCGAACGCGGCCGCTGGCTGCGGATCGCACTGGCAGCGCTGCTGGTGGCGACGCTGGCCGCCGGGGTTTACCTGGTGTGGCCCTCGCGGGCCGGTCACAAGGTGATCGCTTACTTCCCCTCGGCGGTCGGCCTCTACCCGGGCGACGACGTCCGGGTGGTCGGTGTTCCGGTCGGGAAGATCGACGCCATTGAGCCCCGGGCCTCCGATGTGAAGGTCACGATGACGGTCAAGGACGGCATCAAGGTGCCCGCCGACGCCCGCGCGCTGATCATCGCGCCGAATCTCGTGGCGGCCCGCTTCGTGCAACTCGCTCCCGCTTACACCGGCGGGGAGGTGTTGGCCGACGGCGCGTCGATCGGGCTGGACCGGACCGCCGTGCCGGTCGAATGGGACGAAGTCAAGGAGCAGCTGACCCAGCTCAGCGCGCAAATCGGGCCGCAGCAGGGATCCATGCAGGGCCCGCTGAGCTCGTTCGTCGACCAGGCCGCCGACACCCTCGACGGCAACGGCGACTCGTTCCGGCAGGCGCTGCGGGAGCTGTCGCAGACCGCGGGCCGGCTCGGCGATTCGCGCACCGACCTGTTCGGCACCATTCGGAATCTGCAGGTTCTGGTCAACGCCCTGTCCAACAGCAATGAACAGATCGTGCAGTTCTCCAACCACGTCGCCTCGGTGTCGCAGGTGCTGGCCGACAGCTCCACCGACCTGGACGCCACCCTGGGCACGCTGAACCAGGCTCTTGGCGACGTCCGAGGCCTGTTGAGCGAGAACAACGAAGCGTTGATCGGCCAGATCGGGAAGCTTTCCGAGTTCACCCAGATCCTGACCGACCACAGCGACGATATCGAGCAGATCCTGCACATCACGCCCAACGGCCTGGCGAACTTCTACAACATCTACAACCCGGCCCAGGGCACGGTGGGCGGCTTGCTGACGCTGCCCAACTTCGGCAACCCGGTGCAGTTCATCTGCGGTGGCACCTTCGACGTGGGCGCCTCTTCGGACAACTACAAGCGCGCCGAGATCTGCCGCCAGCGCATGGGGCCGGTGTTCCGCCGCATCGCCATGAACTTCCCGCCGTTGTTGTTCCACCCGATCAACAGCATCACCGCCTACAAAGGCCAGATCCTCTACGACACCCCCGCCACCGAGGCCAAGGCCCAGACCCCGGTGCCGTACCTGCAGTGGCAGAATGCGCCGGGCGTGACTCCGCCCCAGGTGGCGGCGGACATGGATCTCAGCTCGCTGATCCTTCCGCCGGCGCCGGAGGCGGCACCCGCGCCCGCGGCTACCGGTCCGCTACCAGGACCGGTGCCTTCTGAGCCGGTGCCGGCGGAGGCAGGTGGTGGGGGATGATGCGTAAACCATTGCGCTACAGAGCATTCCACCTTGGCCACCGGACGGTCGCGATCGGCAGCGGCGTCGCGCTGCTGGCCGGCTGCCAATTCGGCGGGTTGAACTCGCTGAACATGCCCGGCACCGCGGGTCACGGCGCCGGCTCGTACACGGTGACGGTTGAACTGCCCGATGTGGCCACCCTGCCGCAGAACTCGCCGGTGATGGTCGACGACGTCACCGTCGGCAGCGTGTCGGGCATCGACGCGGTCCAGCGTCCCGACGGCACCTTCTATGCGGCGGTGCAGCTGTCGCTGGACAGCAACGTCAACCTGCCGGCCAACGCCACCGCCACCGTGGCGCAGACCTCCCTGTTGGGTTCCCAGCATGTCGAGCTGGCCGCGCCGGTCGACCAGGCTCCGGTCGGCAGGCTCGCCGAGGGTTCGAATATCGCGCAAGCCCGCACCGGCCGCTATCCGACCACCGAGGAAGTGCTGTCGTCGCTGGGCGTGGTGGTCAACAAGGGCAATCTCGGTGCGCTGCAGGACATCACCGACGAGGCGTACAGCGCGGTCGTTGGGCGCGCGGGCAGCTTCACCGACCTGGTGCCCCGGCTCGCCGAGTTGACAAGCTCACTGGACCGGCAGACCGCGGACATCATCGCCGCGGCGGAAGGCTTGAATCGGTTCGCCGCGATTCTGGCCGGCAGCAAGGACAGTCTGGGACGCACACTGGATGCCCTGCCGAACGCGCTCGAGGTGCTCAACAACAACCGCGCCAACATCGTCGATGCGCTCGGAGCGCTGCAGAGATTCGCCACCGTCGCGTCCAACATCCTTTCCCAGACCAAGGACGACTTCGCAGCCGACATCAAGGACCTCTACCCGATCATCAAGTCCTTCAACGACAACGCCGACTTTCTGATCAAGGATCTCGAGTTCCTGCCGACTTTCCCATTCCACTACAAGTACCTCCGAAAGGCGGTACGCGGGGACTACCTGAACGTGTTTGTCACCTTCGACCTGACGCTGCGGCGCCTCGGCGAGACGGTCTTCACCACCTCTCTGGGACTCGACCCGAACATGAAGCGCATGAACGAAGTGATCAATACTCCTGACTTCTTGGTCGGATCGATGGCGAACTTGTCGGGCCAGGCGGCGGACCCGTTCAAGATTCCGCCCGGGACGGCGACCCAGCACGAGGGGGCGTAGATGCTGGACCGGCTGATACGTCTTCAACTGGCGATCTTCGCGATCGTCACGGTGCTCACGGTCGGGGCGATCTCGGCGTTCTACCTGCATCTGCCCGCCGCAGTCGGGATCGGCTCCTACAACGTCACCGCCAATTTCGTTGCGGGCGGGGGCCTTTACAAGAACGCCAACGTCACCTACCGCGGAGTGACGGTCGGGCGGGTGGAGTCGGTCGGGCTGACCAACGACGGCGTCGTCGCGCACATGCGGCTCAACAGCAACACACCGGTGCCGCAGAACGTGACCGCGACGGTGAAGAGCGTCTCGGCGGTCGGCGAGCAGTACATCGACCTGGTGCCGCCGGACGAGGCATCGGGGTCGATGCTGCGAGACGGGTCCAACATCGACCAGCAGCACACCGCGATCGGCCAGGACATCGCGGGGCTGCTGCGCGAAGCCGACGCATTGGTCAGCAGCATCGGCAACAGTCGGCTGCAGGACCTGTTGAGCGAAACGTTCAAGGCGTTCAACGGCTCTGGTCCCGAACTGGCGCGGCTGATCCAGTCGGCGCGGCTGCTGGTCGACGAGGCCAACGCCAACTACGGGCAGGTCGCGCAGTTGATCGACCAGGCCGGGCCCTTCCTGGAGGCCCAGATCCGCGGCGGTGACGACATCAGGTCGCTCGCCGACGGGCTGGCGCGGTTCACCGGCGAAGTCGCCCACGCGGACCCGCAGGTGCGTTCGGTGCTGCAGGTCGCGCCCGGCGCTGCCGCCGAGGCCAATGAGGCGTTCAGCGGTATCCGCCCGACATTCCCCGTGCTGGCCGCCAACCTGGCCAACTTCGGTCGCATCGGGGTGATCTACAACAAGTCGCTGGAGCAGGCACTGGTGATTTTCCCCGCTCTAATTGCCGCCCTCAACACGGTCGCCGGTGGTGTGCCGGTGGACGAGGGCGGCAAGCTGGACTTCAAGGTCCACCTCCAGGATCCGCCCGGGTGCTCGGTGGGCTTCATCCCGCCACCGGTGATCCGGTCGCCAGCAGACACGACCCTGCGCGAACTGCCCCCCGACCTGTACTGCAAGGTTCCGCACAGCGATCCCAGCGTGGTGCGGGGCGCTCGCAACTATCAGTGCCAGGAGTTCCCGGGCAAGCGGGCACCCACCGTCCAGCTCTGCCGCGACCCGCGGGGTTACGTGCCGATCGGCAGCAACCCGTGGCGCGGTCCGCCGGTCCCGATCGGCGAGCCGATCACCGACGGGCGAAACATCCTGCCGCCGAACAAGTTCCCGATGATCCCGCCGCAGGTTGATCCGGATCCGGGACCGCCGGTGGTGCAGTTGCCGCCGGGGGTGCCGCCGGGACCGGGACCGGCGCCGCACGCACCGTTCCCGCTGCCGGTGCCGCCCAACGAGCCTGGCGCCCCGCCACCGCCGTGGCCCTATTTCGCACCGCCGGACCAGGTCGTGCCGCCGTACGGCAGAACGCCGCCGCCCCCGGGGCCAGTACTTCCCCCGGCGGAGGCACCCGCGCCGCCCGCCGAACCGCCGCCACTGCCCGCGGAGGCGCCGGCCCCAGTGGCAGGTGGTCCGGCCGTCGCGACCTACGACCAGAACGGGAAGTTCGTCGACCCGGCCGGCGGGATTGGCGTCTACGCGCCCGGTGCTGACAAACTGGCGCCCGCGGAGAACTGGTTAGACCTGATGCTGGATCCGAGGCAGGCGTAATGACAGAAGAGAGGGCTTCGGGGCAGGAGGCGCCGAAGCCGGCAACACCCGTGCGCCGTCGCGCGTCGCGGGCGGCCGGCCCTGCCGGCGGCACCGTCAACGGCTCGTCGGCGGGCGTGCGCGTCGAGGCGCCGACGACCGTCAAGGTGCGGGTGCCCCGTCCCGCGGGTCCTCCGCCGCGCCGGCCCCCGAATCGCAGACTGGTGGCGATCATGGCGCTGGCCACCGGGTTGGTCGCGGCGGCGGCGCTGGCCGCGGTGGTCAGCGTGCTGCTCGTCGCACAGCGGCACGCCGAGGCCAGCCAAGCCCGCGATCAGCGCTTCGTCGACACCGCCACGCAGACCGTGGTGAACATGTTCAGCTACACGCAGGACAACATCGACGACAGCGTGAACCGGTTCGTCAACGGCACCAGCGGCCCGCTGCGCGACATGCTGAGCCAGGACAACAACGTCGAGAACCTCAAGGCGATCTTCCGCGACACCAACGCCAGCTCCGAGGCGGTGATCAACGGCGCCGCGCTGGAAAAGGTCGACGAGATCGGCGGAAACGGATCGGTGCTGGTGTCGGTTCGGGTCACCGTGACCGACATCGACGGCGTCAACAAGCCGTCCCAGCCGTACCGGCTTCGGGTCATCGTGCACGAGGACGACAACGGCCACATGACCGGCTACGACCTCAAGTACCCCGAGGGCGGTAACTGATGCGCGGTTGGGTGAGCAAGCTGCAGGGGTTTGTCACGGTGCTGGCGGCCGTCGGATTCGTCGCGCTCGCCGGTGTCGGGGGCTGGCTGTACTGGAACAGGGTGCAGCTGCGCAGCGAGCAGGCGGCGCGAGCCGAGCTGGCCCCGCTGGCCGCCGGCCAGATACCCAAGGTGTTCGCCTACGACTATCAGACTGTCGAACGCAGCCTCACCGACGCCTACACGCTGCTCACGCCCGAATACCGGCAGGAGTTCGAGGACCGTGCCGCCAACGACATCATCCCGCAGGCCCGTGAGCGGCAGGTGGTCAGCCAGGCCAACGTGGTCGGCGTGGGAGTACTTACCGCGCAACGCGATTCGGCATCGGTCATGGTGTTCATGAATCGCACCGTGACCGACAAATCGCGTCAGCCGGTCTACGACGGCAGCCGGTTGCGGGTCGACTATCAGAAGATCGACGGCAAGTGGCTGATCCGCTACATCACCCTGATGTAGCCGCGACGGAGATTGTCACGTTGCCGCGTTTGTGTCCCTGCTCGACGTAGCGGTGTGCCTCGGCGAGCTGCTCGAACGGGTAGCGGCGGTCGATGACGGCGACGAGCTCGCGGTTCTCGACGAGTTCCTTGACGACGCCGAGTAATTCACGTTTGTCGACGGACATCCCGGTGATGACCCTTCTGCCGCCGCGAACCCCGGTCCACCACATGCGTAACCAGTTGGCCAATCCCGTCGTCGTCAAGTAGCGGCCATCCACTGTGAGAGCACCGCGGCACCGTGCGAACGAGCTGGCGCCGATCGTGTCGAAGATGACGTCGTAGTGGTCGCGTCGTCGGGTGAAATCCTCCACGGCGTAGTCGATGACATGGTCCGCGCCAAGGGATCGCACCAAGTCCGTGTTACGGGCGCTGCACACCGCGGTCACGTCCGCGCCGAAATGCCTAGCGAGCTGCACGGCATAGGTGCCGATGCTGCCGGCTGCGCCATTGATGAGCACCCGTTGGCCGGGACGGACGTGCGCCTTGTCGCGCAGAAAGTACAGGGCCGTCGACGGCCCGTCGACCAGCGCCGCGGCGTCGTCGAAACCGACGTTGGACGGCATGATCTCCACCGAACCCGATTGCGCCATGCAGATGTATTCGGCGTTGGCTCCCCAGCCGAAACCGGTGAAGCCGAACACCTTTGATCCTGGCGCGAACAGGCTCACATCCTTTCCGACGGACACCACTTCGCCGGCCAGCTCCAGGCCCAGCCTGCGTCGTCGCCCCCGGGGCCGCAGAACACCGAGGATGAGCCGACCCCACAGCGGCCGGCCGCGCCGCATTTGACACTCGGCTGCCGTCACCGTCGTGGCATGCACCTTGATCAGGATCTCGTCGTCGTCCGGATCGGGACTTGGCAGGTCCACGAATTCGAGAACCTCGGGCCCGCCGAACCTCTCGAACACGGCGACCCTCATCTGGTGTTGGTGTCGTCCTCGCGGGTCGACGCCAGCGCATCGAGGAACGATCGGGCCCAGCGGTCGACGTCGTGGGCGAGGACCTGCCGGCGCAGCGCGCGCATCCGTCGCCGGCCCTCTTCCGGTGTCTGATTCAGCGCGGTCTCGATCGCGTCCTTGACGCCCTCGAGGTGATGCGGGTTGGCCAGGTAGGCCTGTCGGAGTTCGGCTGCCGCGCCGGTGAACTCGCTGAGCACCAACGCACCGCCCAGATCGCTACGGCAGGCGACGTACTCCTTGGCGACCAGGTTCATGCCGTCCCGCAGCGGGGTGACGAGCATGACGTCGGCCGCCACGTAGAAGGCGATCAACTCGTCACGGGGGACCGGGCGGTGCAGATAGTGCACGATCGGATGGCCGACCTCACCATATTCACCGTTGATGTGGCCGACCTGCCGCTCGATGTCTTCGCGCATCACCTTGTAGCTCTCGACGCGTTCGCGGCTCGGCGTGGCCAATTGCACCAGGACGGTGTCGTCGCGTTTGGCCCGATGCTCGGCGAGCAGCTCCGAAAACGCCCGCAGCCGAACGTCGATGCCCTTGGTGTAGTCCAGCCGGTCGACGCCCAGCAGGATCTTGCGCGGGTGGCCCAGCTCGCTGCGGATCTCCCGGGCCCGCTGTCGGATGCTTCTGTCGCGGGCCCTGCGATCGAGCGCGGCCGAGTCGATGGAGATCGGGAAGGCGCCCACCTTCACCGTGCGGAAGCCGACCTGAACCTCGCCGAAGCGGGAGCGCACGCCGACCGTCGCTCGCGAGGTGTTCGCACCGACAAGTCGTCGCGACAGGATCAGGAAGTTCTGCGCGCCGCCGGGAAGGTGGAAACCGACCAGGTCGGCGCCGAGCAGGCCCTCGACGATCTCGGTCCGCCACGGCATCTGCATGAACAGCTCCACCGGCGGGAACGGAATGTGCAGGAAGAATCCGATGGTGAGGTCGGGCCGCAGCATCCGCAGCATCTTCGGCACCAGTTGTAGCTGGTAGTCCTGGACCCATACCGTCGCGCCGTGTGCCGCTGCGCGCGACGTGGCCTCGGCGAAGCGCCGGTTGACGTCGACATAGCGCTCCCACCACTCTCGGTGGTAGATCGGCTTGACGATGACATCGTGATACAGCGGCCACAGCGTGGCGTTCGAAAACCCCTCGTAGTACTGGGCCACGTCGTCGGTGGACAGCCGCACCGGGTACAGCTGCAGGTCGTCCTCGACGATCGGGTCCTCGTCGCTGTCGGGTATGCCCGGCCAGCCGATCCAGGCCCCGCGCCGCCGCCGCAGCAACGGTTCCAGCGCGGTGACCAGGCCGCCGGGACTCCGTTTCCACTCCATGGTGCCGTCGGACAGCCGCTCCATGTCGATCGGCAGCCGGTTGGCCACCACGACGAAGTCGGAGTCCCCGGAGCTGACCCCCCGGCCGCCCCCCGGACCCACTTACGCCTCTAGTTTCGCTGGTCCAATGCCGAGCATCGACAAGAAGATCCGGCATTCATCGGCGTCGGTCGCATAGGCGGCGACGACGCGCCTGGCCTGGCGCGCGGTGTGATCGGCAAGCGGCTCGACTTCGCCGAGTTCGGCGGGATCAGATTTGGCAGGCATGAGACAACTCTAGGCGAACCGGGTGGCGCCCGGGCCGCCGCCTGCGACTACTGGCCGAAAGTCGCGCGCGGAACCGGCTGCGGGCCCTCGGCTTGGGCTTCCTCGGCGAGGCCGATGCACTCACCAGAGTTATGGCCGGTGCACGGGATGGCGCCGCCGCCGCCCGGCAGAGTCACCGCGGGCAGACTCGGGTTGCCCGGGATTGCCTGGAACGGCGAGCCCGCGTTCGGCACCGTGTGGGGGACACAGTTTTCCGGTATATAGAGGTCTTCTTCTTCACCGCCCGCGCACGCCACCGGCACGGACGTATCCGCTGTCGGTACGGCGAAGACGGCGATCGCGGGGGCTGCGGCAACTGCGACCGCGAATCCACCGGCAAGGATCAGGCGTCGTGCTGCAAATTGGAAGGTCGCCATCGTCACGCTTTCTGTAGTTATTGCTGACCGAGTCGTCGGGAGGATTCTATGGAAGCTCAACGAGTTCTGCACCCATTCCACCGGTTCCCCGTACGGGGTCGGCTAGGGGCTGGAACTTATGATCGAACGCGGAATAGCCGGTGGGCCCGCCGCCTCTGCCTCTTCGGCCAGCCCGATGCACGAACCGCTGTGCCGCCCGGCGCATGGGATGCCGTCGATGGTTGGAATGTCAGGGTTACCCGGGACGGTCCCGAACGGTGAATTCGGCACCAACATCGGCGTGCAGACGGTGGTGTACACATCCTCCTCCTCACCCGAAGTGCAGGCCGCGATCGGCGGTGCCGTGGTGCCCGCCATGGGTGTGGTGAAGACGGCGACCGCCGGCGCCGCGGCGACCGCGAGCACGAATCCGCCGGCAAGGATCAACCGTCGTGCGGGGAACTGTGAGGTCGCCATCGTCACACTTTCTGTGGTTTGCTGACCGACCGGCTGCTACCCGCAACACTACCGCCATCGACCGGAAATTACAGCACAATTGCCGACGAAAATGGTGCGTTCGTGCCATTTCTGTCAGCGCCCTGTCAAGTTGCTGTGGCACGGCTGTAGAGCCGCCGGGGACGTCGACTGATCGGCGCGCCCGCTCTGCCTTGGCGACCTGCTCATCGATACCGCGCAGGGTGCGCCTCGCCCGGTCATAGCGGTACTGGCAATACACGACCCGATCCGGGATCCCGCGGGCCTTCTCTGCGCTGGTGGCCGGCCAAGGCTGGGTGAGAGTCTTGCCGCCCAGGATTGTGGGCAGGAAGGCTCGATGGTGATGACGACGAGGAAGCGACACAGTCCGGAGCAGGTGGTGCGCAAGCTGGTGACCGCGGATCGGATGCTGGGTGAGGGCAAGGACGTTGCGGATGTCTGCCGCGAGCTTGGGGTGTCGGAGCCGACGTATTACCGCTGGCGTACCCAGTTCGGTGGGCTGAAGGCCAATGACGCGAAGCGCCTGAGAGAGCTCGAGCGGGAGAACTCCACGCTCAAGCGTCTGCTGGCTGATGCCGAGTTGGAGAAGGCCGCGTTAAAGGAGATCGCCAAGGGAAACTTCTAAGCCCGGAAC
>JBEVHG010000103.1:0-6619 GCA_040511335.1 Mycobacterium sp. | reverse complement strand
CCGGTGTGCAACAACTGGGCGGACATCGGGCTGCCCGAGGTGTACAACGATCCCGACCTGGCGTCCTTCAACGGCGCGGTGACCCAGGAGTCGGCGACCGACTCCACCCACTTCGTCAAGCAGGCGGTCGGTGCTTTCGCCACTGTCGACGCCGCCGACCGGGCGTTCCACCGCGTCGTCGACCGGACCGTGGGGTGTTCGGGCCAGACCACGGCAATGCATCTGGACAACTTCACCACGCAGGTGTGGTCGTTCACCGGCGGGCCGCCCGCCGCGACCGACGCGGAGTGGGTCAAGCAGGAGGCCGGCACCGACCGTCGCTGCTTCACCCAGACCCGCAAGCGGGAGAACGTTCTGCTGCAGGCCAAGGTGTGCCAATCCGGGAACGCGGGCCCAGCGGTGAACGTGCTGGCCGGTGCCATGCAGAACACGCTCGGCCAGTAACGGAAGCGCGATTTTCGGGTACCCGTCATGAACTTGTCACCCGAGATGGCGGGAGTTTGTCGGTGCCCTCTGGAAGATGGTGTGTGGACGACAATCCGACCGGACTCTCGGCAGGGACAGAAGGGATGGTCGATATGACCTTCACCATCACTTCTGAGTTGGTTAGCGCCTATGACGCCGCCCTGCACATCGGCGGAAATTGTCTGCTGGACGGTCCGGTGGGCAAGGTGGGCCTGGAAGTCGAGGCGCACTGTTACGACTTGTCCGATCCGATGCGCCGCCCCGGCTGGGACGAACTGACGGAAGTCATCGCGGGGGTGCCGACGCTGCCCGGCGACAGCGTGGTCACCGTCGAGCCCGGCGGTGCGGTCGAACTGTCGGGACCGCCGATGACCGGCCCGCTGGCGGCGATCACGGCGATGACCGCCGACCGCGCCGTGCTTCGTGGCGCGTTCGCGCAGGCCGGCCTTGGCCTGGTGCTCCTGGGCGCCGACCCGCTGCGGCCCGCGATGCGGGTAAACCCGGGCGAGCGCTACCGCGCGATGGAGCAGTTCTTCGCCGCCAGCGGCACCGCGGCCGCAGGATCGGCGATGATGACGTCGACGGCATCGGTGCAGGTCAACCTCGATGCGGGCCCGGCGTCGGAGTGGGCGGCAAGGGTGCGGCTCGCACATGCGCTTGGTCCGACGATGATCGCCATCGCCGCCAACTCGCCGCTGCTCGGCGGCCGGTTCACGGGCTGGCGTAGCAGCCGTCAACGGGTGTGGGGTCAGCTGGACTCGGCTCGCTGCGGTCCGATCCTCGGCGCCAGCGGCGACGACCCCGCCAGCGACTGGGCCCGGTACGCGCTACGGGCCCCAGTGATGTTGGTGCACAGGGCCGGAACCGCGGAGTCGGTGACGCAGTGGGTGCCGTTCGCGGACTGGGCCGACGGGCAAGCGGTGCTCGGGGGTCGGCGACCGACGTCGGCCGACCTGGACTACCACCTGACGACATTGTTCCCGCCGGTGCGGCCGCGGCGCTGGCTGGAGATCCGCTATCTGGACAGCGTGCCCGACGCGGTGTGGCCGGCGGCGGTGTTCACCCTCGTCACGCTGCTCGACGACCCGGTCGCCGCTGACATCGCCTCCGAAGCCACCGAAGCGGTGGCCACCGCGTGGGACCGGGCCGCGCGGATCGGCCTCGGTGACGACCGGCTTTACACCGCGGCCAACCGCTGTGTGCTGGCCGCCGCCGAACGGGCACCGGCAGAACTTCAGGAATCGATGCAACAGCTGGTGCGTTCGGTGCAGCAGGGTCGCTGCGCGGCCGATGACTTCTCGGATCGCGCGGTGCGCTACGGGATCGACAAGGCGGTCAGCCAACTGGCACGGGGTGAGCTGTGATTTCACGCGAGACACTGGCGCGACAGCTGACCCGCGCGCGCGAGCGCACGCTGCGGCTTGTCGCGTTCGACGACGCCGAACTGCGACGCCAACACGACCCGTTGATGAGCCCGCTGGTCTGGGATCTCGCCCATATCGGCCAGCAGGAAGAGCTGTGGCTGCTGCGCGACGGCAATCCCGACCGCCCCGGAATGCTGCCGCCCGAGATCGACCGGCTCTACGACGCGTTCGTGCATTCGCGCGGGAGCCGGGTCGAGTTGCCGCTGCTGCCGCCCGCCGATGCCCGCGCCTACTGCGACACCGTGCGCGCCAAGGCGCTGGACAGCCTCGAAACGCTGCCCGATGAAGACGCCGACGACCCGTCGCTCTCCTTCGTGTACGGGCTGGTGATCAGCCACGAGAATCAGCACGACGAAACAATGCTGCAGGCGCTCAACCTGCGGGCAGGCGCCCCGCTGCTGGACAGGGGTGCGCGGCTGCCCGCTGGGCGGCCCGGTGTGGCCGGCACATCGGTACTCGTGCCCGGCGGTCCGTTCGTGCTCGGTGTCGATGCGGTCACCGAACCGCACTCGCTGGACAACGAGCGGCCCGCCCACGTGGTGGACGTGCCGTCCTTCCGGATCGGCCGCGTCCCGGTCACCAACGCCGAATGGCGCCAGTTCGTCGACGACGGGGGCTACGACCAGCCGCGGTGGTGGTCCGATCGCGGCTGGTCGTACCGCCAGCAGGCGGGCCTGCATGCACCGCAGTTCTGGAATCCCGACGCCACCCGCACCCGCTTCGGCCACATCGAGGACATCCCAGGCGACGAACCGGTCCAGCACGTCACGTACTTCGAGGCCGAGGCGTACGCGGCGTGGGCGGGGGCGCGGCTGCCCACCGAGGAGGAATGGGAGAAGGCCTGCGCCTGGGACCCGCGGGCCGGGAGTCGCCGCCGCTTCCCGTGGGGCGCGTCGGAGCTCACCGAACACCTGGCCAACCTCGGCGGCGACGCGTTGCGGCCCGCGCCGGTCGGCGCCTACCCCGCGGGCGCGTCGGCCTACGGTGCCGAACAGATGCTCGGCGACGTCTGGGAGTGGACGACCTCGCCGATTCGGCCGTGGCCGGGCTTCACGCCGATGGTCTACGAGCGGTACTCGCAGCCGTTCTTCGACGGCGATTACAAGGTGCTGCGCGGCGGCTCCTGGGCGGTGGCGGCCGACATCCTGCGGCCGAGCTTCCGCAACTGGGACCATCCGATCCGTCGGCAGATCTTCTCCGGCGTCCGGTTGGCCTGGGATGTGACCTAGATGTGTCGGCATCTCGGCTGGCTGGGCGAGCCGCGCTCGGTGTCGTCGCTGGTGCTCGAGCCGCCATATGGACTGCTGGTGCAGTCGTATGGGCCGCGGCGCCAGAAGCACGGCCTGATGAATGCCGACGGTTGGGGTGTCGGGTTTTTCGACGACCTGGTGGCGCGCCGGTGGCGCAGCGCGGCGCCGTTGTGGGGTGACGCCTCGTTCGCGTCGGTGGCGCCCGCCCTACAAAGTGGCTGCATCGTCGCAGCGGTGCGCTCGGCGAGCATCGGCATGCCGATCGAACCGTCGGCGTCCGCACCGTTCACCGACGGCACTTGGCTGCTGTCCCACAACGGCATCGTCAACCGCGCGGTGCTGCCACCGGTGTCGACCGCCGAATCCATCGTCGACAGCGCGCGACTGGCGGCGTTGATTTTCGAGCGGGGGCTCGACGCTCTGGGCGACACCATCGGCGAGGTCGCAGCGGCCGACCCCAACGCCAGACTGAACATCCTGGCCGCCAACGGATCTCGGATGGTGGCGACCACCTGGGGCGACACCCTGTCGGTGCTGCGTCGAGACGACGGCGTGGTGCTGGCCAGCGAACCGTACGACGACGACCCTGATTGGCAGGAGATCCCCGACCGCCATCTCGTCGAGGTCGTCGGCTCCCGTGTCGAGCTGATCGGGCTGAAAGGATCGCAATGACCTTCTCGCTGTCGAACTACCTGGCGGCCGATTCCGCCACCCGCGCGCTGCGCCGAGATGTGCTCGACGGCTTAAGCGCTGCACCGAAATCGTTGCCGCCCAAATGGTTCTACGATTCCGTGGGAAGCGACCTGTTCGACCAGATCACCCGGCTGCCCGAGTACTATCCGACCCGCGCCGAGGCCGAGATCCTGCGCGGGCGCGCGGGCGAGATCGCCGCCGCCTCCGGTGCCGACACCCTGGTGGAGCTTGGCAGCGGCACCTCGGAGAAGACCCGGATCTTGCTGAATGCGTTGCGGAACGAGGGATCACTGCGCCGATTCATTCCGTTCGACGTCGACGCCGGCGTGCTCGAAGCGGCGGGCGCGGCCATCCAACGTGAGTACCCGAGCGTCGAAATCGACGCGGTGTGCGGTGATTTCGAGGAGCACCTCGGCAAGATCCCGCGTGTCGGGCGACGCCTGGTCGTGTTCCTCGGCTCTACGATCGGCAATCTCACGCCCCGGCCGCGTGGCCAGTTCCTTTCGGCGCTGTCCGACACGTTGCAGCCCGGTGACAGCCTGCTGCTCGGCACCGACCTGGTGAAGGACGCCGATCGGCTGGTACGGGCCTACGACGACAGCGCGGGTGTGACGGCGCAGTTCAACCGCAATGTCCTGGCGGTGGTCAACCGCGAACTCGACGCAGACTTCGATCTGACGGCCTTCGAGCATGTCGCCCGCTGGAACGACGCCGATGAGCGCATCGAGATGTGGCTGCGCGCATCGAGTCCGCAGCGGGTGCGGATCGATGCGCTGGACCTGACCGTCGACTTCGCCGCCGGCGAGGAGATGCTCACCGAGGTGTCGTGCAAGTTCCGGCCGGACGGGGTGGCCGCCGAACTGGCCGACGCCGGTCTTCGGTGCACGCACTGGTGGACCGACGCGGCCGGGGATTTCGGGCTGTCGCTGTCGACGAAATGAGCCTTGCCGAGCGTTGGCGGGCCGCACGGCCGAAGGTCGCCGGTGTGCACCTGGACAGCGCCGCCTGCTCGCGGCAGACGTTCGCGGTGATCGACGCGGCGGCTCGGCATGCCCGGCACGAGGCCGAGGTCGGCGGCTATGTAGCCGCGCAGGCCGCGGCGCCGGTGCTGGATGCGGGCCGCGCCGCCGTCGCCGCGCTGACCGGGATGCAACCCGCCGACGTCGTCTTCACCACGGGGTCCAACCACGCGCTGGACCTCCTGCTCGGCGCCTGGTCGAACGCCCGCACCGCTGCGTGCCTGCCCGGCGAGTACGGCCCGAACCTGGCGTTGATGGCCGTGAACGGGTTCGAGGTGCGTGCACTGCCGGCCGACGGTGAGGGCCGGCTGCTCGTCGACGATGCGGCCGCCCAGCTCGCCACCGACCCGCCCGCGCTGGTGCACCTCACCCCGCTGGCCAGCCACCGCGGGCTGGTGCAGCCGATGAGCGCATTGGCCGAGGTGTGCCGCGGGCTGGGAGTGCCGCTGGTGATCGACGCCGCCCAGGCGCTGGGTCATCTGGACTGCGCCGTGGACGTCGACGCGATCTACTCGTCGTCGCGAAAATGGATGGCGGGCCCGCGCGGCGTCGGCATCCTTGCAATCCGGCCGGAGCTCGCAGCGCGGCTTCGGCCGCGGCTGCCGCCGCCGGAATGGGATCTACCGCTCACCGTGATGGAGCGGCTGGAAAACGGCGAGGCCAACGTGGCGGCGCGGGTGGGTTATTCGGTCGCGCTCGGCGAACACCTGGCTGCAGGAGCCGACGAGGTGCGCGCACGGCTGGCCGAGCTGGGCGGCCTGACCCGCGCCGCGCTGGCCGACGTGCGCGGGTGGCGAGTCGTCGAGGCGACCGACGAGCCGACGGCGATCACCACGTTGGCCCCCGTCGCCGGCGCCGACCCCGAACGGATCCGGTCATGGCTGATCGCAGAGCGGGGAATCGTCACCACGTATGCCGAAGTGCAGCGCGCGCCGTTCGAACTGCGGGCGCCGGTGCTGCGGGTGTCCCCACACGTCGACAGCAACGCCGACGACCTGGACACCTTCGCCGAGGCGCTGGCCGCCGCGACCGCCCAGGTGTGACGTAGCTCTTTTGATTACCCCACGTGCACGACACGAGGAGTAGCCATGACGCAGCCGACCAACACCGAAGCCCAGCTGTCCGTTGCCATTTGGCTTGTCGGTATGTGGCCTAATCCCAGCGGCGCCGCCGTGTCACCTGCCTGCCGTACGACTGCCTCGTCCACAGGGTGACCACGGCCACGACCGGCGGGTTAAAGGTGCTCAGCCCAGCGAGCCGCGCACGGCGTCGTCGCGCATATTGACCGTCAACCCCGACACCTCAAGTGCAAGATCTCGTCGGCCACCGGGCCGCGCAGCCGCTCACACCGCATAGTCGCGTTCTGCATCCCGGAGCGGTACGACGAACTTCTCCACCCCCGAAAACGCGGCGGGTCAACTTTGGACCGCCGTAAAGTGTGATTGCGATCACAAGCTTGGGTACCCAAGCCCGGAACGCGTCGGCAAGCGATGGAGGTACTGGTCATGACCAACGATCCGGAGCGGACCCCGCTCGAAGAATCACCTAAGCAACCCGAACGTCGCGACCGTACGCACTGGCTCTACGTGGCCGTGCTGGTGGCCGTGGCGGCCGGCGTGGTGGTGGGGCTGCTGTTCCCGTCGGTCGGCAGATCGGTCGGTGTGCTCGGCACCATGTTCGTCGACCTGATCAAGATGATCATCACCCCGGTGATCTTCTGCACGATCGTGCTGGGCATCGGGTCGCTGCGCAAGGCCGCGACGGTCGG
>JBEVHG010000102.1:0-10773 GCA_040511335.1 Mycobacterium sp. | reverse complement strand
TCTCACGCCGTATGTCAGCGCGATACTGGGTGGCGGACACCGCGACGGCGAGCTCATCGCAATCGCACCCGGGCTTGCCCCCCAGACGCCATTCAACGACAAGGTCACCCAACATCGGCGGTTCGCCATGCGCAGCGTCGAGCTCGATGACGTGAAGACCGTCAAGAACGCATTCGGGATCTCCGTCAACGACGTCGTGATGGCGATGTCGGCCGGCGCGCTCCGGCAGTGGCTGATCGACCACGACGCGCTCCCGGAGGTCCCACTGGTCGCGATGATTCCCGTCTCGGTTCGCGACGAGGCCAGCAAATCGAAGATGGGCAACAAGGTGTCGGCGATGTTGGCCTCGCTGCCGACCCATCTCGACGACCCCGTACGCCGCCTCACGGCAGTGCACGAGGCGACGAAGGTCGCGAAGGCCCAACAGGCTGCGATCCCGCCCGGACTCGTCGAGGACGTCACGGATTTCGTGCCGCCCGCGCTGGTAGCCCGGGCCGCCCGTGTCGCGTCCGCGATGGGCCTGTTACGCCGGATCCCGCCCTTTAACCTGGTGATTTCGAATGTTCCGGGCCCGAACGTCGACGCTTACCTCGGTGGCGCGAAACTGATTGCCATCTACCCCGTTTCGGTGGTCACGGACGGTCAGGGATTCAACATCACGGTGAGAACAGCTATGGCGGACAGATGCATTTCGGGTTGATCGGCTGTCGCGAGCTCGTGCCCGACATCGATGTCATCGCGGGATACCTCGTCGAGGAACTTGACAAGTTGCTCAGACTCGCGCGCGATGTCCAGGAGGACCGTTCATGACGGCGATCAAACCCGTCCGTGCTCGTCGCGGGCGCGATAAGGATGCGCTCGACTACGTCAGATGGTGGTGATCAAGCCGCCGTCGATCCTCAGATCGGATCCGGTGATGTTGGCGGAGCGGTCGCTGGCCAGGAACACGACCAGGTTGGCAACTTCGTCCGGGGTTGTGAACCGGCCCGTCGGCGCGGCACCGGCCGTCGCGGCCCTGACCTCCTCCGCGGTCTGACCGCTGGCACCGGCAATCGTGTCGGCGACTCCGCCTTCGTCCAGCCATAGCGGGGTGGTCACGGGGCCGGGGCTGATGGAGTTGACTCGAATGTTCTTCGGGCCCAATTCCTTTGACAAGGCCTTGGCGAAGTTGGTGACGGCGGCCTTGGTGGCGCAGTAGTCGTAGATGCCGGGGTCGGGGTAGTACGCGTTGACCGATCCGACGATGACGATCGATCCGCCGCCTCGGCGGTACATCTGGGGCAGCGCGGCCCGGGTCGGCCGGACGGTCCCCATCACATTGAGGTCCCAGGACTTTTGCCACTCGTCGTCGGTAACAGTCTCGAAGCCGCCGGGATGCACCGTGACCGCGCCGACATTGTTCACCAGCACATCGATGCCGCCGCGGTCGGCCGCAGCGGCGATCAGGTCATCGGCGCCGTCGGGTTGCGACAGATCGGCGGATACGAAATTCACCTTCCCCGACTCCTCCAGCGCCCCGAGATCGGGCCCGCGGCTGCGAGATCCGGCGACCACGTGGGCACCTGCGCCCACCAGCGCCTGGGTGATCGCGAGCCCGATGCCCTTGCTCGCGCCGGTGACGACGGCGGTCTTGCCCCACAGATGTAGATCCATGCTTCTGCTCCCTTTCGTCAGCGCTCACGCGGCAGCACGGTGAGAACACGGGTGACGAAGACGGCGAACGCCTCCATGTAGTCACGGAGGAATTGCTCCGTTGATTCCTCGGTGACCTCACCGTCGTCGGTGATCAGTCCCGGAGTGACCTGGACGTAGGCCTCGGGCGAACTCATCTGCGGCGAGTTGCAGAAGCTGAGCGCGCTGCGCAAACTCTGTTGCGCCACAGCGGTTCCGATCTTGCCCGGCGAGGCGCCGATCACGGCCGAGGGTTTGCGAGCGAATGAGTTCGTCCCGAATGGCCGGCTGGCCCAGTCGATGGCGTTCTTCAGGCAGCCCGGGATGCCGCGGTTGTATTCGGGTGTCACAAACAACACCGCATCGACCGCGGCAATCGCATCCTTGAGTGCCCGACCCGGGGGCGGGTAGTCAGCGTCGAAGTCGCGACTGTACAACGGGAGTTCGCCGATGGAAATCTCTTGAAACGCAAGGTTGTCGGGCGCCAACCGGATCAACGCCTTGGAAAGTGTACGGTTGATCGAGTCTGTCGAAAGGCTACCGACGATGTAGCCAACTGTGTAGTTGCTCATGTGTACTTGGCACCTTCTTCCTGTTGCGTCTTACCTGCGAAATCCTCAGGCGCGCTTGCCGAATCACTGTTGGAGCTCAGCATCGAAGCCTCAGTCAGGTCGTCGACTTCCTGGGGCTTCAGGCCCGTACCGAACACCCCGTAGCCCCGTCCGTCTAACTTGAGGGCAACTTCGCGTCCCAGGCCACTTCCTGAACCTGTGATGGCAACCGTGCGGGGTGTCGCTTCTGCACTACACATGTTCCCGCTTCTTGGCCGTTCCTATGATGAGCCGTCGATCGTGATGACGACCTTGACGTCCTGGGGCTGCGCCGTGAACGCCTCGGAGAACCGCTCGAGCGGCACTCGCCGGGTGATCAAACTGTCAAGCCAGCCCGCATCCGCGTTGACCAGAGCATCGGCGGCTTGGCGGTAGTGCCGGTGGTTGGCGTTGACCGAGCCGACGACCGCGTCGTTTTCCAACACGAGCTCCAGATTGATAGTGCCGGCGTCGACACTCAATGTGCGCCCGGCCGGTGACACGCCGGTCAGACAGACGATGCCGTAGCTGGCCGTGTTCGCCATCGCGTCGAACACCACGCGGGTAGCACCGGTGGCCTCGATCACCACATCAGGCTGAAGTCGGCTGGCCACCTCGTCGACCGGCTCGTGGTGGTAGGTCGCGCCGAGCGATTCGACCAGGCGGGGTTTGGGTCCCTCGGTGACCCGGTCGAGGACATGCACGTCCAGACCCTGTTGCACTCCAAGCAGGGCGGCCAACAGACCGATCGGCCCGGCCCCCGTCACCAACACGCGGCTGGGCTCGAACCAGGCCCGTCGCCCGATGGAATGCACCTGCTCCCAGGCCTTGGCCACCACCGTCGTCGGCTCCATCAGCATTCCAATATGCTCAAGTCGCGGGTCCAGTTTCACCGCGTAATCGGCTTCCACACACCACAGTTCGCTGCCATAGCCGTCGAGCTCCTTGATGCCGCGCTCGGTGTAGCGACCGTTTCGGCACATGTCGAATTCCCCGCGGGCGCACGCCCCGCACGGCACCGGGTCCGGGCGCCGAACCACACCGACCACCAGGTCGCCGGCGCCGAACACGCTGTCCGGCGGGGCTCGAAGAACGCGCCCAAGCGACTCGTGACCCAGCACCAGCCGATCGTGACCCGGCGGAGCAAAACCGTACTCGGCCCCGGCGATCTCCTTATCGGTGCCACACACCCCCATGGCCAACCCGCTGACGAGCAACTCGTTTGGTCCCGGCGCAGGGTCTGTGACCGTTTCGACCCGCAGTGATCCCGGCTCACGGGGATTCACCGTCAATGCGCGCATATCCGCTCCCACGGTTACTTTTCGGATGCTGTCGAGAGCAGAACGGCCTCGCCGAACCAGCGACAGACCAGCAGAGCGAGTTCGACGTCGAGCCGGTCCTCGCCGATCGATCGGCCACGCCGTTCCACCGCCCGTTGCACTCGGTACTTGACGGAATTGAAATGCAGGTTGAGTTGGTCTGCGGCGGCCTTGTAGCTGGCACCGTGGTGGAGAAACACACGCAGCGTTTCTCTCAGGCGCGCGTCGTTCTCGGTGTCCGAGGACAGCGGTCCGAGCACCTCGCGCACCCACGCTCGCGCTTCCTCGAGATCGTTGCCGAGCAATGCGGCGGCTGCGAGACCGGGATCGTCCGCTGCGGTGACCGACGCCGCGTCGGCTCCGGCTGCGAGCACCACGTTCCGTGCGCGCTGCGCCTGCCTGTGCGACCGCCTGAATCCTTCGACGCCGGGCAGCGGCGAACCGAGCGCAACCGACGGCGAGTCGTCATGGTTGGCGACGAACCGCCGAACGTCGGCGACCGCCGTGTCGGCGGCGGCACGGTTCAGCGGAATCCATCCCCACCCGCTCACCCGATCGGCGGCGACAAACAGCGGACTTCCTTGTGTTTGTAGCGATTCGGTGAGTTCGCGAAGGAATCCTTCCAGGCGGACGAGTTCGTCGCCCTGTGCCGTCTGCTCGGGCAGCCACAGGACGAGGCCGAGGTGAATCCGCCGCATCGGATAGCGAATCGCTGCGGTTATCGCGTCGAGATCGACGTCGGTCGCTGCGAGCACCTCGCGAACGCGCACCGCCCGTGCGCTGTTGCGGTTGTCGAGCCACCGCTCACGCTCTCGCTCGTATTCGACCACCACTTCTTGCGATATCCAGTCGACATAGCGAAACGTCTGCGCCGTCATCCGCTCGAAGACGGCAAGGCTCATGCGCGGATCGAGCCCAGCATCGGTGATCTCGTCGCGGCCGAACTCCAGGAGCAATTCGTGACCGAGCCGATAGGCCCGCACCAAGGGATTCATCGGTACGCCGCGCTGAGCCATCCGGCGGGAGTACTCCAGGGCCGCCGTCGGCGGTTTCATCTTGTCGATCGGGATTTGGTATCGCAGGCCATGAAAAACCATGTCGACGTTGCCCTCGACGCTCGCGCCCAGCAGTTCGACCAACGCCGAATCGTCGCGGAGCTCGGGGACGTCGGCGATGAGCCGCTGTTGGATTGCCCGCGTTATCTCGCCCAGCCGCTCGCTCAGCCTGGACAGGACCACAGCGGAGTTCTCGCTGATGGCTGCGTCGTCGTACCGGGCCGGGGCGCCCACAACTCGACCCTAGATCGGGCCGTGGACCTGCGCGAACGTTTCCGTCGACTCGTTTGTCTCCCGGCGACAACACCGACGGGCGACTTCGTCGATTCAAGACGGTGTGGACGGGCCGGTCGATTCGTAGCTTTAGCACATCAACCTGAACTCCTATCCAGGACACCTCACATGAACCTCTCGGCACTGCCCGATCTCCGAGCCGCACAAGCGCCAGGCGCGCCGGCGGTCGCAGACGACAACACGGCCCTGACCAACAGCCAGTTCTACGACGCGGTCCGGCGAGCCGGTGCGGTGCTGCGTGAGCACGGCGTGTCGGCGGGGGACGTAGTGGCGGTCAAGCTGCCGAACCGGGCCGAGTTTGTGGTGGCGATGTTCGCCGCATGGCGCTTGGGCGCTGCGGTCACGCCGATCAGCCCGACATTGGTGCCGGCCGAGGCCGCCTACCAGATCACGGACGCCGACGCGAAGCTCGTCGTCATCGACGCGCCGCTGGAGATCGACGCCCCCGTGACAGTTCTGTCGACCGACGATCTGAGTTCCGGGCCTGCCGCGGCCGACATCGAACCCGCACCGCACGGCGACGACACGCTCGCCCTGCTGATCTACACCAGCGGCACCACCGGCCGTCCGAAGGGCGTCATGCTCGACCACGCCAACCTCAACGCCATGTGCCGCATGGCGATTGACGAATTCAAGATGACCAGCGACGACCACAGCCTGCTGGTGCTGCCGCTGTTCCACGTCAACGGGATCGTGGTCGGCACGCTGACGCCGCTCCTCGCGGGCGGCCGCGTCACCATCGCCGGCCGGTTCAGCCCGACGACCTTCTTCGACCGGCTCGAACAGAGCCGCGCGACGTACTTCTCCGCGGTTCCGACCATGTACACGATGCTCGCCGACCTTCCCGCCGAAGTGCGGCCGGACACGTCCGCCGTCAGGTTCGCCGTCTGCGGCGCCGCACCCGCAAGCGTGGAGCTTCTGAACAAGTTCGAGAGCCGTTACGGCATACCGCTCATCGAGGGCTACGGGTTGTCCGAAACCTCGTGCGCCTGCACCGTCAATCCGCTGGACGGCCTGCGCAAGGCCGGCACCGTCGGGCTTCCGTTGCCGGGGCAGCAGATTCGGATCGTCGATGCCAATAACGACGAAGTTCCACCGGGAGAGCCGGGTGAGGTCCTGGTGGCAGGACCCAACGTCATGCGCGGCTACCTGAACCGTCCGGAGGAAACCGCGAAGACCGTCATCGACGGCTGGCTACACACCGGAGACATCGGGCGGCTCGACGAGGACGGCTACCTGGTGCTGGTCGATCGCGCCAAGGACATGATCATTCGCGGCGGCGAGAACATCTACCCCAAGGAGATCGAGACCGTCGTCTACCAGCTGCCGGAGATCGCCGAGGCCGCAGTCATCGGCCGCGCCCACGCGGTGTACGGCGAGGAGCCGGTGCTCTTCGTATCGCTGTGTTCCGGCGCGGCCGTCTCCACCGACCGCATAAGTGAGCACCTCACCGGGTCGCTGTCCAAATTCAAGCTGCCCGTTGAGATCACGATTCTCGACGACCTGCCCAAGAACCCGGTCGGCAAGATCGACAAACCTCGGCTGCGACGGTCGATCGCCGAAAACCGCTGATCACCCCCAAGACAGCCACAGACCCTAACTTGAAACTACCGAGAAGGAGCCGATCATGGGATTCACACAACCGAACCTCCCCCGTGTCGAACCCGAAACATTCCTGCAGCAACCATTCCTGGAACGAGTGAAGACCCTCGCCGTGAACTGGGTCGACAACGGCTACGGCGTGCCGCGAATGATTCACACCATCTACATCGTCAAGCTCGTCCTCTTCTATGCGCTGGGCGGCATCGTGGTGGCCACGGTGACCTCCGACCTGCCGGCGTTCTGGCATGTCTCGCAGTGGTGGAACGAGCCGATCGTCTACCAGAAGGCAATCCTGTGGACGGTGCTGCTGGAAACCATCGGGGTCGGCGGGTCATGGGGCCCGCTGGCCGGCAAGACCAAACCGATGATGGGAGGCATCCTGTATTGGGCGCGACCAGGCACGATCAGGTTGCGTCCGTGGCGGCGGGTGCCGTTCACCGCGGGTAACCGGCGCACCTGGTTCGACGTCGCGCTCTACCTGGCCCTGATCGTCAGCGTGGTCGTGCCGCTGGTGTTGCCGGGTGTGCGCAGCGATTCGCTGTCGGCGGCACTGCCGGACAACACATCCGGCCTGGTGAACCCCGCACTGCTGATCGCCCCGATGGTCCTGCTGGTCTTGATTGGGCTGCGCGACAAGACCATCTTCCTGGCCGCGCGCGGCGAGCAGTACCTGCCCGCACTGTTCTTCTTCACGGTGCTGCCGTTCGTCGACATGATCATCGCGCTGAAGCTGCTGATCGTTATCGTGTGGATCGCTGCCGGTTTCTCGAAATTCGGCCTGCACTTCACCAATGTCATACCGCCGATGGTGAGCAACAGCCCGTCGCTGCCGTTCAGGTGGCTCAAGCGGGCCCACTACCGCGACTACCCGAACGACCTCCGTCCGTCCCACCTCGCCAGTTTCATGGCGCATGGCCCAGGCACGGTCGTGGAAATCGTTGCGCCGCTTGCCCTGTTGTTCTCACCCTGGCCGTGGCTTACGGTGATCGGGGTGGTAATCATGGTCGGGTTCCATCTGTTCATCATTTCGACGTTCCCGCTCGCGGTGCCGTTGGAGTGGAACGTGCTGTTCGCCTACGGCGCGATCTTCCTGTTTCTCGGTTTCCCGAACTGGGACGGCTACGGTATCGCGGACATGTCCTCGCCGTGGCTGACCGTCGCCATCGTGGCCGGCCTGGCGTTCTTCCCGGTGCTGGGCAACCTGCGACCCGACCTGGTGTCCTTCCTGCCCGCGATGCGGCAGTACGCGGGCAACTGGGCAACGGCGACGTGGGCGTTCGCGCCCGGTGCCGAGCAGAAGCTGAACCGGGTCACGCGTTCGTCTCCCAATCAGGTCGACCAGCTGGTCGCGTTCGGCTACGAGCCGCAGCAGGCGGAGATCTTCACGCAGCAGACGATCGGGTGGCGGTCCATGCACAGCCAGGGCCGGGGCCTGTTCTCGGTGCTGGTCAAGAACCTCCCGGATATCGACACCCGCACCGTGCGTGAGGCGGAACTCGTCTGCAACTCGTTGATCGGCTTCAACTTCGGCGACGGTCACTTGCACAACGAGGATCTGATCGCGGCGGTGCAGGACGAGGCTCAGTTCGCGCCCGGCGAACTCATGGTGGCGTGGGTTGAGTCGGAGGCCTTCGGAAGCAAGATCCAGCGCTACAAGCTCATCGACGCGGCGCTTGGTGTTATCCAGCGCGGTACCTGGAAGGTGGCCGACGCGGTGAACGAACAGCCGTGGCTGCCCAACGGACCGATCCCGTTGCAGGTGACGTGGTCCCGGTCTACGACTGACGGCCGGTTCGGAGCGGTGGCGTGAGCAACGCGCTGGTGGTTGGTGGCGGGCCCAACGGGCTCGCCGCCGCCGTCGCCCTCGCCAAAGAAGGTGTGCAGGTCACGGTGCTGGAGGCGGCCGACGAGGTCGGCGGCGGCGCCCGCTCGAGCGAGGCCATCGTGCCCGGCCTGCTGCACGACCATTGCTCGGCGTTTCATCCCATGGCCG
This sequence comes from Mycobacterium sp., assembly GCA_040511335.1. GTDB lineage: Bacteria > Actinomycetota > Actinomycetes > Mycobacteriales > Mycobacteriaceae > Mycobacterium. The sequence continues at coordinate 2,249 of JBEVHG010000102.1, read as the reverse complement.
TCGGGTCCACCTTCCTGAACGGCCTCGGGCTGGAACGATATGGCCTGCAGTGGAGATGGCCCGAGATCGACTGTGTACACCCACTCGACGGCGGTGACGCCGGCGTGCTGCGGCGCTCGGTGGACGAGACCGCTGCCGGGCTCGGTGCCGACGGATCCCGGTGGCGCCTCCTGTTTGCAGGGCCGTCGGCGAGATTCGACGCGCTCGGCGAGGACATCATGGGGCCGCTGTTGCGGGTGCCCGACCATCCGTTGACGCTGGCCCGCTTCGGTGCACCTACCGTGCTGCCCGCGTCGATTCTGGCCAGGTTTTTTCGCACCGAGCGGGCGCGCGCATTGTTCGGTGGCGTTGCGGCGCATACGTTCAGGCCGCTGCACTATCCGATGACGTCCGCGATCGGACTCGGCATCATCACCGCCGGCCATCGCCATGGTTGGCCTGTCGCGGCCGGGGGCTCGCAATCCATCACCGATGCGCTGGTGTCGCTGCTAGGAGATCTCGGCGGCAAGATCGAAACCGGCGTGCGGATCGAATCGGCGGCGCAATTGCCGCCGGCGGATGTGACGATGTTCGATCTCGGCCCCGGCGCCATCGCCGACATCCTCGGTGACCGATTGCCGGCGCGGGTTTCTCGCGGTTTCCGCCGATTTCGGCACGGTCCCGGGGCCTTCAAGGTCGACTTCGCGGTCGAGGGCGGCGTGCCATGGACCAATCCCGACGCGCGCAACGCGGGAACAGTCCATCTCGGCGGCGACTACGCGGAGATCGCCGCCACCGAACGCGATATTCACGCGGGGCGGATGCCGGACCGGCCTTTCGTGCTCGTCGGTCAGCAGTACCTGGCAGACCCCGGCCGGTCGATCGGCGACACGCATCCGGTGTGGTCCTATGCCCATGTCCCGCACGGCTTTACGGGCGATGCCACCGAGGCGATCACCGCCCAGATCGAGCGGTTCGCACCAGGATTCCGGGACCGCATCATCGGGCTCGCGGTGCGCTCGACAACCCAGATGTCGGTGTATAACGCCAACTACGTTGGCGGAGACATCGTCACCGGTGCCAAGGACATCCGTCAGCTCGTGTTCGGACCACGGACCACCCTGAATCCTTACCGGCTCGGGATACCCGGAATGTACATCTGCTCGGCGGCCACCCCGCCCGGACCGGGTGCACACGGCATGTGCGGTGCCAACGCCGCCGCCCAGGCGCTCGAGCACCTCCAGCAGCGAAGCTGAGTTCGAAGCGGGGTGACGGCTCTTTGTCCTGCGACGACGAGAGTCACCGGACAATTCGGCGCCGCAGACCAAAGACGCGCCTTCTGGGAAGCCATAACGTGCTCATTCGGCAGCACTCAAGAAACAGAGGACCGAGAATATGGCGACGAAAGAATCGCTCCCGCAGCAGTTTACGCCTGCTGAACTCAGCGGACGCCGGACGCTTGTCACCGGTGGCGGACGCGGCATCGGATTGGCGATCGCGCGCCGATTCGTCGCTGCCGGCGCGCGTGTCGCGATCGCCGACCTCGACGAAGACGGTGCACACGCCGCGGCCGAGGCGCTCGGCAACGGCACCATTGCGCTGCGGTGCGACGTCCGCTCGACCGCGGATGTAGATGCCGCCGTGGCTGCCGCCGTCGCCGAGTTCGGGGGCCTCGACGGCCTGGTCAACAATGCGGGCATCGAGATCGCCAAGCCGATCGCCGAGCTGTCCGACGAGGAGTTCACAAACCTGTTCGACATCAACGTCGCGGGGACGTTTCGGTGCACCAAGGCGGCGATTCCCGCCCTCGTGGCCGCAGGCGGTGGCGCCATCGTCAACCTGGCGTCGGTCGCCGGCACTGCCGGTGCGCCGCTGCTGAGTGCCTACTGCGCCTCAAAGGCCGCCGTCATCCGCTTCACCGAATCGGCTGCAATCGAACTGCGAGGCCTAGGCATCCGCGTCAACGCCGTGTGCCCCGGCATCATCGCCACCGAGATGGGCGAACGTCTTGTCGCGCCCATCGAAGGCATCGCACCGATGCCGTTCGATGAGCTCATCACGCTCAAGCAGGGCCGGTGGGGCGCGCCCGAGGAGGTCGCCGAGCTTGTCGCCTTCCTTATCTCGAACGACGCGCAATTCGTGACCGGTGCGCACTACATGGTCGACGGCGGGCTCACAGCGGGCCTGCTCTAAGGAGAAAATGCACATGTCACTGCAAGCGGAATCTCAGCCGGCCGGCCGAACCGCGGCGCCGGACCTCGAAGGAAAGG
>JBEVHG010000101.1:0-5385 GCA_040511335.1 Mycobacterium sp. | reverse complement strand
GGATGAGGCCCAGTACGTGAAGAACCGCCAGGGCAAGACCTACCAATGCGCACGCAGGCTGGCCACGCCGTTCAAGCTCGCGGTCACCGGCACGCCGATGGAGAACAACCTCATGGAGCTGTGGTCGCTGCTGTCGATCACCGCCCCCGGGTTGTTTCCCAGTCCGACGAAGTTCGCCGACTTCTACGCCAAGCGCATCGAGAAGGCCGGTGACCCCGAGCTTCTCGCGCTGTTCCGCCGCCGCATCAAGCCGCTGGTCAAGCGCCGCACCAAAGAGCTGGTGGCCGCCGAGCTGCCCGCGAAGCAGGAGCAAATCCTCGACATCGACCTGCCGGCCCGGCACCGCACGCTCTACGACAAGCGGCTGCAGCGAGAACGCCAGAAGGTGCTCGGGCTGCTCGACAACATGCAGCGGCACCGGTTCACCATTCTGAAATCGCTGACCGTGTTACGCCAGATGGCGCTGCACCCCGGGCTCGTCGACGCCGCGCACGACACAATGGCCAGCGCGAAGATCGACGTGCTCACCGAGCACCTGCGCGACATCGCCGACGGTGGCCACCGCGCGCTCGTGTTCAGCCAGTTCACCCGCTTCCTCGGCCGAGTGCGCGATCGCCTCGACGCCGACGGAATCGACTACTGCTACCTGGATGGGCGAACCCGCAACCGCGCCACGGTGATCCAGCGGTTCAAGGACGGAGCCGCGCCGGTGTTCCTGATCAGCTTGAAGGCGGGCGGGTTCGGGCTGAACCTCACCGAGGCCGACTACTGTTTCCTGCTCGACCCGTGGTGGAACCCGGCCACTGAGGCCCAGGCCATCGACCGCACCCACCGCATCGGCCAGACCCGAAACGTCATGGTGTACCGGCTCATCGCCCGCGACACCATCGAAGACAAGGTCATGGCCCTCAACGCCCGCAAGGCGAAACTGTTCGCCAGCGTTATCGACGACGGCAACGCCTTCGGCTCCACTCTCACCGCCGACGACATCCGCGGACTGCTCGGCTAGGGGCGCACCCCTGTCACTCACCGACGGCGTCGGGGTCCAGACGCAGCGGAACACTGCCCGGGCGTCGGGGGCCGCAACGGCCTCGGCGTCACGATGAGCACGCCCTCCTGCAACTCGAAGTGGGCAATATTGTCCTCTGGGAATGCGTCCCAATCCTCAAGGGTCAACAGCCGGGGCAGTTGAACGCTCGTCATCGCCTTCCCGCCTCCTCCAAACGTCGCAGATCCAGCGTAGCCGCCGCACGGCTCTTCAACCGTCTATCGCGCCCTCGGATGGGCGCCCGCCCAAACCTCCCGCAGCGCGTGCACCGTGACCAGCGTGTAGATCTGCGTCGTGGTAACCGACGCGTGTCCGAGCAGCTCCTGCACGACGCGGACGTCGGCGCCGCCTTCGAGCAGGTGGGTGGCGAAGGAGTGCCGCAGGGTGTGCGGCGACACCGTCGCGGTGATGCCGGCTCGATCTGCCGCGTCCTGCAGCACCTGCCAGGCGCTCTGCCGCGACAACCGGCCGCCGCGGGCATTGAGGAAGGTCGCGGGGGTTCCCCTGCCCCGGCGGGCCAGCTCGGGGCGCCCGCGCACCAGGTAGGCGTCCAGCGCGGTGATGGCCGGCCGACCGATCGGCACCAGGCGCTGCTTGCCGCCCTTGCCGCGCAGCAGGACCGACCGGGCTTCGGTGTCGATGTCATCGACGTCGAGTCCGACTGCCTCGGAGATCCGCGCGCCGGTCGAATACAGCAGCTCGAGCAGGGCTCGGTTGCGCAGCGTGAGCGGACCGTCTGAGGCGCTGTCACCGCCCGCGCCTTCCAGCAGCGCCAGCACCTCGTCGATGGTCAGGCTCTTGGGCAGCCGCCGGCTTGGGGTCGGTGGCTTCACCGCCCGGGCGACGTCGAGTTCGGTGAGTCCCTCGGCGGCGGCGAACCGGTGCAACCCGCGTACCGCGATCAGCGCGCGGGCCGCGGAAACCGCTGACAGCGGGGAGATTCCGCTGTCCGGATCGCCGCGCCGCAGCGACGCCAGAAAATCGCTGACATCCGATTCGGTCACCTTGGTCAGGTCGTCGATACCACGCGGCGCCAGGTGCTCGGCATAGCGCCGCAGGTCGCGTCGATAGGAAGTCAGGGTGTTGACGGCAACGCCCCGCTCGATCGTCAGGTGGTCGAGATAGCCCTGCAACTGGTCGTCGAGTTTCGACCGAAAGGTGGTCATCAATGCCCCTTCCGGCGCGAGAATGCTGTCGGTCTGTCGATCCACGGCGCATCGACCGGCCGCAGCGTCGCGACGTCGGTCGTCGTGTGGGCGGCCAGGATCCCCGCCACCGCAATCGAATTGGCGATCTCCCCGCTCAGCACCATCCGCACTGCCTCCTGCAGAGGAAACCATCGCAATGTCAGGTCGGCTTCTTCGTCGTGGGCGTCGGGCCTACCGACGTCGGTCAGCCCGGTGGCCAGGTAGACGCGCACGCTTTCGTCACTGAAGCCCGGCGTGGAGTCCAGGTCGACGAGCACCCGCCATTGACTGGCTTCCAGACCCGCTTCCTCCTTGAGCTCACGCGCGGCGGTGGTGTGCGGCGGCTCACCGCCCAGGTCCAGCAGGCCGGCCGGCAGTTCCCACAGCCGCCGCCCAAGCGGATGGCGGTACTGGTACACCAGCACGATGTTGTTGTCGTCGTCGACTGCCAGGACGGCTACCGCGCCGTAGTGTTCGACCACCTCGCGTCGCGCGGTGTTGCCGCGGGGCATCCGCACTTCGTCGGCACGCAACGCGAAGATCTTTCCGACGTAGATGGTTTCGGAGGCGATGGTCTCGAAGTCGTGTTCAGCCACGGACCTGGGATTTTTCCAGGGAGGCATCGTGCAGCACCTGCCCGACGTTGTCGGGGTGCTCGGCGCCATTGGCCCGCTGCTCGGGGATCTCCACCGGTAACCGCTCGGCGGCCTTGTAGTCCAGCGCCGCACCGATGAACGCGCCGAACAGCGGATGCGGCCGAGTGGGCCGGCTCTTGAGTTCCGGATGGGCCTGTGTTCCGACGATGAAGGGATGCATGTCGGAGGAGTACTCGACGAACTCGACCAGGTGTCCGTCGGGCGACGTGCCGGAGAATCGCAGGCCACTCTGCGCGATGCGGTCGCGGTAGGCGTTGTTGACCTCATAGCGATGGCGGTGCCGCTCTGAGACCTCGGTGGCCTGGTATGCCTGCGCCACAATGGAACCCGCCTCCAATACGGCCGGATAGGCGCCAAGGCGCATGGTGCCGCCGAGATCGGCCTCACCGGCGACGGCATCGCGTTGGTCGGCCATCGTGGAGATTACGGGATCGGGCGTTTTCGGATCGAACTCCGCGGAGTTGGCCTCGGTCAGCCCGACCGAGCGGGCCGCTTCGATGACGATGCACTGCAAGCCCAGACACAGTCCGAGGACCGGCAATCCGCGCTTGCGGGCGTAGCGGATGGCGCCGATCTTGCCCTCGATACCGCGGATGCCGAACCCGCCGGGAATCAGCACGCCGTGCACGTCGGACAGCACCGCGGCGGCGCCGCTGTCTGTTGCGCAGTCATCGGAGGCCACCCACCGCATCTCGACCTTGGCGCGGTGCTTGAACCCGCCCGCGCGCAGGGCTTCGGCGACCGAGAGGTACGCGTCGGACAGGTCAACGTACTTGCCCACCAACGCGATCCGCACGGTCTCTTTCGGCTCATGCACCCGACGCAGCAGGTCGTCCCACTCGGTCCAGTCGACGTCGCGGAACGGCAGGTTGAGCCGTCGCACCACATAGGCGTCCAGTTCCTCGCGGTGCAGCACCTTGGGGATGTCGTAGATGGATGGCGCGTCGGGGGTGGAGATCACACCGTCGATGTCGACGTCGCACATCAGCGCGATCTTGTTCTTCAGCGGTTCGGGCACGTCGCGGTCGCAGCGCAGGATCAGCGCGTCGGGTGTGATACCGATACTGCGCAGCGCCGCCACCGAATGCTGTGTCGGTTTGGTCTTGAGTTCGCCGGACGGCGCCAGATACGGGACCAGCGACACGTGCAGGAAGAACACATTCTCGCGGCCGACGTCGTGGCGCACCTGGCGGGCCGCCTCCAGGAACGGCTGCGACTCGATATCGCCGACGGTGCCGCCGATTTCGGTGATCACCACATCGGGACGGTGCCCGGCGGCGTCCGGCTGGGCCATCGCCAGGATGCGGCTCTTGATCTCGTCGGTGATGTGCGGGATGACCTGAACCGTGTCACCCAGGTACTCGCCGCGGCGTTCTTTGGCGATCACCGATGAATAGACTTGTCCCGTAGTAACATTCGCCGAGCCGGACAGGTTGCGGTCGAGGAACCTCTCGTAGTGCCCGACGTCGAGGTCCGTCTCGGCCCCGTCCTCGGTGACGAATACCTCGCCATGCTGGAACGGGTTCATGGTGCCGGGATCGACGTTGAGGTACGGATCGAGTTTCTGCATCGTCACGTGCAGGCCCCGCGCTGTCAGTAGCTGCCCGAGGCTGGACGCGGTGAGGCCCTTCCCGAGCGAAGACGCGACCCCGCCGCTGACGAAGAGATGCTTGGTGGCGGTTTGTGGGTGCTTGCGTAACGCTGGCAACGGCAACCTCCGTGACGGCGCAGGACAACGCTTTGACTAGCTGGGGCCTGCCGACCCACGGAATCTCACCTTAACACCGACGCCGACAAGCTGCCGCTGACGCGCCGGATGCCGGGGCACCGCCCGCCTGCGGGGGACTATTGCGGGGTCGTTACCGACGACGCGCCCTGGCCGATGCCGTACTGGCCGGGCCGAGAGCCTTTGATCAGGTCCTGCAGTGCCAGCGCGATCGTGATGCGGCCGGATTCGGTATCGACGTCGTCGACCGTGCTGACCGCGTTGGTCAGGCGGGCGTCCGCCCTGGTCACAGCCACCGCGGCGGTGCCGGACGCCGAGCCGTCACGGCCGGCGATCACGGTGCCTGCGCCGTGCGGCGCCAGGCCCGCGGCGAAACGGGCGACGGTGGCACCCTGGTTTCCCGCGTCCTGGTCCAACCCCCCGCCGGTCACGATCAGCGCGGTGTTTGCCGGACCGATGTGCTGGTTGCCGTACGTCACAAAACCGGTGTCGCGAAGAGCCGCCAGCACGGTTTCGCGCTGCGCGTCGTCCACGACCCGAACCGCGGGATCCTTGTTGATCAGAACCGCGATACCCAGCAGGTCACCGGCCTGTGAACCCTGATCAACCGAGGTGGTGGAAAGCTGCGCTCCGGCGGGCACGATCGGCGAGTTCACCACCGACAGCAGCTTCTCCGCGGAGTTGGCGTCCACAAACTCCCGCGTCAACGCCACCGTCCCGGTGACTGTTCCACCAGCCTGCCCCACCATCCGAGACAGCGCGTCGACG